>WTGL01000276.1:4091-7147 GCA_011523565.1 Acidobacteriota bacterium
TGTCCAGCGTCGCTGCGGACCATGCGTACACTCGTCGCCCCTGGTCGCCGTAGCCTTCCATCTCGGCGATGACCTCCGGGTGGGTGTATCCCGCCTTTACATCGAGCATTTCGCCTCCGATGGGCAGCGCCGGGAACACCGTGAACAGGAGAACGAGGGTCGTTGCCAGCGTGAGGCCGAGAACGAGAGTTCCGCTGACGAAGTCGAGATATGCCCTCATGGTTGTCTCCTTTATCGACTCCGAGATTTCAGCCGTCCGACTCCGGGATTTCGGCCCGGCGTCTGAACAGCGCGGCACCGACCAGGACCACCGCCGCTGCTGCGTAAGACAGCGCCAGCAGGCGGATCATCACCGGGACGTGGGCCATCGTGTGGGCGAAGAAGACGGCGTACCAGGCTGGGACGGACCAGCCGGCGGCGAGGATGCCAGCCCAGCGCCAGGGGTCTTCAAGCGTCCACCAGTGGCGGAGGACGTAGAGGGTGGCGGCGATCAGAGTGACCGCCGTGAGGCCGATGAGGACGAGGGCCAGGGCCTGGGAGCCGAGTCCGACGGTGCCGAGGTTGTTCTCGACCCGTTCGAGGAACCTCTCCATGGTCGGCCGACCCGCGTAGAAGGGGTCGATCTCCGGGTGGATCGAGCTCCGCGCGGCGCCGTATAGCCGGTGGGTGAGCTGGTCCCAGAACTTGAACAGGACGGGTTCACGGAAGGTGAGCTCGGCGATTACGACCCGCAGCAGGAAGACGGTGGAGAGGCAGCCGAGATAGGCGGCGCCGCAACGGATCAACAGGCGCCGGCGCCAGGTCCGGGGATCGGCGAGATTCTCGCTCCGCGGGGCGTCGGGGCCGGTGGCGGGCGACGGAGCGGTCGCAAGTGCGAGCAGCAGGACGGCAAGCCCGATCAGAGCGCTGCCGAAGAGCAGTTCGTGGTAGGCGATCAGGGCGCCGAATGCGCCGAAGAGCAGCACCTGGCGCTCCGGTTTCCAGGACGCGATCCGCAGGACCGGCACCGCGAGGAGCAGAGCCAGGGTCAGGACGTTCGATGCTCCAACGGTGAAACTCCCGGCCCGGTCGTGGAGATCGAGGAAGAGAAGCAGACAGACGAAGAGGACGGCGTAGGCGGCGGGCTGGAACAGCGCTTGGCGCCTCAGAGCAGGGCTCGTCGTTCCGTCTTCGGCGGTCGGCAGGCCGAGCACTCGCCGGAAGCCGGCGGGAAGCTCGCGGTCCCGAGGTTCGCGGTCCCAGGGATGGGGTCCGGTGACCACCGCTCCCGCCAGTAGCAGGGCGCCGCCAAGACCGACGCCCAGCAGAACGAACGTCAGCGCCTCCAGAAGACTTCGGAGCCCATTGACGCCGAGCGGCGGCAGCAGCCACTGCAACATGATGCGCTGGCCGGCCCAATACTGGTGGTAGAAGACGGTCAGGTAGTCCGAGTCGTCGACGGCGCCCTGTTCGAGGCGCTGCTTGATCGCGTCGCACGGTCGCTGCGGGCGGGTGTATCGGTACACGCGGCGGGGGGAGACTGTGCGTTCCCAGGTCGAACCTCCCCGGTCGAGCGCCATCAGGCTGAGCAGGCAGTCGTTGAACCGCTCGGCAGAGTCCTCGAGCGTGCGCTCCGGGTGCGCGTAGGACGCGCGTAAGGCGTCGGCGACGGGTTCCGGGTCGGCGCGGACGGCGCTCCAGTTGAGGGCCAGGAAGACGACGGTGGCGGCGAGCGTCACGACGCCGATGAGGGCGGTGCCGCGGAGGGCGCCGAGGCGCCGCTGAGTGTGCCAGGCACCTCCCGGTGCGGGCGGTACGGCGGGCGGAGGCGAAAACAGGAGCGTACGCAAGATGCGGAAGCCGTCGCGGAACGCATTGAGCTTGCTCGCCGACCCCTCCGGCCTTGCGAAGTAGGGGTACTGGATTTCGTCCCAGGCGAGTTCCGACGAAGCGGCGAAGAGGGTCAGTTCGGTCTCGATCTCGAAGCCGTCCGAGCGCGCGGGGAAGCGTTCGACGAATCGACGGGAGAAGACCCGGTAGCCGGACAGAAGGTCATGGACGCGGGGACCGCAGCGCCAGCGGGCGAGGGTGCTGAAGAGCCGGTTACCGAGCCGGCGCAGCGGCGTGTAGGCGCGCGCGTCGGCGCGTTTGCGGGCCGCGACGACCATTTCAAGGTCGTGCTCCTGGAGGATCGAGACGAGGTGGCCGGCGCTCTCGGCGTCGTACGTGCCGTCACCGTCGGCCATGACGTAGATGTCGGCATCCACCTCGCGGAACAGGCGGCGGATGGCCCGGCCCTTGCCACGCCGGGGCTCGGCGACGACAGTGGCGCCCGCCGCCCTGGCGACTTCGGCGGTGTCGTCGTCGGAACCGTTGTCGCAGACGTGGATGCGAGCGTCAGGAAGAGCACGCTGGAACGCTGCCACGACAGCGGCGATCGTCGCCTCCTCGTTGAGGCAGGGGAGAAGGACGGCGATGCGAGCGCTGGTCAGGGTGCGTTGCCGCCGCCGGTCGAGTCGGCCTCGCTGCCGGCCGGTCCGAGGGCGAACAGGTGCTCGCGACCCCGGATGTAGAGCCGGTCGCCGACGATCGCCGGCGTCGCCCAGACCGATTCGCCCAGCGAGAAGCTGCCGAGCACTTCGTGCTCGCGCCCGGCCCGGAAGAGCGCCGCGTCTCCGTCCGTGTTGACCATCAGGATGCGGCCGCCGCCGCCGACCATGGAGGCCGAGTAGCGGCCGCGGATCGGCAGGCGGCCGCCCTCGTAGACGACTTCGCCGGTGCGCGCGTCGAGGCAGGTGATCACGCCGCCGTCGTTGGTCAGGTAGAGGAGTCCGTCGTAGAGCAGGTTCGAGGGCACGTAGCCCGTGCCCTTGCGGTAGGTCCAGACTCGGGCGTCCTGACCGTCCGGTCGATCGCTTCGACCGGCCGTACGGTCGAGCTGCGCCCCGCCCCCTCGCTGATCCTGTTCTGCAGGGGCTTGGTGCGATGTCAGATCGCCGCGGCTGTCGAGCCGGATCGCGAACGCGATCTTGCCCGGATACCCGGAAGTGAACACGGCCAGGTCGTCCGCCGTCATC
>WTGL01000276.1:7157-7926 GCA_011523565.1 Acidobacteriota bacterium
CGAGGTGCCGACGCCGAGCCCGACCGTCTTGATGTCGCCGATGTCGCGCTCCCAAACCGGCTCGCCGTCGACCGTGTACGCGTAAACGCCCTCGGAACCGAAGTAGGCGTAGACCCGCTCGCCGTCGGTGACTGGCGTGGGCGAGGCGTAGGACGACTCGGAATGGCGGTCGTCGTAGACGTTGCCGGCGTAGGCCGTGTGGGACCAGAGCAGGTCGCCGTGGTCGGCGTCGAGCGCGATCACCTTCATCGTGTGGTGACGGTTTCCGTCGACCGCCTGCGGGTGCTTGAAGGGCCGACCGTCGAAGGTGTGCTCGGGCGGTCCGGCTCCCGGAATCTCGTCGCCCACGATCGCCGTGGTCAGGAACACCTTGCCGTCCGAAACCACGGGCGACGAGTGGCCGCGGCCCTCGATCTTCGCCTTCCAGAGCAAGTGGCGGTCAAGGTCGAGGTCGACCGCCGGGCCGGGGCCGGAGCGGGCGATGCCGCTGCCGTCGGCGCCGCGGAAGCCGGGCCAGTCGTTGGCGTCGGCCGCAATCGCGGGCGCTGCTCCGAGGGTTGCGGCGAGGAGGAGGTGGAGGCTCTTCGACATGGGATTCTCCTGACGCTATGGCGTCTTGATCGGGTCGGCGGGGCGGCCGGGCAGTGTCCGTGGATCTTCCGCCAGCTTCTCGAGCAGAAGTTCGACGGCTTTCGCGAGTTGCGGGTCCCGCCCCTCGAGGATGTCCCGGGGCAGGTTCGTGACCTCGATGTCCGGGTCGACGCCGTAG
>WTGL01000109.1:0-1009 GCA_011523565.1 Acidobacteriota bacterium
CTCGTCGCACAGCGCGCGGACCACCTTCAGGTCGTGGCTGATGAAGAGGTAGGTCAGGCCGTGGCGCTGCTGGAGGTCGAGCAACAGCTCCACGATCTGCGCCTGCACCGTCATGTCGAGGGAGGACGTCGGCTCGTCGAGCACGACGAAGCGAGGCCGGAGGATCATCGCCCGGGCGACGGCGATCCGTTGGCGCTGGCCGCCGGAGAACTCGTGCGGGTAGCGGCGCTGGATGTCGGGATCGAGACCGACGTCCGCGAGGACTTCGGCGACCCGACGGCGACGCTCGGGCCGGCTGAGACCGGGTTCGTGGATGACCAGACCCTCGGCGACGATCTCCTCGACGGTCAGGCGCGGCGAAAGGCTGCCGTAAGGATCCTGAAACACGATCTGCATCGACCGGCGCAGCGGCTTGAGCTGCTTGAAGCCCAGACCGTGGATGGGCTCGCCGTCGAAGACGATCCCGCCGCGGCTTCGGAGCAGGCGGACCATGGCCATCGCCAGGGTCGTCTTGCCGCTTCCCGATTCGCCGACGACGCCGAGGCTATGTCCCTGCCGGACGCGAATGGACACGTCGTCGACGGCGACCAGGACCTTCTTCCGCGGCCACGCCCGCAACGGGAACTCGACGGTCAGGTCCGTTGTCTCGACCAGAACAGGCGCTTCGTTCTCCGCGATCGGGCAGACGCTCCGTGGCTCGGCGTCGAGCAGCTTCCGCGTGTAGACGTGCCGCGGGCGCTCGAAGACTTCCTCCGTGGAACCCTCCTCGACGACCCGGCCCCGCTCCATCACGTACACCCGCTCCGCCATGAAGCGGACGATGCCGAGATCGTGCGTGATGAGGAGCAACGCCATCCCGAGCCGCTCCTGCAGCTCCTTGATGAGCGCGAGGATCTGGGCCTGAACGGTGACGTCGAGCGCCGTCGTCGGCTCGTCGGCGATCAGCAGGTCCGGCTCGTTGGCGATCGCCATCGCGATCATCACCCGCTGGCGCTGGCCGCCCGAGAGC
>WTGL01000109.1:1019-2416 GCA_011523565.1 Acidobacteriota bacterium
GCTCGGGTGGGACGCTCGCGGGTACGAGAGCAACTGGAGGATCGAGAGCGCGGTAACCGACTTGCCCGAGCCGGACTCGCCGACGAGGGCCACGGACTCTCCCCGATCGAGGCGCAGGTCGAGCCCCTCGACGACCCGGACGCCGTCGAAGGCAATCGACAGGTCGGAGATCTCGAGGAAGCCGAGCTCCTTCACGACTGGGTCCCTGTCCTTCGCGGGTCGAAGGCGTCGCGCAGCGCTTCGCCGATGAAGATGACGAGCGTCAGCAGGGTCGCCAGCGTGAAGAAGGACATGAGCCCCAGCCACGGGGCGTGCAGGTTGGCCCGGCCCTGGGCGAGCAGCCTCCCCAGCGAAGGCGCGTCGACCGGGAGGCCGAAGCCGAGGAAGTCGAGCGAGGTCAAGAGCGTGATCGACCCGGTGAGGATGAAGGGCAGGAAGGTGAACGTGGCGACCATCGCGTTGGGCAGGACGTGACGGCGGACGATCCTGCGGTCCCCCACACCCAGGGCCCGCGCGGCGGTCACGTACTGGAAGTTCCGCGCCCGCAGCACCTCGGCGCGGACGACGCCCACCAGCGCCATCCAACTGAAGGCGACGAGGATCCCGAGCAGCCAGAAAACGTTGGACTCCACGATGCTGGAGAGGATGATCAGCACGAAGAGGATCGGCAGCCCGGCCCAGATCTCGATCAGTCGCTGGCCGAAGAGATCGACCTTGCCCCCCAGATAGCCCTGGACCGCGCCCGCCAGCACGCCGATGATCGAGCTCAGGGTGGTAAGCACCAGCCCGAACAGAAAGGAGAGCCGGATGCCGTAGATGAGGCCCGCCAGGACGTCCTTGCCGACGTCGTCCGTGCCCAGCCAGTGCCGCCGCGACGGCGGGTAGGGCGCCGGCCCCGGAAGCTCGTAGTCGATCGTGTCGTGGGCGTAGGGGATCGGCGGCCAGATCATCCATCCCCCGCTGTCGCGGATGAGATCCTTGACGAAGCTCTCCCGGTAGTCGGCCTCCACCTCGAACACGCCGCCGAACTCGGTCTCCGCGTACGTCGCGACGATCGGAAAGAACAGCCGGCCCTCGTGGCGAACGACCAGGGGCTTGTCGTTGGCCAGGACCTCGGCGAAGAGGGTGGCGCCGAAGATGATGAGGAAGACCCGGAGCGACCAGTAGCCTCGCCGATTGGTCTTGAAGGCCGCCCATCTCCTCTTCGAGAGCTCGCTCACACTTCGCGGCTCTCGAAGTCGATGCGCGGATCGGTGAGCGTGTAGGTGATGTCCGTCAGGAGCTGCAGCACCAACGCCAGCAGGGTCGAGATGTACAGCGTCCCGAAGATGATCGGGTAGTCCCGGGTGACGATCGCCTCGAAGCCGAGGAGACCCAGTCCATCGAGCGAGAAGATG
>WTGL01000109.1:2426-6005 GCA_011523565.1 Acidobacteriota bacterium
GAGCGCGCGGGGGAACCCGGCGATGATGATCAGCATCGCGTTGCGGAACACGTGACCGTAAAGCACGCGCCGCGTCCGCAGGCCCTTCGCCTTGGCCGTCAGCACGTACTGCTTGTGGATCTCGTCGAGGAACGAGTTCTTGGTCAGCATCGTGAGGGTGGCGAAGCTCCCGGCCACCAGGGCAGAGATCGGCAGCACCAGGTGCCAGAAGTAGTCCTTGACCTGGGCCCAGAGACCCAGGTCGGCGAAGTCGTCGGACACGAGGCCGCGCAGCGGGAAGTACTCGATCAGGCCGCCCCGCGCGAAGAGCACGATGAGCAGCACGGCGAGGATGAAGGCGGGGATCGCGTAGCCGACGAGGATGACCACGCTCGTCCAGATGTCGAAGCGCGAGCCGTCGGCCGTGGCCTTGCGGATGCCGAGCGGAATCGAAACGGAGTAGACGATGAGCAGGGTCCAGAGCCCCAGGGACATGGACACCGGCAGCCGATCCAGGACGAGGTCGATGACCGGAACGTCCTGGTAGAAGCTCTCGCCGAGGTCAAAGCTCAGGTAGTCGCGCAGCATGATGAAAAAGCGCACGTGCGCGGGCTTGTCGAAGCCGAACTGCCGCTCGAGTTCCTCGATGAGCGCGGGGTCGATGCCGCCCGTCGCGGTGAACTCGGCCTCCAGGGTCGAGCCCGCGCCGCCGCCGAGCAGGCCGACTCCCGCGTCGAGACCGGTTCCCTGGAGTCGAGCGATCGCCTGGTCCACCGGACCGCCGGGCGCCGCCTGGATGATCACGAAGTTGACCAGCAGCACGCCGACCAGCGTCGGCACCATGAGGAGAATCCGGCGCAGGACGTAGAGAAGCATGCGATGCGTCCGGCCGTGCTGGCGGGCCTAGCGCGTCTCGCCCATCGCGGCGTCGACCCGGGCGCTCTTCTCCGCGTCGAACCACCAGAGGTGCGGAAAGCCGGTCCAGTTCAGGTGCTCGCGCCCGAGCGGCGGATGGCCGAAGCGATCCCAGTAGAGGAGGTGGCGACCCTTGGGGGCGCCTTCAGGGATGACGTAGAAGCTCCACAGGAGCACCCGGTCGAGCGCCCGCCCCGCGATGTTCATCTCCTCTTCGGTCTCCGCCGCGATCACCTTCTCCACCAGGGCGTCCACGGCCGGACTGTCGATCCCGGCGTAGTTGAGCAGGTTCGGGAGTTCGACGCCGTCCGACCGCATGAGGCTGCGCAGGATCGTCGGCCGCGGGATGCGGTGCGTGTAGATCTTCTGCATCGTCATGTCGAACTCGTAGCGGCGCGCGCGATTGGTGTGGATGTTCGCCTCAACGCGGCGGACCGTCGCCTGGATGCCAAGCCGTTTCAGGTTCTCAACGAACGGCACGAGCATGCGCTCGTGCTCCCTCAACTGGACCATGATCTCGAACCGGAGCCGCTCTCCCGTCGCCGCGTTGACGCGCCGGAAGTCGCGTACAACCCAGCCGGCGTCGTCGAGCAGCTCCCCGGCACGCAGCAGCGCCTCCCGGTTGCGGCCGTAGCCGTCGGTTTCGGGCAGGGTGAACTCCTGCGTGAACACGCGTTCGGGGACGTGTTCTCGCAGCGGCTCGAGCAGCGCGAGCTCGTCGAGCGACGGCAGGCCGCGCGCCGCCATCTCCGAGCCCAGGAAGAACGTGCTGTTGCGCCGCAGGGCGCCGTACTGGAGGGTGCGGTTGCCCCAGTCGAAGTTGTAGGCCAGGGTCAGCGCCTCGCGGACGCGGATGTCCTGGAACAGCGGCAGGCGGGTGTTGAAGACGACCGACCAGTGCATCCCGTAGGTCTCCGCCATCCGGTAGGTCTCCTTGTTGAAGAGCCCCGTGTCGACCTCGGCAAAGTCGTAGGCGGTCGCGAACTCGCGCTCGTCCTGGTCGCGGTAGTAGTCGACCACGCGGGCCTTGAGCGCCTGGATGCCCGCCTTGATGTCGCGAAAGTAGAGGACGCCGAAGCGATCGAAGTTGTTGTAGCCGCGCCTGAAGTTCAGGTCTTTCGCCCAGTAGTCGGGGACCCGCTCGAAGACGATGCGCCGGCCGGTGTCGACCTCGCCGATGCGGTAGGCGCCGTTGCCGAGCGGCGGCTCCATGGTGGTCGCCGTGAAGTCCCGGTCCTGCCAGTAGTGCTTCGGCATCGGGAAGAAGGCGGCCGCCTCCATCACCGACCTGCGGTTTCTCCTGTCGGCGGCGATGAGAAAACGAAACGAACGCTCCCCCAACGCCTCGATGCCCTCCACATGGCGCCAGGTGGCCTTGAAGCCGACCGTGCCGTCGACCTTGAGCGTCTCGAACGTCCACACGACATCGTCGACCGTGACCGGCACGCCGTCGTGCCATCGCGCCTCGGGCCGGAGGGTGAAGGCAACCCAACTGTAGTCCTCCGCGACTTCGACCGTCTCGCACAGCAGGCAGTAGAGCGTCGAGAGCTCGTCCTCGGAGGGAATCATCAGCCGATCGAGGGTGATCGTCGAGCGCCGCCACCAGTTGAAGAACTCGGGACGGCCCTTGTCCGAGTACGGGTGCAGGTTGTTGAACGTGCCCGGGACAAAGAGCCTCACCTCGCCGCCCTTGGGCGCGTCCGGGTTCGCGTAGCCGAAGTGGGGGACGTCGGCGGCGTACTTCGGTTCGCCGAAGTACGCGATCGCGTGGGTCGGGCCTTCCTGAGCCGGAAGCCCGGCGGCCGTGCTCAGGAAGCAAAGGGCCCCGAGAAGCGCCACCGGACACGCGGCGGCGACGCGGGTCCATGAGCCGGTCGAGGCGGAACAGGCTCCGTACACGGCTCGCCACGATAGCGAAGCCAGTACAACCGCCGGCACCGCGCGGGTCAACGCCGTTCGAGAAGGAGCGCTAGCAGGGCGTCGCGGACTTCGTTGCGGAAGTCGAGTTCGTTCTGGTTGAACTGGACCGCGACCGCGATGCCGGAGTCCCGGTGGTAGTACATCGTGGAGCGCCAGCCGGGGAACCAGCCGCCGTGGCCGATGAGTTCGCCATGCGGGCTGTCGGCCCGGTAGACGCCGAGGCCGTAGGTCGCGCCGGCGTCTTCGCCGCGGTAGCCGGAGTTCAGCATCTCCTCCAGGTACGGTCCGTCGAGGGCGCGCTCTTCGTAGAGGATCTTGGCCCAGCGGGCCAGGTCGCGGGAGTTGGAGACGTAACCGCCGCCGGTCCACTCGGTCCGCGGGCTGAAGGCCATCACGTCGCCCTCGGCGGTCTTGGCAGGCAGTGAGAACGGGTTGTCCTCGCCGACGTGGCCGGGGGCGAGATCGGTGAACGTGCGGCCGATCTGCTCCACCGTGCGCGGCAGGTCGTGGCGGTCGAGGACGCGGCGCCGGGCCTCGTCGTAATACTGGCCTCCGGAGGCCGCCTCCAGCACCAGGCCGGCCACGATGAAGCCGGTGTCGGTGTAGGCGTATCCCTCACCGGCCGGAAACAGGGGCTCCCTGTCGAGGACGTACTGGACCAGCTCCCGCGGCCTGAACCAGGCGTCGGGGTCGCCGGCCGGGCCGCGCCGGGACCGGGCCTCGCGGCGCCATGCTTCGTCGTAGACGTGGTCGGTCAGTCCGCTC
>WTGL01000109.1:6015-7923 GCA_011523565.1 Acidobacteriota bacterium
GCTCTCCGGGTCGGCGTAGCCGGTCGCGGCGACGCCTTCGCTGCCGTCCGGGAGGACGAAGGCGGCGGTGGCGCCGATGAAGCCGAGTTCGGCGCGGAGTTCGTCGAGGCGTGCCTGGAAGAGCTGCTCGGTCTCGGTCAACGTCGGGGCCGGTGGCGCGGCGCAGGCCGCGGCCAGGAGGGCCGCAGCGACGACGCTGCTACTCCCAGCCGTAGGCGGCGCGGATTCTGATCGGCAGCTCGACGAAGATGACCGGGTTGGCTTCGCTGCCGGTGGCCAGGATGACATAGCCGTTACCTCCTTCGAGCGATCCGACGAAGTTCCCGCGGAAGCCCCAGTTGCCGCCGGTATGTCCGAAGAAACGGTCCGCTTCTCCGGGCGGCGCGGGGCGGTGCGGAGTGTCGGCGCCGGCGGTGAAGCCGAGAGCGTAGTGGCCCACGCCTCCGGGTGTCACCATCTTGCGGATGAACTCGGTCGTGAGGATGCGGTTCGAGCGTCCTTCCAGGGAGAGCTGGACCTCGATCAGGAACTTCGCCAGGTCCGTCGGCGTCGTCCACAGGCCCGCGGCGTAGAGCTCCGGGTAGACGTGCCAGGGTGCGCGGGGTTCTGCCCCGTCCTCGTCGGACCTGGTCGCCGACCCGCCGGCCCGCGCCGCGTTGCCGTGAAGCGCGGCTGGCAGCGGCTGGCAGAAGCAACTTTGGGTCATGCTCAGCGGGTCGAGGACGGTCTCCTGGAGGAGCTTCTCGAACGGCTTGGCCATGGCATCGCTCAGGGCAAGCTGCAGGATGGTCGAGCCGCCTCCCGAGTACTGGTAGCGGGTGCCGGGCTGCCAGCCGACGACCACCGGATCCGTGTTCGCGGGTGTCTCTTCGTCCTTTCGTCCGAGGACCTCGGGAACGGTCGGCAGTTCGGCATCGGGCTTGTAGCCCGGGAATCCCGAAACCGTGGTGCCGGCCGTCATGCTCAGCAGCATCCGCGGCGTCACCGGGGTCTCCGCGAGCAGCTCGGCGTCGTCCTGGAGCTGCCAGGAGCGGAGCATGGAGTTGATGTCGTCGTCGAGGTCGAACAGTCCGTCCTGCACGGCTCGGAGCACCGCCATCGCGGACACCGGCTTGCTGATCGATGCGGCCTGAAAGAGAGTGTCGGCGTCGGCAGGGGTGCCGCTCGATTCGTCCGCGACGCCGTAAGCCTTGGCCCAGTGCAGCCGGTAGTCCTGGACGACGGCGACACTCAGCGCCGGGATGCCGTGCGTCTCCATCAGCTCGGCGAGACTCTTGCCGGAGTCGTCGCCGGCTCCCGCCTCGCGCGGCGCCTCGATCTTGGCGATCAGCTCCGCCGGGTCGTCCGCCGAGGCCTCGGTCCGCTGGGCCGGAAGTGGTGCAGCGAGAAGGCAACCGAGCAGGAGGACGCACTGCACAGCGGAGCCGGCCTTCGGCCGGCGCAGTCCTTTGGCCGCCTTCGGCGGCAGCGGGTCAGCACCCTGGTGGCGCGTCACCGCGCCACCAGCGTCCCAGTCCGCGGGCCCGTCATCGGGCGCGCGGATGGCAGACCCGCGCACCCAGTCTTCTGCCTCGCTGAGCCCTGGCCGGCACGGATGGCTACTTGCCGCCGGCTGACGGGCCCATTCCTCCGCCGAGACCGTAGAGCGTCTTGCGGCCGCCCAGCCGGAAACTCGCCATCACGCCGACCTCCCGCTGGTCGGTGAGCGAGCCGCGGATCACGCCGGTGCCGAAGCCGTAGCCTTCGTTCGGCCGCCATTGCTGCACCGCGATCTGGTCGAGCACGTTCTTGGCGAACAGGTGGACCTGGAGGCCCTCGCGCGGAGTGAACCAGATGGCCCGCAGGTCGAGGCGGGTGTACTCGGGGATCTTGTACTTCGGCAGATTGCTGACGTCGGTGTTCTTCTCC
>WTGL01000258.1:0-3813 GCA_011523565.1 Acidobacteriota bacterium
GCCGGCGATCATCAGGTGGATGGCGAGGAACAGCTCCCCCTCCAGGGCGAAGACGACCCGCTTGCCGACCCGGCGCACGGCGACCACCGTCCGCCCTTCCGCCTCGCCAAGCGGCGGGCGCACGGAACGGAGGAGGAACGGACTCCGCAAGCGAACGCGGACGAGTTCGCGGCCCGCGACCCGCTGCTCAAGCGCTTCGCAGTAGACCTCGACGTCGGGGAGCTCCGGCATGCGAGGCTACGAGCCGGCAGGGGTCGGGCGGATCACGACGCTTCCGCGGACCCGGCCACCGTTCGTCGCAGAGCCCGGCACTCGGCGAGCAAATCGGTGGCAGCAGCGAGAACCGAAGCGTCCTCCGATCCGCCCGGAGCACGGTCCTCCGTCGGCGCCACCGGTACGGCGGGCACGGCCGCCTGGTCGTCCGGATCGCCCAGACCTGCGTCCCGGCTCTGCCGCAGCGACGCCAGCAGCAGGTTGCGCAACTCCTCCGCGTTGTCCAGGCCCTGCAGGAGGCCGCGGCTGAGACTCTCGTCGTCATCGTCCGACGCGGCGCCGCTGGCGGTACGGATCTCCAGATCGGCGATGCTGAACAGGCGTTGCAGCGGCCCGCGCTTCACCGCCATGTTCTGGATGTTCACGACCGTCATCGTCTGTTCCCTGACGCCGTAGACGCCGTAGCGGATGCGAAGAGCCCGGTCGCTGACCATGTACCAGCGCATCTCGTAGCCCAGACGGAGCACCAGGTACGAGAACGGCACCTGAACGACGAACAGCACGATCAGGAACGGCCCCGCGGCGGCCGTGAATCGCGACCAGGGCCCAAACTCGATGAACTCGAAGCCGATCGTCGACGCCACCAGGCCAAACAGCGCGCCCGCCTGCCCCAGGCCCCACTTGAGCAGGCTGTACCGGAAGAACCGCGGCGAGGCGCGGAAGGTGCGCAGCGACTCCGGCGATCCGGGTGGCGGTTCCGGCCGCTCGTCGACGCGGAACAGCGTCAGCAGCCGACGCTTCAGGCCCGGCGGCATCCCGCCGCCGGGTGCGCCATCGGCGCGGGCGGGCATCATCGCCTCCGCTCCAGCTCGCTCCGTACCGCCGCCACCTCGCGCGCGATCTCACGCAGAGTCGAGGCCAGGGCGGCGGCATCGCCCTCCGTAACAGGGCCCGATGTCGCTCCCGCGACAGCAGTGGCAGGTGCTCCGGCACGCGCACCGCGCATCCGGCTGTACATGAAGTTGCGGACCGCCGACAGTTCCAGCAGGCCTTCGATCTTCATTTCGGCCTTCGCCGAACCGCTCGCGGTCTGAACCAGCAGGCGCGAAAGACCGAGCTGATCTCGCGCTTGAACACGGCGCCCCAGCTCATCGTCACGCCTTCGTCGTCGAAGCGATAGTTCAGCGTGCGATAGCGCAGGAACAGGATCGTGAACACGACGGGAAACGCCGGTCCGGTGATCAGCGAGAACAGGAAGTAGTAGCGAAACAACTTGGGATGGGGACGCCGGAGCGCTCGCACCCGGTCGTCGGCATCGTTCCCCGACGACGCCGGGACCGGCGCCTTGCTCGCGGCGTCCGCCGTCATGCCGTCAGCACCTCCTCGATCCGGTCCAGCGCCCAGTTCAGCTCCTTCTCCCCGATGACCAGCGGCGGTGCGAATCGGATGACGTGATCATGGGTTTCCTTGCACAGCAGTCCCCGCTCGGCCAACTGCTCACAGTACGGACGGGCGCCGCCCGCGGATTCATGGAGTTCGATGCCGATCCACAGCCCCCGTCCCCGGACTTCGCGAACCAGGGGCGAGCGCATCCGCCGCAGCCTGCGCAGAGCGACCTCACCCAGGCGGGCCGAGTTCTCGACCAGGCCTTCGTCCTGGAGCACCGACAGCGCGGCCCGCGCCACCGCCGCTCCGATGGGGTTGCCGCCATAGGTCGAACCGTGATCGCCGGGCCGGAACACGTCCAGGATCTCCGCGTCCGCCACCACCACCGACACAGGATACAGACCGCCGGAGAGCGCCTTGCCGAGCAGCATGACGTCCGGCCGGATACCGTCATGCTCGTGCGCGAACATCCGTCCCGTCCGCCCCAGGCCGGACTGGATCTCGTCGGCGATCAGGAGCGCGTTCCGTTCGCTGCAGACCTCGCGCAGTTGGGCCAGGAAACCGTCCGGTGGCACGACGATGCCGCCCTCACCCTGGATCGGTTCGACGAGCACCGCCGCCGTGTTCGGACCGACTGCCGCCCTCGCCGCCGACGCATCGCCGAACGGCAAAAGCTCGAAACCGGGCGTGAAGGGGCCGAATCCATCCCGGTACTGGGGCTCGCTCGAGAACCCGACGATCGTCGTCGTGCGGCCGTGGAAGTTGTTGGCGAAGGCCAGGATCTCCGCGTTCCCGGGAGCCACGCCCTTGCGGGTGTAGGCCCACTTGCGGGCCAGCTTGATCGCCGTCTCGACCGCCTCGGCGCCGGTGTTCATCGGTAGTGCCCGCTCGAAGCCGGTCAATTCGCATACGTCGCGAAAGAAGGCGCCGAGTTCGGCATTCCGGAAGGCACGCGAGGTGACCGCTACCTTCCGGCTCTGCTTCACCAGCGCCTCAACGATCCGCGGATGGCAGTGGCCCTGGTTGACCGCGGAGTAGGCGGCGAGGCAGTCGAGGTAGCGGCGGCCGGAGGTGTCCCAGACCCACACGCCCTCGGCGCGCTCGATCACGATGTCGAGAGGCGCGTAGTTGCGGGCGCCGTATCGTTCTTCCAGTTCCGTCGGCTTCACGGCGGGTTCCCTGCTCGAACCCTGGTCGCGCGTCCCGCGCCACCAAGGTCACAGTCCGAGCGCCCGTCTTCGGGCGCTCGGATGTAATGTAGCGCGACTTCTGCCGCGGACTACTCGAAACCGTCAGAACTCGAAGGAGACTCCGGCCTTCACGTACACCGGCGTCTTGCGCAGCTCGAACGCTGGAGCCATGGCGCCGTCCTCGCCGCGGATCTCCGCACTCTTCGCCTTCATCGACGAGTCGAGCCAAACGGCGCCGAGATACAGGCCGATCGGACAATCCGGCTTGAACGGGATCTTCAGACCCATGTTGGCGCCGAGAACCGTCTCGCCGGGCCATTCGGGCTTGTACACGCCGTCGACCGACGCGCCGTCCAACCCGTCCGCCACCAGAGACGGCGAGCTGTAGTCGAGCTGGGCGATCAGGGGACCGAGCCACCAGTCCACGCGGCTGCCGGGGCGGGTCAGGTGGAAGTTCAGCCCGACGAAGAACTTCTTCATCTCGATGTCCGCGCCGGCGTAACCGGTCCGGCCGCCCGGGTGCAGCCACCAGTCGACCTCGCAGTTGATCGTGTTCGCCCCGAACGTGATCCCCAAGGGGTAGCTCAGGCGGTACTCGGCGGTTACGCCGATGCCGACGCCGTCCACGCAGGCCTTGAGCCTGTCCCGCGAATCCGGACCGAGCACCGAGATGTGCACGTCGTCTCCGCTCAACGAGTTGAGCGTCGGCACCAGGGTCCACCGCCGATCGACCTTGATCGTGGCGGAGGCCTCGTTGCTGCCTCCGGCGTTCTCCACCGTTGCCGTGTGGGTGTACTCGCCGTCGTTCCCGTGAAGGACCTCACGCTGGTAGGGCTCGCCGAGCGGCTGACCGTCCAGATTCACCGTCACCGGAGCGCCGTTGCCGTTCTCCGGTACGACCGTCGCGACCGCCGTCTGGCCTGCCAGCACCCGGTCCGGCTCGATCGACATCGTGACCGTCGGCGCCACCTTCATCCCGGTCGAACACTGGGCGCTCTGGCCGGTGCTCGTCTCGACGGTCACG
>WTGL01000258.1:3823-7843 GCA_011523565.1 Acidobacteriota bacterium
GAAGGCGTCGGCCCCGTCGTGGGTCATCTCCCGGGTGTACGGAGACGCGAGCGGGCGCCCGTCGAGCAGCACCTGTGACACCTCCGCGCCGTGGCCGGCATTCGGCGTGACGGTCAACGTGGACGACTCGCCCAGATCGACCTCGGCCGGCGAGGCGGTCACGCTGCAGCTCGGGCAGCCGACGGCGATCATGCCGCTGACCGAGTCCTCGAGCCGGTCGCCACGGGACGACATCGCGGAGCAGGTCGCGGTGACCGTGTAGTCGCCCTCGGCGGCGAACGGGAAGGAGACGCCACCGGAGGCCGCCGAACGCTCGCCGCCATCTGGCATCCGGACAGTCACGGCGCCCTCGCCGTCGGCGCAGGAACTCTGGAAATCGAACGTCTGGTCGCTGCAGGAAAGGCCCCCGATGTCGAGATCGAGCGTCACCTTCGGCAACGGCTGCTCCGCCAGGAGCGCCAGGTTGCCGCACGACTCGGGCACGATCATCGAGTACCAGCGTCCGTTGGAGTTGAACCGGATCTCCCAGGACGCGAACGCCTCGTCGCCGGCCCAGCAGAGGTTCGTGCCGACCGTCGGCGTCTGGCCGCGCTCGCGGAAGAACATCCACTGAACCCGTTGTCCGGGCTCGAAGGTCGTCGAGGTGACGCCTCGCCAGGCGGCCACGGCGGCGAACAGGTCGTCCGCGCTACCCGACCAGTTCGCCTGTTCGAGAAGAGCCAGGATCTCGTCCCGGTGGTCCACGAACAGGGCCTGCAGTCCCTCCTGGTCCGTGACCGGCGGGGCGAACCGGTTCGCTCCCCCGAGGCGAGTGATCTCGGACGCACCCTCGCACTGCTGCGCAGCGGCCGGTAGGGCACCCAGTATCAGGCCTCCAAGCAGGAATGCAACGAGGGCCGCCCGCAACGAGCTTTGGGTGGCGGCGTGTTCAGCGAGCCAACGGGACTGGGACATGGTCCATCTCCTTAACGTCTTCCCAGCCGCGGTCCGCATGACCGGGCGGGCCGGAGCGGCGTATGTCTAATCATGTCAAACACTTAACGGTGTTGACAAATGCCGATGACCGGCCTTGGCGCATCCCTGAACGGCGCTAGCAGGTACGGCGTTATGATACCCGACCGATCGGCCATCCCCAACAGGAAACGAGAGCCGCGGCTGCGGCGCGCGAAGGCGAGGAACGAGTGCAGGAGACCCTCGAAAACCGGCCCCTCGGGAGCAGTGATCGACCGCTCCGCGTCGCCGTGATCGGCTCCGGTCCGAGCGGCTTCTACGCGATCGCCGCGCTGTTCAAGGCGGACGGCATCGAGGCCGACGTCGACCTGTTCGACCGCCTGCCCACTCCGTTCGGTCTGGTGCGGGGCGGCGTCGCACCCGATCACCAGAAGATCAAGAACGTCATCAGGGTCTACAACCGCACCGCGCAGCATGAGCGTTTCCGCTTCTTCGGCAACGTCGAGCTCGGCCGCGATATTTCGGTCGACGACCTCCGCAAGATGGGGATTCCGGGCGAAGACCTGCCGGGCGTTCACTCGGCGACCGAATTCGTCGGCTGGTACAACGGCCATCCCGACTTCCAGGATCGCAGCTTCGATCTCGCCTCGGCGCGCCGCGTGGCGGTCGTCGGCAACGGCAACGTGGCCATGGACGTGACCCGCGTCCTGGTGCGGGACACGGACGAACTCGCTCCGACCGACATCACCGCCGAGTCGCTCGAGGTACTCCGCAAGAGTGCGGTCCGCGAGGTGGTTCTGCTCGGCCGGCGGGGGCCCGCGCAGGCGGCGTTCTCTCCCCAGGAGATCAAGGAGATCGGCTCGCTCGAAGGCTCCAGCCTGCTGGTCACGCAAGAAGAGATGGACCTCGACGAGATCAGCAGCGCCTGGCTGGAGAAGGGCGCCGCTCCAAGCGCCCGCCGCAACGTGACCTACCTGACCGAGATCGCCGGCGCCGAAGCAGAAGCCGCCGACCGCCTCGTCACCTGCAGGTTCCTCGTCTCACCGATCGAACTCGTGGCCGGGGACGACGGCCGGGTCGCCCGGGTCGTGATCGAGAAGAACGAGCTCTACGCCTCCGACGACGGCTCCCCGCGACCCCGGGGCACCGGCGAAACCGAGACCTTCGACGTCGACCTGGTGTTCAAGGCCGTCGGCTATCGCGGCGTCCCGCTGCCCGGCGTCCCGTTTCATGAGCGCTGGGGCATCCTGCCCAACGACGAAGGCCGCCTGCAGACAGAGCCGGACGGGGAGGTCGTGCCGGGCCAGTACGTCGTCGGCTGGGCCAAACGCGGCCCCACCGGCCTGATCGGCACGAACAGCCCCGACTCCACGGCCACTGTCAAGAAGATGATCGAGGACATCGACGGCGTGACCGCCACACCCGACCCGGCCAAGGCGCCCGAGAGGATCGTCGAGCTGCTCCGAGATCGCGGCGTCGACTTCGTGACCTTCGACGACTGGAACCGCCTAGACGAGGACGAAGTCCGCCTCGGCGAGGCCCGAAACAAGGTCCGCGAGAAATACACCGCCGTCGAGTCGATGATGGCGGCGGTGAACCGCCTGCGCTAGGTGTGCCCTACCCGAGAACCTGATCAGAAGACCGATCCGGTCTTACCTGACTGGCGGATTACCTGCTTCTTTTCCGGCAACGGACATCGCCGCAACGGCGTCGCTTCAGTCGCATTGAAAGGCGCCATCGAGCAAATCAGGACGCTAGGCGGCGGGCGCGTTGAAGCGTACCCGGAGAACACTGAAGGCAGAAAAGCGTCACCCGCATTCCTCTTCAACGGTTCGCTGTCCATGTTCGAACGGCGCGGTTTCAAGCGATCGCGGCCGATCGGTAAGCACAAGTGGGTGGTGACGCGAACGATCAAGCAAAACCGGGGAGCTTTGGATCGCCGACCTCGACGCCTTCTAGCGCGAGAAGCCTCTCCTTCGTAGCGGTTCCGCCGGGTGCGGAGAACCCTCCCATCATCCCGCCGCTCGCGAGCACTCGATGGCAGGGCACAATGATCGGCCATGGGTTCCGACCCATCGCGACGCCGACCGCTCGCGCCGCCCCTGGTTGCCCCGCTTGCCTCGCGAGATCACCATAGGTGACCGTCGTGCCGCGCGGCACGCGCCGGAGCGCTCGATAGACCGACGCGTTGAAGCTCGTGACGAAGCTGTCGTCCAAACGCAGGGCGTCAAGAGGAGCCTCCGTGCCCAGCAGGTGCGCCTTCAGCGCAATCACGGCCTCTTCGACGAAGTCTGGCAGTAGCGTCCCAGACCGTTCCAAGCCCGCGCGTCGCATCCTTGCCTCGGTTCTCGAGCGCGTGGATTCAGGCAGCAGCACGCGCGTCAGCCCCGCCTCGCTCCAGGCGATAGCGCAAGTACCGAACGCAGTATCGAAGAGGTGGTAAGGCATTCCCTTAGAGAGGGCTAGCTGGACGATCCGCTTCCCGCGCCCGCAGGATCGTCCGCCTTCGTAACGTCGAGTGCATGTATCGCGGCAAGGGCGGCGCTATTGGTCCTGCGGCCGTTGTAGAACGCCTCGGTGCGCTTGTCCGCGCAATCGACGATCACGCCGTGCCAGCCGGATCAGTCCATGTGGGGGTAGCGGTAGTCCACTGGCGGCGCGAAGTTCTCCTTCACGGCGCGCTGGGAAGTCCAGCGCAGCAGGTTGGCCATGGAGCCCGCCTTGTCGTTGGTCCCCGACGCCCGTGCGCCGCCGAAGGGCTGCTGGCCGACGACGGCACCGGTCGGCTTGTCGTTGATGTAGAAGTTGCCGGCGGCGTGCCGCAGACGATCGCCCACGCTGGCGACCGCCGCCCGGTCGCGCGCGAACACGGCGCCGGTCAACGCGTAGGGGCTTGTCGTGTCGCAGAGTTCCAGGGCCTCGTCGAGTGCGTTGTCCGCGTAGACGTACAACGTGAGCACCGGCCCGAAGATCTCCTCGCTCATCAGGCGAGACCGCGGATCCTCGCTGCGGACGACGGTGGGCTCGACGAAGTAGCCGGCCGCATCGTCCCGGCCGCCTCCCGACACG
>WTGL01000161.1:0-6056 GCA_011523565.1 Acidobacteriota bacterium
CGCCGGCATCTGCCCGTTGGGAGGATCGGTCAGCACCGAGGTCCGGTACTTGCCGTCGATCATGAAGTTCTGGCTGCCCCACTCGAACCAGAAGTTGTTGTACGCGCCGACGTTGCCCCCCTTCTCGGGCGCCGCGCGCTCACCAGCCGAAGCGCTGGGCCCATCCTGGGAGGCGTTCCTGTCGGCTCGCCCCTTCGCGTTTGCCTGAGCCTCTTCCACGGTGAGGTACAGCTTGTCGCCGAACTCCTTGGGCCTCGCGAACGGCGTGATGCTCGAGATGTCATACACACCCGTGAAGTCCGGTTTGCCATCGGCGGTCCTCTTGATCTCGCCGCCGGCGGCAATGGACGCCGAAGCTGCGAGGAATCCCACCAGCACGGCGCTAGCGATGAGCGACTTCTTCATTTCGGCCTCCCTGCTCCAAGAGGGGTTTCTGTCTGTGAGTGACGGCATCATATCCCGGCGACGCTGCGATACCATGCCGCCGCCACAACACCCGAACCGACAGGAGCATCGATGCCAGGATCCGTCCCCGTTTCCATCACCGTCAACGGCAGCCAACACGAGTGCGCGGTCGAGCCGCGCGCGCTGCTGGTCCACTTCCTCCGCGAGGAACTCGACCTCACGGGAGTCCACATCGGCTGCGAGAGCACGCTCTGCGGCGCCTGCACCGTGCACCTGAACGGACGCGCCGTGAAGAGCTGCACCGTGCTGGCCGTCCAGGCGGACGGCCAGGAAGTGACGACGATCGAAGGGCTCGCCCCGGACGCCGACCACCTGCATCCGCTGCAGGTCGGGTTCTGGGAGAAGCACGGCCTGCAATGCGGTTACTGCACGCCGGGCATGATCATGGCCGCAAAGCAACTCCTGGACGACAACCCGAGTCCGACCGAAGCCGAGATCCGCGAGGCGCTCGACGGCAACATCTGCCGCTGCACCGGCTACCAGCAGATCGTCGACGCGGTCCAGCACGCGGCCGAAGTCGCGGGAGCGGCGTGATGGCTGTCTGGCGCCCCAACTCCGTCGGCCAGCCGATCAAGCGGCGCGAGGATCCACGCCTGATCCGCGGCCTCGCCACCTACACCGACGACGTCAAGCTGCCGCGAATGTCCTATGCCGCCTTCGTGCGCAGCGATTTCCCGGCCGGCGCCATCCGTTCCATCGACACCGCGGCCGCCGTCGCTCACCCGGGTGTCCTCGGCGTTTTCACCTACGCCGACATGGACGGGCAGGTCGGGCCGAGCCCGGTCGGCGCGGAGATGCCGGGCATGGGCAAGGCGGATCACCCGCTGCTTGCCGACGGCCGCGTGCTCCACGTCGGACAGCCGATCGCCGTCGTAGTCGCGGAGACGCCCTACGCGGCGCGCGACGCCACCGGCCTGGTCGAGGTCGACATCGAGCCGAGGGAGCCCGTCGTCGATGTGGAGGCCGCGATGGCGCCTGACGCGCCCAGGGTCTACGAGGAACTCGAGAGCAACGTCTGCATTCACCTGCCCATCCCCAACCCGGAGGCCGACAAGCTCTTCGAACAGGCGGACCAGACGCTCTCGATGCGCCTGCTGAACCAGCGCGTCGCCCCCTTCCCGATGGAAGGCCGTGCGATCTGCGCCCACTGGGAAGAGGGTCCCGGCAAGCTGACCATCTGGACCTCGAACCAGGCCCCCCACTTCGTCAAGCAGCAGGTCGCGATGTGCCTTCGGATCCCGGAGATCCGCGTTCGCGCGATCGCACCCGAGGTCGGCGGCGGATTCGGCGCCAAGATCCCGACCTATCCCGAGGATCCCCTCCTGTGCTGGGTGTCGCGCGAGTTGCGCCGCCCCGTCAAGTGGTCCGAGACCCGGACCGAGAACCTGCTCGGAATGACCCACGGCCGAGGTGACGTCGAGAAGATCGAGGTCGCGTTCCAGAGCGACGGACGCGTGCTGGCGCTGAAGGGCCAGACGATCTCCGACATCGGCGCCTGGCGTTCCTTCTACGGTCCGTTCATCGCCCTGTCGACGCACACGATGTCCTGCGGCTGCTACGACATCAAGGCGGTCGCCTGGGAAACGGCGACGGTGTTCACGAACACGATGGCGACCGAGGCCTACCGGGGCGCCGGCCGCCCCGAAGCCGCCTACATCATCGAGCGGGTGATGGACGAGGTGGCGGCCGCCACCGGCCTCGACCCGGCGGCCGTCCGGCGGCGCAACTTCGTCGCCAAGGACGCCTTCCCCCACACGACCGCCTCCGGCGCCGTCTACGACAGCGGCGACTACGAGAAGTCGCTCGACCGGCTGATGGAACTCGCCGGCTACGACGAGGCGCGCGCCGAACAGAGCACCGCGCGGTCGGAAGGCCGGCTGGTCGGGATCGGGATCGCCACGTTCACCGAGGTCTGCGGCCTCGGCCCGTCCACGGGCACCGCTCCCCAGCAGCGCATGGGCACGTGGGAGAGCGCGACCGTCCGCGTGGAACCGAGCGGCAACGTTACCGTCTACACGGGTGTCTCGCCGCACGGGCAGGGGCAGGAAACCGCCTTCGCCCAGATGGCGTCGGACGCCTTCGGCGTTGGTCTCGACGATGTGGTCGTCGTCCACGGAGACACCGACCAGGTCCAGCACGGCGTCGGTACCTTCGGCAGCCGCGGCCTCGCGGTCGGCGGCACGGCGCTGCACATGGCGCTGACCAAGGTCCACGCCAAGGCGACCCGCATTGCGGCCCACCACCTCGACGCGCCGGTCGACCAGATCGACTACGACGACGGCGAGTTCACCGTCAGCGGGACCGATCGGAAGCTGACCTTCCGCGAGGTAGCCGAGATGGCGCACCTCTGGAACGTGGCCGTGCCCGGCGAGGAACCGGGCCTGGAGGCGGTCGCCCGTTTCGAACCGTCGGCGACCACCTTCCCCTTCGGCGCTCACCTGTGCCAGGTCGAGGTCGACCCCGAGAGCGGGCAGATCGAGATCCAGCGCTACGTCGCGGTCGACGACTTCGGTGAAGTGATCAACCCGCTCCTCGCCGACGGCCAGCGGCTCGGCGGCGTCGTCCAGGGCATCGGCCAGGCGATGTGGGAAGAGGTCCAGTACGACGACGGTGGCCAGCTTCTCTCCGGTACCCTGATGGACTACGCCGTGCCGCGCGCCAAGCACTTCCCCCGCATGGTGCTCGACAACACGGTCACGCCGACAGACGTGAACCCGCTCGGCGCCAAGGGCATCGGCGAACTGGGCACGATCGGGGCGACGCCCTGCATCGTCAACGCGATCGTCGACGCCCTGCGGCCTCTCGGCATCACGAACATCGACATGCCGGCCAAGCCGGAGCGCATCTGGCAGGCGATCCAGGCGGCGGGGGCGGCGCAGTAACCTGCGGCCTCGCCTGACCGTCCTCGCGGCAGCGGCGCTGCCGCTGGCGGCCGCGGCCTGGGCCGATGACCATCGGTTTGGGCCTCTGCCCGTGGCGGAAGCCTGGCTGGGCAGCGGTTCGGGCTTTCTGAGCCTGCCGGTCGAGGCGCCGCCCGACGTACGGCCCGGGAACGGGCGCTGGCAAGTCACCGCATCCCTGGGGCTCTCCAGCTTCTGGCTGCGCTCGCCGTCCGTCTCCGAGGTCATCGAGGCGCGCCGCTACCGGGGTGCGGTCACGGCTGAGGAACTCGACGGCATCGCTCCCTGGCCCGGCTTCGAGGGGATCTACTTCGCCGACACGGAAGTCCACCGGTTGATCATCGACGTGCGGCGCCGGATGGGCAGCAGGCACGAACTCGGCCTCATGACCTCGGTCGTCAAGGCCGGCGGCGGCGTCCTCGACCCCGTGATCGAGGGCTTCCACGACCTCTTCGGCTTCCGGCAGTCAGGCCGGCCGCAGTCGCTGCAGAACGGGTACGGGCTGTACTTCAGGCGTGACGGACCGGGCGGCTACGGGGAGCGGCTGCGGTTCATCCGCTTCGACGATCCCGGGCCAGGACTGGGCGAGACGATCGTCTCGCTCAAATCGGGGTTCGGCGGCCGGTCGGAGGTCTGGCGTCACGGCCTCCAGGTACGAATCAAGCTGCCCACCGCCAGCGAGCACGACTTCTACGGCACCGGTTCGGTGGATGCAGCGGTCCAATACCTGGCAAGCCGGCCCTGGCGACGCTGGACCCTCTACGGCAACGCCGGTTTCACTCGCCTCGGCGAACAGGAACTGCTCAGGCTCGCATCGCAGGACATCTTCACCTTCGCCATCGCAGGCGAGCGGCCGATCGGGCCGGAATCCTCCATGGTTCTCCAACTCCGCCACCAGAAGAGCCCGTTTCGCCAGTTGAATCTGTCGATCCTCGGCGTTACGGCAACGCTGATCGACCTTGGCTGGACTCGAAGACTCAAGCCAACCCATAGCGGCCTCGACCGCTCCACCTACTTCAGCATCACCAACAACACCGCCAAGTACGGCTCCGCCGTCGACGTCAGCCTGCACGCAGGGCTCCGGTTCCGAACCAACTGACTCCGGTTCGCCCTTCCGACCACACGCCATCTGCCGATAGCGTCCAGTCCGCGGCGGGTGCACACCGTCCCGCCGCCGCGGTGACGCTATCGTTCCGGCGCCTTGCGGTAGTCGAGCGGCGGCTGCTGGCCCTCTTCGAGGGCGGCGCGATACGGGCGGTCGGCCAGCCGGCGATCGAGCTCTTCCCGCGCCGCTTCGACGATCGAGGGATCGGCGAGCAGGTCCCAGGCGGTCGCGGCGAGAACGCGGGTCGCCATCAGCATGCCCTGGCGACCGATCGTCGTGCCGCCGGCGGCCACCGCCTGCCAGGAGTGGGCCGGCGTACCCGGTACCCAGCACGCCGTCCGGATGCCGGTCGTCGGCGCCACCCAGGAGACGTCGCCGACATCGGTCGAGCCGAGGGTCGTGTTGCCGGTGTCGTCGCGGAGTTCGGAGACGGAGGCAAGGGGCCGCGGCTTGAGGAGCGACTCCTGGAGCTTCATGGCCCACGCCTTCTCCGCTTCCGTGTAGTCCATGTCGATGAGGGCCCTGAAGTTGGCGAACGACACCCTGGACAGGGTGTCGTTCGGCAGCAGGTTGTGGATGCCGCCCAGGAACTCGATCTCGAGTTCGGTTTCCGTGGCGTGGGCCGCGCCCTCGGCCACCAGCACCAGACGGTCGTAGATCGAACGGGCGACGTCGATGTCGGGATGGCGCACGTAGTAGTAGGCCTCCGCGAACGCTGGCACCACGTTCGGTGCGTCGCCGCCGGCGGTGATCACGTGGTGGATGCGCGTGAGGTCGGGCGTGTGCTCACGGAGCAGCTCGGCGCCGTAGTTCAGGATCGCCACCGCGTCGAGAGCGGACCGGCCCGCTTCGGGCGACGCCGCGGCATGGGCGCTGCGGCCGCGATAGCGGAACTTCGCCGCCACCCGCGCCAGGTTGGTCGGGTCTCCGGCGGAGTTCACGTCGCCCGGGTGCCAGTGCAGGACCGCATCCACATCATCGAACAGGCCGGCACGGGCCATGAAGGCCTTCGCGCCGCCCCCTTCTTCAGCCGGGGTGCCGTAGAGCCGGACCGTTCCCTGTATCGATCCGCTTCGAACGCCATCGGCCACGGCAAGGGCGGCGCCCAGCGAGCCGGCGCCGAACAGATGGTGACCGCAGGCATGGCCCCAGTCCGGCCCGTCACGGGGTGAGCGCGTCGGAAGCGCCTCTTGCGACAGTCCCGGCAGAGCGTCGTACTCCGCCAGGATCGCGATGACCGGACGTCCCGAGCCGTAGGACGCCACGAAGCTGGTTGGAATGCCCGCGACGCCGCGCTCGACCTCGAAGCCCTCCTCCTCGACCAGCGAGGCGAGCAACGCCGAGGACTTCGTCTCCTGGTACCCGGGCTCGGCCCATTCCCAGACTTTCCGGGCCGCGTCCCAGAGCAGGTCGGCACGCTCCGCCACCGCGGCCTCCAGGCCTTCCTTCTCCACCACTCCGCCGGCAGCTACCGGCGCCAGGGGAAGAAGAACGAGGGCGCAGACAGCGGCGGCTACGCGCGTCCGCCTACGCATCGAACACGATGACCTGGCGGGCCACCTCGCCGCTCTTCAGGTTCTGGAGCG
>WTGL01000161.1:6066-7834 GCA_011523565.1 Acidobacteriota bacterium
GATCTGGGAGAACCCGACCCGGTCCGAGATCAGCTCGTCGAGCTTGAGCTTTCCTGCCAGGTAGAAGTCGACCAGTCTGGGCATGTCGATCCGGAACCGGTTCGAACCCATGACGCAACCCTGGATGCACTTTGCCTGCATCATTTCGTGACCGGGGATCTCGATCTTCTCGCCGAAGGGAACCATGCCGATGACCGTCGCCGTGCCGCCCGGACGCAACATGGACCAGGCCTGCTCGGCGGTCACCTTGAGGCCGATCGCCTCGAAGGCGTACTGCACGCCGCCGCCCGTCAGCTCCAGCACCTGTTCCACCGGGTCGCCGGCCGACGCGTCGACCGTGTCCGTGGCGCCGAACTGCTTCGCCAGTTCGAGCTTCGAGGCCACCCGGTCGACCGCGATGACCCGCCCCGCGCCGGCGAGCTCTGCGCCGTTGATCGTCGACAGGCCGATGCCGCCACAGCCGATCACGGCCACCGTCGACCCCGGTTCGACCTGCGCCGTCCGAAAGGCCGCGCCGACTCCGGTGGTCACCGCGCAGCCGATGACAGCCGCCCGATCGAGCGGCATGTCCTCCCGGATCTTCACGACCGCGTTCTCGTGCACCAGCATCTGCTCCGCGAACGAGGCGAGATCCGCGAACTGCGATAGCGGCCGCGCGCCGCCGCCGTTGCTGGGCGGCAACGCCAGCCGCGGCTCGTCGGTTCTCGGCCGCCGCGTCGCCCGCTTGTCGCAAAGGGTCGGCTCGCCGCTCATGCAGTACTCGCAGTAACCGCAGAACACGGAAAGACAGGTGATCACGTGGTCGCCCGGCTGGACGTACCGCACCTCGGTACCGACCTGCTCGACGATCCCGGACGCCTCGTGACCCAGGATGGCCGGAGTCCGGATCGGCCACAGCCCGTCCACGAAGTGGAGGTCGCTGTGACACACGCCGACGACGGCGGAGCGAATCAGGATCTCGTGCGGTCCCGGCTTGCTGATCGCGACGTCGGTGATCTCGAGCGGTTTCCCGACCTCGTGGAATACGGCTGCTTTCATGACGGTGAACCCCTCCCGATGGCGAATGACGCGTGCCGGATCTCCGGTCGTCTACGCTGGTCCTGACAAGGACCGGCAGGCTATCAGCGGCGGCGCGCCACCCATCTCGACGACGCGGCGATATGCTGCCGCCTTCATGGCTCGCTGTTCGGTACTCAGCGTACGCATCGCCGCGTGCGCCCTGGCCGCCGCGGTCGGCGCCGCTCCGGCCGTCGCGCAACGCACCGTCAAGCCCGTCCTCCACGGCCGTCACTGGGTAGCGATCACAGGCAAGCCGCTGGCGGCGACCGCCGGCGCGCTGATCTTCGGCCGCGGCGGCAACGCCGTCGACGCTACCTGCGCCATGCTGGCGGCAACCTCGACGATGTGGGACACCCTCGGCTGGGGTGGCGAGACGCAGGCACTGATCTTCGACCCGCGCACGCAGGAAGTGATCGGGATCAACGCACTTGGGGTGGCCCCTTCCGGCGCCACGGTCGACTTCTTCCGCGAGCGAGGCTTCGTCTACCCGCCTGAGTACGGTCCGCTCGCGGCGGTGACGCCGGGCACCCCAGGCGGGCTCATCGTCATGCTCGCGCACTACGGGACGATGAGCCTGGCCGAGGTGCTCGAACCGTCCATTCAGATGGCGGACGGCTACCCGATCGAGCGCGCCCAGGCCGACAACATGGAGCGACGCAGGGAGATGCTCCAGCAGTGGCCGGACTCGGCGCGGGTGTTCCTGCCCCAC
>WTGL01000263.1:0-571 GCA_011523565.1 Acidobacteriota bacterium
CACCGTGATCCGTTCGAGCGGCACGCCGATTCTGTCCCTCGACCCGCCGCCGGGCATGTCGCGCCAGGCGCAGCGCCGGCTGCTCGACCGCCTGCGGGAGTACAACGAGGAACACGCCGAACCGCGCGCCGAGAACAGCGAGCTGGCAGCCCGCATCGCCAGCTACGAGCTCGCCTACCGGATGCAGCAGCACGCGCCGGAAGCGGTCGACCTCTCCGGCGAGTCCGAGGAGACGCGCCGGCTCTACGGCCTGGACCAGGATCGCACGAAGGACTTCGGGCGCCGCTGCCTGCTGGCGCGCCGCCTGGTCGAGCGGGGCGTCCGCTTCATCCAGGTCTACTCCGGCGGCAACCACAACGACAACAATTGGGACGCCCACGGCGACCTGGTCAAGAACCACGAGTACCACGCCGGCGGCACCGACAGGCCAGTCGCCGGCCTGCTGCGCGACCTGAAGCAGCGCGGCCTGCTCGACAGCACGCTGGTCATCTGGGGCGGCGAGTTCGGGCGCCAGCCGACGGCCGAGTACGCCGAGGGCACCGGCCGCGACCACAACGCCTACGGCTTCACG
>WTGL01000263.1:581-7761 GCA_011523565.1 Acidobacteriota bacterium
GGCCTCGACCAGAAGCTCGTCGGCGTCGAAGGCGCGGAACCGATCCACCAGATCATCGCTTAGGGCGGCGTGGCACTCCCCTCGCTCCGGTCGGTCCTGACGGGGCTCTTGTTCGCACTGGCGGCCGGGGCCGTCCCGGGCCAGCAAACCGTCACGTTCGACGCGGAAGGCGTGTCGGCGAGCGACCTGAACGGACAACTGGAGCTTCGGATCGACGGAACGCCGGTCCCGATCGAGGGCATTGCGACGGCCGAGGACAGTTGGCAGACACTGGTCTACATCGACCTCGCTCTGACCACGCCGGGCTCGGTTCATCAACTGGCGAACTCTCTGCTCGACCGGCTGGACGTCCTGCTTGAACTGGGCAGCCTGGAGATCGTGGTCGCCGACCCTGCGGCCCGGACGATTCTCCCGCCGACGCGGGATCTTGAGTTGGCCGCGGCCGCGCTGGGTCGGTTGGCTGTGAGCGAGGAGGCCGCGAGCGCGCTGGTGGAGAGGCGGCGGTCGTTCGCAAGCGAGCGGCAGATCGAGATCTCGAGGGCGCGGCGTAGCCAGACCGGCCCCGGGGATGAACGGGTCGCCGAACTGGAAGCCCTGCTCCGGCAGATGGCCACCGACGCGATGCGTGAGGAAGCGGCGATGCGAGCGGCCCAGATCGACGAGATCATCGCCTTTCTCGCCGACCGCGAGGATCTGAGGCGCGAAACGCTGGAAGACCAGGTACCGGCCGAGGCCGACGAAGAGGAGCCAGCAAGAGAGGGGGCCGCACGAAAGCACCTGGTGCTGCTTGCCGACGGCCTGGTCACCGACCCGCTCAGCTACTACCTGGACCTGGTGCCGACCGCGGGCTCCCTCGCGGTAGAGGCCGCCACCATGCCGGGGCTGAGCCCCGTGGCCCGAACCGCGGCGGCCTTCGGCTGGACCGCGGCGCCTATCGCCTTCGCGCCCGAAGAGGGCGACGACGGAGTCGACATCCGGTCGAACGACGTAACGGTCGGCTTCACGCTCCGTTTCAACCGGCCCCGGTCCGGCGGCCAACAGAGCGTCGAGGAGGAACTCGGACTCTTCCTCCAACCATCGGAATGGGCGGCCGCCGCCGAAGCCACGGGCGGCGAGGTGCTCTCGAACGGTCCGGAGATCGCCAGCTGGATCGAGCGACTTCCCCGCCGTCTGGAAGCCAGCTTCCAGCTTCCCCGGGCAGCAGCAGCCGGTCCGCTCGAGCTGCGGTCACGAGATGAACGTCACGCGATCCGGGCGCCGACCGTGGTTTCGGGCGCGGGTTCGCCGGACGAGGTCGCCGAAGTCCGGCTGCGGCGCGCCTTCGAGGGAGATCTCGACAGCGAGTTCGAGGGCGGCGGGGGAAGCGGCATCGAAGTCGTCGCCTCGATCCAGATCGAGTCCGCGTCGCCCGGGCGGACGGTCGGACGCCTGACCAGCACGATCGTGCCACCCGTCGGCACGCCACGCGGCGACGCCGCATCGTGGCGGGTCAGCACCGGACTCCATCGCGAAGACGGCAGCGTGGTCACCAGTCACGGTCCGCCCTTCGCGGCGCCCGGCGCCGAGCACCTGTCCTTCGAGCGGCCGCTGCAGCTCCCGCCCGGCACCGACTCCGCGATCGTGCTGGCCGAGAACCTCGCCACCGGACGTTGGGGCTACGCCCTGGTCGACTTCGTCGACCTGCAGGACTCGAGGACCGACGCCGAGTCCCGCACGAGCGCGCGAGCGATCCATCTCAAGCCCGAGGATCCGAACGACCGGCGCGGTCGGGTCGCCTTCGTGGCCGAAGTGCAGGGAGCCTTCACGGACCGCGTCGAGCGCGTCGTCTTCTACTACAACGGCCGGCGCGTGGCGGCCCGCAACAGGGCGCCGTACCGCGCGCGCATCGACCTCGGACGGGGCGACCGCCTCGGGCGGGTCGAGGCCGTGGCCTTCGATGCCGAGGACCGGGAACTCGACCGGCACGAACTGCTCGTCAACCAGCCTCCGCACGCGTTCTGGGTGAGCATCACCGAACCGGAAGGCGGTCCCCAGGCCGGTCCGGTCGACGTTGCCGCCGAAGTCAAGGTACCGCGCGGCGGACGCCTCGCCGAGATGCGCTTCTACGTCAAGGACCGGCTGGCGGCGACGGCCACCGAGGAACCGTTCCGCCGGGAAGTCCTGGTGCCGGTCGGCGATCCGGAGACCTTCCTGCGGGTCGAGGCCCAGTTGGCGGACGGCCGTATCGCGGAGGACGTCGTCTTCCTCAACCGCCCCGGCCTCTCGGCGCGCATCGGCGTCGAACTCGTGCAGCTCTATGTCGTTGCCACGGACCGTGCCGGACAGCCGGTACGGGACCTCGAAGCGACCGAGTTCTCGATCTTCGAGGACGACCGGGCCCAGGAACTGGAGTCCTTCCGGGTCGCCTTCGACCTTCCCCTGACCCTCGGCCTGGCAATCGACACGTCGAGCAGCCTCTTTCTGCGCATGCCCGACGTCAAACGCGCCGCCACCGCGTTCCTCGACTCGCTCGAGGCAACCCGGGACCGCGCCTTCCTGGTCGGCTTCGGCAGCGAACCGCGATTGATCCGCGCCGCCACGTACAACCTGAACGCGGTGCGCGGCGGCATCGGATCGCTCCGCCCGCGGGGACGCACCGCCGTATGGGGCGCCCTCTCCCTGGCGCTGGACCAACTGGAGGGCCTCCGAGGGCGCAAGGCTCTGGTGGTCTTCTACGACGGCGACGACGAGGACTCCGACGCCGCCTTCAGGCAGAGCCTGGAGCAGGCCCGTCGCGCCCGGGTGCCGGTGTACCTCGTGCTGATGAACAACGAAGCGGCGCGGACGGACGGCCGCAGCTTCAGCACCCGCACCTTCGTCAGCAAACTCGAACGGATGGCGAGGGCCGGCGGAGGCCGCGTGTACTACGTGCGTCACGACCAGGACCTTGCGCCGATCTTCGATTCCATCAGCCGCGAGCTGCGCAGCCACTACCTGCTGACCTATTACCCGAAGGAGGAACCGGGCGGACCCAACTGGCGCCAGGTCAGCGTGGAGCTCGCCAGAGGCGGCGTTGTGGCGCGGACGATCGAGGGCCGCGAGGTGCGGTAGGCTGCCGCCATGCGGTCGCGTTCGTCGCGGATCACGCCCTGGCGGGCCGCGCTCGTTGCGGTGGCCGTCGCCGCGTTGATCCAGGTGCCCCCGACCGTGGCGCAGATGCTCGGTCGGGAATCCGAGGTCGTCTTCCAGGTTCCCACTCAGCCTGATCTGAGCCTGAGCGCCAGGGCCGTCGAGGTCGTCGAGAACGGAGCGCCGCGCAAGGTGCTGGGCGTCGATCCGGTGACCGAGCGCTGGCGGATCCTCGTGTACTTCGACATGCCCGGGTCCACCCCTGAGGGCGTGGAGGCGGCCGCACGAACGATCGGCCATGCCGCCGATCAACTGGTGGCTCTCGGCGATGTCGAGATCGTAACCGCGGACCGGCTCCCGGAGACCGTGCTCGGCCCCACGAGCAACCCGGAAGCGATCCGGCAGACCACCGGCCAACTGGCGCTACAGGCCGGGCGGGCGGGACGCCTCTTCAGGCTCCGGGCCCGAGCCGACTCGGTCAGGGCTTCGGCTGACACCGCCCTGGCATCGAGGCTGGCCGCCGATTTCTTCGAGAGCTTCCAACTGGAGCTGGACGTCCTTGCCTGGCAACGCGCCAGCCTGCTCGAAGCCGTCCACGACGAGGAATCCGCGTCCCCTGCACCTCGAGTTCTCTTCCTGGTCCAGGACGCCGTGGACCTGGACCTCGGCGACTTCGCCCGCCGTGTCCTGGACGAGCCGACCACGATCATAGGTACCAGGGCCCGCGGCGAACAGCGCCGGCAGCGAAACCTGACCCGGACGATCGCGGCACTGGGCTGGCGCGTTTATCCACTGCTCGCCGCTCCGCCGGACGAGCGTGTCGACGGCTTGCTGCCCGGCCGCCAGGCGCAGCAGGCCCGGTTCGCTCAAGCGAGCGGCGGCGAGGTCGTGACCGACCAGGACGGACTGACCGCGGCCATCGAGCGCCTGACCTCTTCGTGGCGGGTGCGGTACGAATCGATGGGGACGCGCGACGGGGCGCCTCACCCGGTCGACGTGCGCATCTCACCCTCCGGGATTCGCGGCCCGCCCAGCGAGGTCGCAGCCCGTCGCTGGGCCACCGTCGCCGCGCCATCCGACCTGGTCGCGCTACGGGCCGGCCAGGCTCTGGACATGGTGGCGAGCGACAGCGAGGATGCGGTCGCTCCGGGCAGCGATCAACTCGCCGTTCGCAGCGTCCTCCTGCCTCAGGACATCGAGACGCTGGCGGCCGGCACCCCCTCCGAGCTGATCACGGTTGATGGTCTCGTGACCTTCGCCGCCGGGGCGCCGACGACGAGCGAGGCGCTCCGCGTGACCCTGCACGGACGCGGGCTGGACGCTCCGCCCCTGCTCCTGCATCGGCTGGGCGCGGGCGCCGACCTCATCGGCGGCACCTGGAGGTTCCGGACCGTGATCGACCTGCCGATCGCCATCGACGAACTCGTCCTGATCGTGGAGGATCTGAGGACCGACCGATGGCGCGTTGCGTTCCTCGAGGACGCCTCCCAACCGCTCGACGAACGAAGCGACACGGAGCTGTTGACCTCCGACAGTACCGGCACCGGCGGTGCTCCCCAGCGGAGCGAGGCCGAGATCATTGCCGCCGCGCGGACCGCGGGGCAGGTGTTCGGACGCACGCACGACTCCGCGGCTCCGGACGCCGTCCAAGGAAGGGAAGCGGACTCGGCAGGGACCCTGATCCGCCTCCTGCCTCCCCGCGGGCAGCGCTCGGGCCTCAGCGGGCGCAAGACCTTCGACATCGTGACGATGAGCGATGCCGTCCGCCGGGTGGAGTTCTACCTCGACCGGGAACTCGTCTTCGAGGACAAGCGCCGACCCTTCTCCGCGACGATCGACCTGGGCGAGGAACTGACCGAGCACGTCATCGAGGCCATCGCCTACAGCCGCTCCGATGCTCCACTGGGCCGGGACGAACTGCCGATCAATCGGTCGCGGGCCGCAACCCGGATCGCCTTCAAGACGGTCACCGCCGGACCGGACGACAGCTTCGACGTCGAAGCCGACGTCCGGCTCGACGAGGACGAACGACTCGACCGGATCGAGTTCTACCGTAACGAGCGGCTCGCCGCGACGCTCAACCGGCCGCCGTACCGGACCCGGCTTCCAGGTCCAGCACAACCGGGCGCCGACTTCGCCCGCCTCGCCGTCTACCTTGAGGACGGCAGCGTCGTCGAAGAGGTCCGGTTCCTCTCCTCCGACGATCTGGTGGCGGAAACGCTGGTCAACCTGGTCGAGGTCTACGCCGTGATCAACGACCAGGAAGGCGAGCCCATCACCAACCTGTCGCAAGAGGACTTCGTGCTGCGAGCCGGGCGGCGTGAGATCCCGATCGAGCGCTTCGCCGTCGCCGAGGACGTTCCCCTGGTGCTCGGCCTGGCGGTCGATACGTCGGGGAGCATGATGATGATCATGCCCGACGTTCGCCGGGCCGCCGCCCAGTTCCTGGGCAACGTCCTGACCAGGATCGACCAGGCCTTCGTCGTCGACTTCGACAGCCGGCCGCGCATGATCGCCAGCCTGACGGACGACGTCGTCCAGCTCATCGAGAACCTGGATCAACTCCAGGCCGACGGCCTCACGGCTCTGTACGACGCGATGCAGTTCGGTCTCGCCGAGCTTGCCCGCGACCAGGGACGCCGCGCCCTGGTCATCCTCACCGATGGCGACGACTACGGCAGCCAGAGCGGCTACCGGAAGACCTTCCGCACCGCCGGAAACTCCGGCGTCCCGATCTACGTCATCTCGATGTCGAACGCCAGCCCGCTCGGGCGCGGGACGCGCAAGCCCGATCTGGAGGCCATCTCCAGGGCGAGCGGCGGCCGGGTGTACTACGTCGCCGGCATGGAGAGCGTGCTCGACGCCTACGACCACATCAGCCGGGAGCTGCAGAGCCAGTACATGCTCGGCTACTCCACCGACGCGCCGCTGACACAGCAGGAGGTCCAGTCGTTGAAGGTGGAACTCCGCTCCGGCAAGGACAAGAAGCGCGAGATCCGGATGACGGTCGGCCGCGGCCGCGGCTAAGCGGACGATTCCCGGGCCGCCTACGGCTCGGCGACGACCGGGTTCTCCAGTACGCCCAGACCGTCGATCTCGATCCGCACGACATCGCCCGGCACAAGGAACTTCGGCGGCCGGTAGCCCAGGCCGACGCCCGCCGGCGTGCCGGTGCTCACCACGTCACCGGGCTCGAGCGTGCACATCGTCGAGATCGTCTCGACCAGCTTCGGACAGTCGAAGACGAGTTCGCGGGTGTTCGAGTCCTGCCTCAGCTCGCCGTTGACCCAAGTGCGGATACCGAGCGAGTGCGGGTCCTCGACCTCGTCGGCCGTCACGAGAAAAGGACCCATCGGACCGTGCGTATCCCAGCCCTTGCCCAGGATCATCGTCGGCGAGCGCCGCTGCCAGTCGCGGACCGAGACGTCGTTGACGATCGTGTAGCCCGCGATCACGGATCCGGCATCGGCCGCGGCGACGCCGCGGCCGCGCCGGCCGATGACGAAGGCGAACTCGCCCTCGTAGTCGACCGCGGAGGACGCCCGCGGGATGTGGATGTCTCCTCCCGGCCGGTTCACGCACGTCACCTGCTTGTTGAAGACGGTCGGAAACTCGGGGAGATTCTGTCCCGTCTCCGCCGCGTGGTCGGCATAGTTCAGGCCGACGGCGAAGAACTTCCGGGGCCGCGGCACCGGGGCCAGCAGCGTCTGCTCCGCCAGGGGCACGCGGCCGGCGCCCGAGTCGACGGCACGGCGGGCCGCATTCATCGCTTCGTCGCCGGCAGCCAGGAAGCGGCACATGCCGCGCGGCAGTTCGGGCGCCGCGACGCTCAGGTCGACGACGGTTTCCTCGTCCGCCAGCACGCCGATCGCGGACTGGCCGTTGCGCAGTAGAGAGAGCAGTTTCATGGACCGGCCTCCTTCGGAGCGGCTTGCGGCAACGCGAGCGCGATGATCCCCGTCTCGCCCTCGCCGACGCCGCTTACCGCGAGTGCGATGTACTGCCGGCCGCCGATCTCGTAGGACATCGGCGTCCCGCTCGGGGACGCGTCGAGCTCGATCTCGTGGATCAC
>WTGL01000140.1:0-19309 GCA_011523565.1 Acidobacteriota bacterium
CAGCGGTCCCTTCATGGCCGCGATCGACCAGTTCGAGATCGAGATCCGCGGCCGGGGAACGCACGGCGCCTGGCCGCACAGCGGCATCGACCCGATCGTCGCCGCGTCCCAGGTCGTGCTGGGGCTTCAGACCCTGGTGTCGCGCAACGTCGATCCCCGGCGTCGGGCCGTGGTCTCGGTGACGATGAGCCATGCCGGCGAGGCCTTCAACGTGATCCCCGAGACCGCGTACCTGGCCGGTGGCGTGCGTTCCTTCCTGCGCGAAGTGCAGGACACCCTGGAGTTGGGGTTGGAACGCGTCGTCCACGGCATCTGCGCCGCGCACGGAGCCTCGGCCAAGGTGGACTACGAGCGCTACTACCCCGCGACGGTCAACGCTCCCCGGGAGACGGAGGAGATGGCCGCGGCCGCGCGCAGCATGGGTTGGGAGGTCGACGTGGAGATGGAACCGCTGATGGGCTCCGACGACTTCGCGTTCCTGGCCGAGGAGCGGCCCGGTTCCTTCATGATGATCGGCAACGGCGACAGCGAGATGCTGCACACACCGAGGTACGACTTCAACGACGAGCTGCTGACCATCGGTGCCAAGTACTGGGCTCGGCTGGCCGAAAGTCAGCTTTCCTAGCGGCGCCGGAAACAAACCCGGCGGCCGGGGCGTATTCCCTGATGACGCGGGCGGTTGGCCGGATGAACGGGCCCCGCTTTCTCAATACTCTCTCCGAAGGAGTTGGCCGCCGCCCGCGCTGCCCACCTCCCCAAGGACCGGAAAGAAAGCCATGAACTTCGCCCATACCCTCAGGATCTCGACCGCTCAGGCCTTTGCGGCGACGATTCTCCTGTCCCTCCCCTTCGTGGCCGGCTGCGCGGTAGGCAGCGGCGTCGCCGACGAGCCGCCGGTGGCCGACTCCGCGACCGCGGACGCCGACGACGCGGTGCCCGTCGCGGCGCTGCCGCTGTTCCGCGGCCGTATCGAGTCCGTGCTTCGCTTCTCGACCAATCTCGAGGCCGAGAACCGGGTCGACGTGCTGGCCGAGGCCGAACGCCACGTGACAGATCTCCTCGTCGAGGAGGGCGACACGGTTCGCGCCGGCCAGACCCTGCTGCTGCTCGAGGACGAGGCCCAGCGCACGGCCCTCAAGCGGGTCGAGAGCCAGCTAGCGCGCTCGCGCCTGGAGTACGAACGCCAGAAGCGCCTCTTCGAGCAGGACCTGATCAGCGAGCAGGCGTACAACCAGGCGCGCTACGACATGGAGCAGCTCGAACTGGCCCTCGAAGACGCTGAGCGCGAGCTCGGCTACGCCACCGTCCAGGCCCCGATCTCGGGCGTGATCACCGAGCGGCTCGTCAACATCGGCGACCATGTCGAGACCCACGCCAAGCTGTTCGAGATCGTCGACTTCGACTCCATCGTGGCGCGCGTGTTCGTGCCCGAGCGTCAGCTCTTGGGCCTGTTCGTCGGCCAGCCGGCGCGGGTGCTCGCGCAGTCGCTCGACGGCTCTCGCCAGGCCAGCGTCCAGCGCATCTCGCCGGTGGTCGACCCGCGCAGCGGCACCGTCAAGGTGACCCTCGACATTCCCGGCAACCAGGATCTGCTTCCCGGCATGTACGTCGAGGTCGATCTGGTGGCCGCGGTCGAGGAGGACGCCCTGCTGGCGCCCAAGCGGGCGCTGGTCTACGACCAGGAGCAGGTGTTCGTGTTCCGGGTCGTGGAGGGGGCCGAGGGCCCGCGCGCCGAACGCCTGCTGGTCAGCATCCTGATCGAGAGCGAGGATGTCGTTCAACTGGCCGGCGACCTGGCGGATGGCGAGCGCCTGATCGTGGCCGGGCAGGCGGGACTGAAGGACGGTGCCAAGGTCCGGTTGCTCGACCCGGCCGAGGCGCTCGGCTCCGCGGCTGAACTGGGTTTGGCGTCGGTGCCGACCTACCAGCCGGCGAGCTGACCGGTCAACCCACAGAACGATAGGAGCGGCGCATGAAAGGCGGCCGGCCAGCACGGGCTGCGAGGTCCTTCCTCACTCACCGCCCGGTCGCGGTGTCCATGGTCTTCCTGGCGGCCGTGGTGTTCGGCCTCCTGTCGTACCAGCGGCTCCCTGTGACCCTGATGCCGGAGCTGTCGTATCCGACGCTCACCGTGCGCACGGAGTACCCGGGCGCCGCCCCCGAAGAGGTCGAGAACGACATCTCGCGCCGCATCGAGGAACAGCTTGGCGTCGTAGGCGGTCTGCGGCGCATGAGCAGCATCAGCCGGGCCGGCGTTTCCGACGTGGTGCTCGAGTTCTCCTGGGACACGCCGATGTCCGAAGCGGTCCAGGAGACCCTCGAGAAGCTCGATCTCGTTCTCCTGCCCGATGCGGCGGAACGCCCGCTGATCCTGCGTTTCGACCCCGGTCTCGATCCGGTGCTGGAACTCTCGCTCTCGGGCGAAGGCGAGCGGTTCGAGGGCGAGGAGGGACTGCGGCGGCTGCGCCGGCTGGCCGAACTCCAGGTCAAGCGGGCGCTCGAACCGATCGACGGCGTGGCCGCGGTGCGGGTGCGGGGCGGCCTCGAGGAGGAGATCCACGTCCTGCTGGACGCCCAGGATCTGCAGCGGTCACGGCTCAGCGTGCAGCAGGTGATCGACCGGCTGGGCCAGGAGAACATCAACGTCGCCGGGGGCACGCTCAAGGAAGGGCGCACCGAGTACATGGTGCGCACCGTGAACGAGTACGTGAACCTGGAGCAGATCCGGGAGACGGTGGTCGCCTCCGTGGACGGCCGGGAGGTCCGTGTGGGCGACCTGGGCGAAGTCCGGCGCTCGAACAAGGACCGCGAGATCCAGACGCGGACCGACGGCGGGGAGAGCGTGCAGCTCGACGTCTACAAGGAGGCGGACGCGAACATGGTCGCCCTCGCGGACCGGGTGCGGTCGCGGGTCGGTGAGCTCGACCTGGAACTGGAACGCGCCGCCGCCCGCGGCGAAACGGTCGAACGGCCGAGGACGCTCCTGCAGCGGCTGACCGGTAGACCGGCGAGCAGCGGCCGGGGCAGGCCGACACGGCTGGGCGACCCCGAACTCGCGGTCGAGCTCTACCGGTCCGAGGGCGCCGTGCTGACGGTCGTCTCCGACCGCTCCGAGTTCATCGAAGGCAGCATCTCGGAGGTTCGCAACACGGCGATTCTGGGCGGGTTGCTGGCCGTGATCGTGCTCTTCCTGTTCCTGCGTAACCTGCTGACCACCCTGATCGTCGCGGTCTCCATTCCGATTTCGCTCCTGATCACGTTCGCGCCGCTCGCGGCGGCTTCGGTGTCGCTGAACATCATGTCGCTGGGTGGTCTGGCCCTGGGCATCGGCATGCTGGTCGACTCCTCGATCGTCGTGCTGGAGTCCATCTTCAGGTGCCGCGAGGAGGGAGACGACCTCGTGGCGTCGGCGATCCGCGGCACGGCGGAGGTCCGCTCGGCCGTCGTTGCGTCGATCCTGACCTCGATCGCGGTCTTCCTGCCGATGGTGTTCGTCGAGGGGATCGCCGGCCAGGCGTTCGGCGATCTCGGTCTGGCGGTCGTCATCTCGCTCCTGGCTTCGCTGGCGGTGGCCCTGGGGTTCATCCCGATGCTGGCCAGCCGCCGCGGCTGGAAGCTGCCCGAACGTGGCGGCGTGGCCTCGCGGCTGCTCCGCTACGCGGCGCTGGGGGTGTTCCTGCGGGACGCGGCGTCGCTGCGTGAGTGGTCGCGGGTGCGGTCCGCCGTGATCGCGTGGCCGGTGCTGGTGCCCGCGTTCCTGTTCATCGGCCTCCGGCTGATCGTGGGGACGGCGCTCGAACTGGTCGCCAAGCTGGTGTTGCTGGTTCTCGGGGGCCTGGTGACCGTTGTCGCCCGCTTCATCCTGCCGGTGCTGGTCGTGGTGTTCGGCTGGCTCAGCCGCGGACCGCTGATCGTGGTGCGGCGCTTCCTCGACTGGCTGAACCGCGTCTATCCCGTGGTCCTCGAGGGTGCCGTGCGCTTCCCGGTTGCGGTGGTGGTGCTGGTCGGGGTCACGCTTTGGAGTTGCTGGTGGTTGCTCGGTCGCCTGGACGGCGAGCTGCTGCCGGAAGTGCGCCAGGGCGAGTTCACGATCGAGGTCTCGCTTCCGGTGGGAACGCCCCTCGCCGAGACCGAGCGCACGCTGGTGGCGGTCGAAAGCGCGATCCTCGAGGAGGAGCGCTACATCCAGCGGCTCCTCGTCACCTACGGCTACGACGTGACGAACACGCAGCGCTCCGACGAGGGTGAGCACACCGCGCGCTTCAAGGTGCTGCTCGGCCCGGTGCCGGCGGCGGTCGAGGACCAGGTGGTCGAGCGGTTGCGGCGTCGTTTCGCGGAGGTGCCGGACGCCGCGTCCCGCGTGACCCGGCCGGTTCTGTTCAGTTTCAAGACCCCGATCGAGGTGGAAGTCCACGGGGAGGATCTCGGACGGCTGCAGGAATACGGTGACCGCGTACGCGAACTGATGGCGGCGATGCCGGAACTCGCCGATGTCGAGACGACCCTGAAGAGCGGCGCTCCGGAGGTCCAGATCGTCTACGACCGCGCGCTGCTGAACCGCTACGAACTCCAGACCTCGGTGGTGGCCCAGATGGTGCGCAACCAGATCGAGGGCTTCGAGGCCACGCTCTACAACCTGAAGGACCGGCGGATACCGATCATCGTGCGGCTCGCCGAAGAGGATCGCCGCACGACGGATCAGTTGAACGGCCTGGTCGTCAACCCGGGCGGCGAGCGACCGATCCCGCTCCACGCGGTGGCGTCCGTGGCGGTAGGCGAGGGGCCCTCGGAGGTGAGGAGGATCGACGGCAAGCGGGTGGCGGTGGTCCAGGCGAACCTGGGCGCGGCGTCGCTCGGCGGCGCGGTCGAACGGATCGAGGAGGTCCTCGCCGACGAGATCGAGTGGCCCGCGGATATGAGCTTTCTGGTCGGCGGCCAGAGCCAGGAGTGGCAGCGGTCGAGCGCGAGCCTTTGGCTGGCGCTGGGGCTGTCGGTGTTCCTGGTCTACGTGATCATGGCGGCCCAGTTCGAGTCCCTGCTGCACCCCCTGGTCATCATGTTCTCGATCCCGCTGGCGTTCTTCGGCACCCTGCTCACGCTGTACCTGCTGGACGTCAACCTGTCGATCGTCGTCTTCCTGGGGATGATCATGCTGGCGGGGATCGTGGTGAACAACGCCATCGTCCTCGTCGACTACATCAACACCCTCCGCGGCCGCGGTTTCCCGCGCCAACGGGCGATCGTCGGCGCCGGCCTGGTGCGGTTGCGGCCGATCCTGATGACGACCGCGACGACCACTCTGGGCCTTCTGCCGATGGCCCTGGGACTCGGTCAGGGCGCCGAGATCCGCACGCCGATGGCGCTGGCGGTGATCGGCGGCCTGGCCACGTCGACCGTGCTGACCCTGATCGTCGTGCCGACCATCTACGAACTGATCGAACGGCTGCGCGATGCGCTGTCGTTCTCGCGCAGGCGTGCCGGGCACAAGACGCCGGCCAGCGGCGGCGTGCCGGCTCCGGCCGCGGCGGTGCCTGAGGGGACCGGACGGTGAGCGACTCGCGGCGCACGGGCGGCGAAGATCAGGCGCCCGCCCGCGGCCTCGCTTCCCTCGGCGTGTCCCTGCCCCGGCTATCCCTGGCGCGACCGATCGGCGTCGTCGTCCTGGTGGGAGCGGTCCTGGTCGTGGGCCTCGTGGCCGCCCTGTCCCTGCCGATCGAACTCATTCCGTCCGGCTACAGCGAGCCGTTCCTGCGCGTGACCGTGCCGTGGCGGGACGCGCCGCCCCAGGAGCTCCAGGACAAGATCACGATTCCGCTCGAAGAAGAGCTGGCCACCGTTCGCGGCCTGGAGAACCAGTACTCCTACTGCAGCGTCGGATTCACCCAGGTGTTCCTGAGCTTCGCGCACGGCACGGACATGGATGTCGCCTACCGCGAGGTCCGCGACCGGATCGAACGCGCCCGGGCCCGGATGCCCGACGATGTCGAGCAGGTCTTCATCCGCAAGGACGACGACACGATGATGCCCGTGGCCATGGTCGGCGTGATCGTCGAGGAGGACACGGCGGACGTCTACAACCTGATCCAGAACGAGATCATCCTGAAGCTGGAGCGCGTTCCGGGCGTGGCGTCGGTCGACGCCCAGGGGCTGCTGGAGCGGGAGGTCCTGATCGAACTCGACCGGCAGCGGGTCGAGGCGGCGGGACTCAACATCTTCGAGATCGCCCAGGATTTGGCAAGCGACTACTTCACCCTGGCCTCGGGCAGTGTGAGGGCCGGCGACCGGAAGCTGCTGCTCCGGTCGGTGGCCAGGTATCCGGCGCCACAGAACGTCCGGGATCTGGTGATCACCGACACGGTGCGTCTCGGAGACATCGCGTCGGTGCGGTACGACGTGCCGGACGACGAGTTCCGGGTGCGCGTGAACGGGCTGCCCGCGTACGCGATCCGGGTCCAGAAGGAGGCTGAAGCGAACGCGCTGAGAGTGGCTGGGGAGGTTGAACGTCTGATCGGGGAGTTGGCCACAAGTCCGCGGCTGGCCGCGATCGAGGTGGACGTGATCATGAGTTCGGGCGAGATCATCCGCGACTCGATGGGCGTCCTGCTCTCGAGCGGCCGGATCGGCGCCATGTTCGCGATGATCGTGCTCTTCTTCTTCCTCCGCCGGCTGCGGATGTCGTTGATCATCGCGTTCTCCATCCCGCTTTCGATGGTCGCGGCGGTCGTCGCGATGTACTTCTTCGGCGAGACCTTCAACGTGATCTCGCTCCTGGGCCTGATGATCTCGGTCGGGCTCCTGGTCGACAACTCGGTGGTCGTGGCCGAGAACATCCACCGGCTGCACCAGAGCGGCATGGGCCGGCGCCAGGCGGCGCTCCAGGGCGCGGGAGAGATCGCGCTGGCGATCACGACGGCGACCCTGACCACGGTGATCGTCTTCCTTCCCGTCTCCCTCGTCGACGGTCAGGGTCAGTTCATGCTGCTGCGGCTGGTCATTCCGATCACGGTTTCCCTGCTGGCGTCCCTGGTCGTGGCGCTGGTCGTCGTGCCGCTCATGGTCTACGTCACCCTGCCCTCGCGGGGGGCGGCGGCCACCGGCGCCGTGCGGGGGATTCGGGACGCGTCGAACGCCGTCCTGCGCCGCGGCTACGAAGCGACCTTCGGCCTGCTGAATCGCGCCTACGGGGGCATGCTCGCGTACGGCCTGCGGCGCCGGCTCGACGTGGTGCTGGTGTTGGTGGCGGTGCTGGCGCTGACCCAGGTCGCCGCCAATGGCCGGCTGGAAGTCGTGCCGATGTCGGAGGACGATCAGGCGTTCTTCAACATCGAGGTCCGGTTGCCGCGCAACCTGTCGTTCGACGAGACGGTCGAGTACTTCGCGCGCGCCGAGGCGAAGATCGACGGCCTGCGCGACGAGCTCGGCGTCGAGTACCTCGTGTTCTTCCACGAACGCACCTGGGGCCAGATCCAGGGGATCATTGCCACCGACTCCGAGACCGGGCTGAAGCCGCGCGAGGTCACGCAGCGCGTGATGGACCTGATGCCCGAGATGCCGGGCGTGCGCTTCCACACGGGCTTCGCCTCGGAACAGGAGACGACCGACAAGGCGCTCGAGTCGCTGACCCTGTTCGGCGAGGACGCCGACGTGCTGGAAGAGGTGGCAAGCGGCATCGAGGACCGCCTGGTGCGCCTTCCGGGCGTGCTCGCGGTGAAGAAGGCGGCCGACGAGGCGCCGAACGAACTCGCCCTGGTGCTCGACCGGGACCTCGCCATGCGCCAGCAGGTGAACCCGCGGACGCTGGCCGTGATGGTCGGCTACGCCCTGCGCGGCCAGGCGTTGCCGCGAATCTACTTCGGCGGCCGCGACATTCCGGTCCGCATCCGCTTCGAGGAGCAGGACCGGCAGAGCCTCGCCGAGTTGCGCGACTTCTCGGTGCCGGCCGGGACCGGCGAGACGCTTGCCATCGGCACGCTCGTCGACGTCCGCCAGCAGCCGGCGCCGACCCGGATCTCCCGCCGCGACAAGCAGACCGCGCGCCGGATCACGGTCGAACTCGAAGAGGGCCGGGAAAGCGAGGCGCGCCGGGCCGTGCGGGCGGCGGCGGCGCAGACGGAACTGCCGGAGGGCGTGGCGTGGGCGCGGCTGGTGCGCAACGTCGCCGCCGAGGAGATCCGGAACATGATGCTCGCCGCCCTCATGTCGATCGCCTTCGTCTACCTGCTGATGGGCTTCCTGTTCGAGAGCTTCCTCCGGCCGCTGGCGATCCTGGTCACGATCCCGCTGGCGAGCATGGGGGTGACCTGGATCCACATCCTGGCGGGCCGGGACCTGGACTTCCTGGGCCTGGTGGGCCTGATCATCCTGATCGGGGTGGTCGTGAACAACGGCATCGTGCTGCTTGATGCGGTCAACCGCCTCCGCGCGGAAGGCATGGAGAGGGCCGAGGCGCTGCTCGAAGCGGCCGACCGGCGCTTCCGGCCGATCATGATGACCGCGCTGACCACGATGGGCGGCATGGTGCCGCTGCTGTTCGGGCAACCGACCCAGATGGGCCTGAGCTACAAGAGCTTCGCCTTGACCCTGATCGGCGGCATGGCCGCCGCGACCCTGCTGACCCTGCTCGCGGTGCCGGTCTTCTACACCCTGATCGAGGACGGCCGGGCCTGGGTGGGCCGTACGCTGGCGGGCGCCCTGGCGCCGCGCCGGCGAGCGCATCCGGTCTCGTGAAGATCCATTCGATTGGACGATTTGGTGAGTTTTCGGCGACAAAACCGTGAGAACTTCCGCCCAACTGCAACACTGTTATATTTCGCGGACCAGCTAAGCGACAGGTAGCTGTCTCCGATCGTGGCGGCCGGGCTCGGATGGTCTGAAGGGTCATTCGCAGTCTTGAGTTCCCTCCGATTCCCCCGTCCTGCCCGAGCCGGGGAATCGCAGGAACTCTCACTCTTAGTGGCTGGCTAGCCAGAAACCGAAGGAGGATCGGCTCATGAAACGCACCCTGGCTCTCATCGGAACCCTGGTTCTCGTGGGACTCGCGCCGCCCGTTGGCGCGGACAGCCCCGAGACAGGGGTCGTCCTCGGAAGGGCGGTGGACTCGAACGGAGATCCGATGCCCGGCGTCACCGTCACGATCGCCGGCGACCGCGGCGAGCGGGTCGCGATCACCGGCGAGGAAGGCGGTTACCGGTTCGCTCTGCTCCCTCCGGGACCGTACACGGTCAAGGGGTCTCTGGAGAGCTACGCCTCCCCCGAGGCGAACGTGACGGTCGCTGCCGGCGGCCGCGCGCAGATCGAGTTGAGGATGGTGCTCGAAGCGGCCGGCGAGATCACGGTCACCGCCGAGACGCCCGTGATCAACAAGTTCGAGGTCACCTCGGCGGGCTCGGTCTCGTCGGACATCGCGTCGAACGTCATCGGAGTCAACTCGGACTACTTCTCGAATCTGCGGATGATGCCGGGCGTGACCTCGGACGGCGATCTCGCCGACCAGTACCCCGGCGTCAACGGATCGCGCTGGCAGGAGGCCGCGGTCTTCGTGGACGGCGTGGACACGACGTACACCCGCCGCGGCGGATCGCGGATGTACCTGCCCAACCTCGCCGTGGCCGAGACGAATCTGCAGTCGACGTCGGGCAGCGCCGAGTACGGACGCGCGACGGGCGGCGTGGTCAACGTGATCACGAAGTCGGGCACGAACATCTTCCACGGTCAGGCACTGGGCTTTCACCAGCGGGGAGACTGGGTCTCCGAGTACCAGTCGCACCCGGAGCTGGAGGAGCGCTGGGGCTGCAGGGCGAGGGAGGTCTTCAGTCCGCAGAACGTCCCGTTCGCTCCCTCCTGCGACGCGGACTTCTTCAAGCGCGAGGAGCTCGAGAAGCAGAACAAGGTGACGAACTATCAGGCGTTCCTCGGTGGACCCCTGTCTCGGAACAAGCTGTGGTTCGCCGTCTCGCTTGCGGAGACGAACAGCTTTCAGAGCCAGGAACTCTTCAGCGGCGACATCGTCGACAACAGCGCCTACGTCGAAGGACGGCTGGCGAAGCTCGACTACCAGCCCAATCCCTCGAACAGCCTGCAGTTGAACTACAACGCCTCGCCGCTCGACATCACCTTCCTCCTGGGCGATTTCCCCGCGGACAGGTACAGCGCGACGCCGCACGAGTTCGGTGGAGAACTCATCACCGGAAGCTGGAACTGGACGGCCAGCCAGGACCTGTTCATGGAGTTCAAGCTGTCCGCGCACGACTCGAGCGAGCACAAGCGCCTCAACGCCGGCAGCGGTTTCGACCTCGAGTCGGCGCTCCTGGAGAAGCAGCAGGATCCACGCTATCCGCCGAACAATCTCGGGCTTCACAGTCCGGGAAACAACGCCCACGGCTACATCGGCTACCGGGGCGGCGAGTGGCACCTGTTCAACGGTTGGTTGCTGGACAACGGCTTCGGTCTGAACGACTACCCGCGCGATCAGGCGAACGTGCGGGCGACCTGGTTCGCGAGCGAAAGCCACGAGGCCCTTTTCGGGGTCGACTGGCAGGCTGTCGGCTGGGAGCAGGACCTGCAGCGGAACAACGTCTACTTCGGGCAGGAGTTCAACCCAACGAGTCCCACCGGTTTCAACAACTGTGGCCTGATCGACTGGCCGACGACGACGTACTATTGCCACTACGAGAACTACACGCCGCCCGACCTGGTGGGAACCGAGCGGCTGCGGGGTACCAAGTCCTCCAACCTTGCGGGTTTCGTGCGGGACCGGTTCACGGTCGGCGACAACTGGGCCTTCAACCTCGGCCTGCGCTACGAGGACCAGGTGCACAAGAACGACGTGCGCCGGACGGTGGTCGACTCGCAGAGCGTCTCGCCCCGGCTTCTCGCCTCCTACGACGTGAAGCGGGACGGCTCGATGGTCTTCCACCTGAACCTGGCCCGCGCCTACCAGCATCTGAACCAGGAACTGGTGAACAACTACCTGCTCGAGGGCTGGAACGGTGTCAACGCGTACGACCGCATCGTGTACTGCGCGCCGATCGACGCGTTCTACATCGAGGTCTGCGACGGCCCGGGCTACACCGGTCTGCTCGGCAAGCTCCGGCCTGGCGAGATGTACCGGCAGATCGAAGCCGGCACGATCCCGGCGGTGAACATCGAGCCCTACTACAAGGACGAGGTCGACCTCATCTATAGCTGGTCCTTCGGCTCGAGACGGCAGTGGTTCTTCCAGGCCAGCGCCATCCAGTGGGAGTACAGGAACTCGATCGGCACCACCGAGCAGCGGCTGCCCAACGGCGACTACTTCCGGTTCACCGAGAACTACAAGGACTACGAGCGAGTGCTCGGCGCTCTCGGCGTGGTGGATCCCCAGGTCATGGCCAACTTCGAGGAGGGCAAGCGCACGTACGAATCCGTGCAACTGCAGCTCAACAGGTTGTTCAGGAACGACTGGGCGCTCTACAACAACTTCACGTACGCCGATGCCCAGGGGCACTACTGGGGCGGCCTGTTCGACAACACGAACTCCGACTACGGCCGCAATCTCGATGTCGTCCTGAATCAGGGGCATATCAACGGCTGCACGCGAGAACAGGTGCCGGTGACCGGGCCCGACGGCACCGTACTCGAACGCAAGTACCCGATGGACTGCCAGGCGCTGCTGGAGCCGTTCCTGGGCGTGCCGGTGTCGACGATCAACCGCTACGGCACGGTCCACGAGAACAACAAGTACGTGTGGAACACCTACGGGTTCAAGAACTTCCGGATCGGCAGCCGCGGTCACAGCGTGATCCTGGGAGGCGGCTTCCAGTGGCGGTCGGGCAAGCCCTGGCAACGGACCGAGGGAGCATCCCTCGGAGAACCTTGCGACACCCAGTTCTGGGAGCCGGGCTTTGCACTCGAGTGCGACCCCAGCCAGTTCCTCGTCGACAGCGGCACGGGTCTCTACCTGGAGCCTCGGGGCACGCGTGACCCCTTCAACTCCCTCTGGAGTGCGAACCTGAACGTGATGTACTTCTTCCCGCTCGGGTGGAGGGAGGACTTCAGGGGCTTCGTCCGCGTCGATGCCCAGAACATCACGGACAACCAGAAGCTGCAGCGGATCAACGGCGACGGCGAGGTCAGTGCCTCCCGCTACATCGGCTGGCAGTCACCGCGCCGGTTCAATGTGGTGCTCGGCTTGAGCTTCTAGGAGAGGAAACCGCGTTCGGCTGCGGTTTAGCCGTAGCCGGCCCGGCCTTGAGGGGAGCCCGGCTTCGGCCGGGCTCTTCGCTTTCTGTTACGCGTCGCTCTACCTTGATCCCACGGTCCCGCTGCTCGACAGGATCGCGCCCGAGAGAGGGTCGTAGATCGCCGCGACGTAGCGGTGCTCGCGTTTCCTGATCACGATGCCCGTGTCGTAGATGAAGGTCTGGCCCGGCAGCGGAGCCGCGGGACCGAGAATCGGGATTCTCCTGACCGGGATTTCGGAGCGGTCGCCGCGTTCGTTGATCACGGTGACCCGAAACTCCAGTTCGTTCATCCACTGACCGCCCATCGGCAGCAGGGTCAGATCGTCGAGCGGGATCGTGACCTCCATGGGCACGGCGATCTTCCTGAATCCGGATCTCTCGGGCGTGCCGAACCGCACGTCGAGCGAGTCGGTCCCGGGGGAGCCGCCGAAGAGCAGCGAACCCTCGACCAGCATGGTGACCTCGGTGCTCTTCGACATGTCCATGTAGCTCTCGCGAGCACGGACCCGGAGGCCCCGGCGGCCCACCACGCGCACGTCGATGTCGTGCAGAACGTCGTTCTCGTCGCGTGGGGGCTCGAATCCGAGCCAGTAGTAGGAGCGGGTGTCGTCGGCGGCGATGGCGAGCGCCTCATCCCGCTGCGCGTTGATCATGGCCAGACCTCCGGTCTCGCCGGCGAGGTGTTGGAGTGCCGCCTGCCGCGACCACTGGTAGCTTGCGCTGGGGAAGAGGGGGTAGGGGTTGCTCAGCCATGAATCCACCAGGTCGTCGCCCACATAGAACGGATTCCTGTGCGGGTAGTAGAGGGGGTGGCTGCGTGGGTAGTGGGACGTAGCGAAGTCGTTGTCACGGGACAGCCCCAGATCGACCGAGAATCGTAGACCCGGAAGGTCGACCGGATAGAGCGTGTAGCCGACCAGATTCGCCGCATCGACCAAGGGGCGGACAACGTCCCATGTGCTCGTGTAGAGGCTCGCAGGCGAAGCGAGCGTCGAGCGACCGAACGAGTCGACCGACCCGCGCCAGCCGTCCGCGAGCAGCAGCATCGCCTTGCGGCCCGGAGCGCCGGCGAAACTGCGAACCGTGGCCGTAGCGGCCAGGACGGCACGTCGAGTCTGTTCCGTCCGGTCGCCGAGACCGGTCATCCTCATCAGGCCGAGACCCTTCCGCTCCCGTGCCTGCTGAAAAGCGTCCTCGATCTCGTGGCGGGAACTCGTCCAGTCGGTCAGCCGCGCGAGGTTGTAGCCGTCGAACGCGACGATCGCGACGCGGTCGACCGGGCTGAGCAATGCCAGGTCCTGCTCCAGCCCGTTCAGCACCCGGTCCCGATCGCGCCGGATTGCCGAGAGTTCATCGATGAAGACGAGGTAGTTCGTGCCCACCGGTTCGTCGGGCGCCAGGGAGGGCACGTTGCCAACGCCGTCGTCGACCGAGGTCCTTGCACGCCCGTCATCGATCTCGGTGAAGTACTCGATGGGCGTGGGGCTGCCGTCGACCTGGAGTTCGAAGTCGCTCGCTTGCAGTCCCCGGATCCGGTTCCCCTTCCTGTCCGTGACGACGACTTCGACATTGACCACCCGCACGTCGATCACATCGGCGAACAGGTCCGGCAGGGGCGTGTCCTGCGCTGCGGCGAGAAACGCGGCGAGGACCAGCGCGCTAGCGACTGTGCCGAATCTCAATGGGAGATCTCCCTGGTCCTGCCTACTCCGGCCCGACCGTCCCACTGGAGGTCAGGATCGTGCCGCTTACCGGGTCATGGACGGCCACCACGATGCGGTGCTCGCGCTTTCGGAGCACGAGTTCCGTGGTGTACCAGTAGTGCTGGCCGGGCTCCGGTTCCGCCGGGCCTGATATGCGGATCGTCTCGACCGGTGTTTCAGAGCGGTCGCCGGAGTCGTTGATGACGGTCACGCGCAACTCGACGTCGTTGGTCCACAGGCCGCCCATCGGCAGGAGCGTGATGTCGTCGAGTGGGACGATCACCTTCATCGGCACCACGATCTTCCTGCCACGGGCGGGTTGCGGGGCGCCGAACTGCACCTCCAGCACCTCCTTTCCCAGCGCGCTATCGAAGAGCAGGGCGCCCTCCACCATCATCGTCACTTCGGTGCTCCTGGACAGATCGAGATAGCTCCGCCGCGACCTGACGCGAAGGTCGGGTCGGCCGGTCAGTCGGACCTCGATGTCGTGGAGCTCGTCGTCTTCGTTGCGAGGCGGCTCGAATCCGAGCCAGTAGTAGGAGCGGGTGTCGGTCGCCGTCTTGGCCAGGGCGATGTCGCGGGAGGCGTTGATCATCGGGAGCCCGCCTGTCTCGCGTGCGAGGTAGGCGAGCGCGGCCTCCTGGGACCACTCGCTGTACAGATCGGTCCGCGGAGTGGAGAGGTTCAGTTGCAGCCCCAGACTCTCGCCTGAGCGATAGTCCACGGACGGATCACCGAGTCCGCGTGGGCCGCTCGTGAAGCTGGGGTCGAGGCCGGGAAGGTCGACGGGGTAGAGCGTGTAGCCGACCAGGTTCGCGGCGTGGACGAGGGGGCCGTAAATGCTCTCTACGCCTGGAGGAAGCGGCCCGGCCGGATCCTGCCTGTGCCAATCGGGTATGCCCCAGCCGTCCGTGAGCACGAGCATCACCTTGCGGCCCGGCGGATCTGCGTAGCTCCGGAGGGTGGCCGTCGCGGCGAGGACCGACCGCTGGATCTCCCGCTCGCGCCTGCTCAGATTCAGCGTCGACATGGCTCGCCGGATACCGTCGCGGGAGAGGACGAGAGCCTGCGATTCGCGGTCCGGCAGAGAGGGTTCGAAGACAGCCGGCTCGACATCCACGATCCGCATGATCCCCAGCGAATCGCGCTGGCGCGCCTCGTCGAAAGCGTCGCGGAGTGCGCCCCGGGAGGCGGTCCAATCCGTCAGTTGGGAGACGTTCTGCCCGTCGAACGCGACCAGCGCGACGCGGTCGTGCGCTCCGAGCCGTCCCAGGTCCCGCTCCAGCGCCTCGAGAACCCGGTCGCGATCCCGTCTGATCGCGAAGTACTCATCGATGAAGACGAGGTAGCTCGTGGGCACCGGCTCACCGGCCGCGAGCGAGGGCAGGGCACTTGCGCCGCCGTCTCCAGCGTCTCCCTCGGCATCCGCCCGGGCGATTCCCGCGTCGACCTCCGTGAAGTGGTGGATCGGTACGGGTTCGCCGTCCACCAGCAGCGCGAAGTCCGCCGCGTCCAGGCCCTGGATCCGGTTCCCCTTCCTGTCCGCGACGACGACCTCGACGTTGACGACCCGGACGTCGATCACGTCGGCGAACAGGTCCGGCAGGGGGCTCTCCTGCGCGGCGGCGGGGAGCGCGGCCAGGAGCAACGTGGCGGCTGCGGCCGGGTGGAGCTTCAGGAGATCATCCTCCTTCGCTTGCCGCCCGGCCCGACTTCGGCCCCACCGTTCCCTGGGCCGAGAGGACGGCGCCGGTCAGCGGGTCGTAGACCGAGGCGACGAACCGGTGCTCAGTGGAGCGAAGCAGGAGCGTCGTCTCGAAGACGAAGACGGCTCCCGGCGGCGGCGCCGCCGCTCCCGAGATCTGCACCTTCTGGATCGACGTGTCGGACCGCTCGCCGCCCTCGTTGATCAAGGTGACCCGGAACTCCAGTTCGTTCATGAAACGATCGCCCATCGGCAGCAATTGGATGTCGTCGAGCGGGATCGCGATCTCCATCGGCACATGGATCTTCCGGCCCCTGGTGGGCTCCGGAACGCCGAATCGCACCCCCAGCGTTTCTTTCCCCGGGGCGCCTCCGAACAGCACGGCGCCCTCCGTCATCATCGTGACTTCGGCGCTCCCGGACAGGTCGAAGTAGCTCCGCCGCGACCTGACGCGCAGGTCCGGACGCCCGGGTACCCGCACCTCAATCTCGTGGAGTTCATCGGTCTGGTTGACACGCGGCTCGAAGCCGAGCCAGTAGTAGGAACGCGTGTCGGCCGCCGCCTCGGCGAGGGCCATGTCTCTGAAATCGTTGATCATCGGCATGCCGCCGGTCTCGTGGGCAAGGTACGCGAGCGCGGCTTCCTGGAACCACTCGACGTTGAGTCCCTCGGGGACACTGAAGGGACCTGCCGTCGTCGTCACCGTCGGGTCGGCAAAATCGCCTTCGTTGTACCCGGCGGATGCGTCTCCGATACCGAGAGGGCTGTTCAGGAAGTTGGGCCTCAAGCCGGGAAGGTCGACCGGATAGAGCGTGTAGCCGACCCGATTCGCGGCGTGCGCAAGCGGCCCGTAGAGGTCCTCCAGACTTGGAGGAAGCGGCCCAATCGGGTTCACGCTTTCCCAGGACGGCACGCCCCAGCCGTCGGTGAGGATCAGCATCACCTTGCGGCCCGGAGGATCGGCGAAGCTGCGCAGCGTCGTCGCGGCGGCCAGGACGGAGCGCTGGATCTGGCGCTCCCGCTTGTTATGAAGCAGCGATGTCGAGGAGCGGCGCACGTCAAGAAGTCCGGGCTGGTCGCCAACGCCAGCTTGAGCGAGGGCTTCGCCCGCTTGGTCGGTGCCGGCCGAGGGCATCGCCACCGGGTCCAGGTCGGCTCTTCGCATGAGCCCGAGCGCCTTGCGCTTTCGCGCTTCGCGCAGGGCATCCCGGAGCTGGTCGTCCTTGTTCGTCCAGTCCGTCAGGCGTGCGACGTTGCCGCCGTCAAAGGCGACGACGGCGACGTGATCCTCCGAATGGAGCTCCGACAGGTCCTTCTCCAGCCGTTTGAGCACGCGGTCACGGTTCTTCCTGACCGCGAAGAACTCGTCGATGAACACGAGGTAGTTGGTGCGTACCCGTTCGTCTGGCGGGACGGAAGGTGCCGCTTGTGGAGTTGCCGGTGCTGCACCGCTCTCGGACGTGGCGCCGGTCTCGGGCGCCGACCGGGCGACTCCCTCGTCGACCTCGGAGAAGTAGTCGATCGGCACGCGCCAGCCGTCCACCCAGAGTTCGAAGTCCGAAACCGGCAGTCCGCGGATCCGGTTCCCGTCCCTGTCGGTGACCACCGCTTCGACGTTCACGACCCGGACATCGATCACTTCGGAGAACACGTCGGGCGCGGGCGTCTCCTGCCCGGCGGCCGGGAGCGGGGCGAGCATGAGAGCGACCAGGGGTGCGGATGGGAATCTCAGTGGACTCTCCTCAGGCGTACTCACGAGCGTCCGTTCACTCTATCTTCGTGGCCGGCCGTCCCCCTTGGTCGCCAGAAGGACGCGCTGGTCCAACCTCGCCGCTCGCTGACAGGATCGCGCCGGAAAGAGGGTCGTAGACCGCCGCGACGTAGCGGTGACTGCGCCTGCGGAGTCGCAGGTCCGTCTCGTAGACGAACGTCTCGCCAGGGGCCGGCGCTTCCGGCCTCAGGACCGGGACCTTCCGGACCGGCATCGGCGACAGGCGGCCGCGTTCGCTGAGGGTGGCGACCCGCAGTTCGACTTCGTTCATCCACCGGCCGTCCATCGGCAGCAACTCCAGGTCCTCAAGCGGGATCTCGACCGTCATCGGCACGGCGATCCTCAGGAAACCGGCCTTTCGCGGCGTACCGAAGCGCACTTCCAGGGTGTCCGCGCCGGGGGAGCCGCCGAACAGCAGCGAGCCTTCCAGGAGCATCGAAAGTTCCGTGCCCCTGGACATGTCCAGATAGTGCTTGCGCGCCCGGAGGCGAACGCCTCTGTGGCCGGCGAGGCGCACCTTGATGCGGTGGAGCTCGTCAGCGTCTGCCCGAGGGGGCTCGAAGCCGAGCCAGTAGTACGAGCGGGTGTCGTCCGCGGTCTCGCTGAGGGCTCTGTCGCGGTAGGAGTTGAGCAGTGCCTTCCCGCCGGTTTGCGCGGCGAGGAAGTGGAGGACATCGTGTTCTCGCGTCTCCGTGTACCACAGCCCGTAGGCGATTTGATCCGACCCGAAGCTGGACAGATGTGGACCATGGTAGGAGACGATGTTGCTGCCACGCGAATCGCCGGTGGAGAAGTACTCGTAGCCTCCGGGTCTGGATAGGCCCATAACTACACCAGCCCCGGACCCTCGGGTCCTGGGCGTTTGTCTGAGCCCGGGAACGTCGATCGGGTAGAGGCTGTAGCCGACCCTGTTGGCCGCGTGAACGAGAGGGCTGTACAGGCTTTGTATGCTCGCCTGGGTGGTCCGAAAGCTGTTCGGCGCACTCCAGTCCTGCGCCAGGAGCAGCATCACCTTGCGGCCCGGAGCATCGGCGAAACTGCGAATCGTTGCCGCCGCGGCCATCACGGTCCGCCGGGTCGACTCGGGCCCGCTGCCCAGGTCGAGTTGTCTCGCACGGCCGTGAGTCTTGCGCTGGCGTGCCTGAGCCAGTGCCCGGTTGATCGCGGGGCGGGAGTTCGTCCAGTCCGAGAGCAGGGATACGGCGTGGCCGTCGAAGGCGACGATCGCGACGCGATCCGTGGGATTCAGCACCGTCAGCTCCCCTTCGAGCCGGTTCAGGACCCGGTCGCGGGGGTGCCCCTGGGCGTGCAGATCGTCGATGAAGATGAGGTAGTTCGTGCCCACCGGCTCGTTCGCGGCCAGGGCGCTCGCGGCCGGGACCTGATCGTCGATGGAGCTTCGCACATAGCCCTCGTCGACCTCCGTGAAGTAGCCGATCGGTAGCGGTTTCCGGTCCACCAGGACTTCGAAGTCGGAGGCCTCTAGACCCTGGATACGGTTGCCCTTCCGGTCGGTGACGACGACTTCGAGGTTGACGACGCGGACGTCCATGACGTCGGAGAACAGGTCGGGTAGAGATTCGTCCTGCGCGGCGGCGGGAAGTGTCGTGACCAGCAACAGACCGGAGATGGCCTGACGGAGACTCACCTGACGCCCCCCGTCGAGGCGCTTGTTCCGGCGTCAGGTCCAACCGCACCCGTCGCCGACAGGATGGCGCCCGAAAGAGGGTCGTAAACCGCCGCGACGTACCGATGCGGGCGTTTGCGCATCACGAGATCAGTTTCGTAAACGAAGGTGTCTCCGGGCGACGGCGCCCTTGAGCCGTGGATCGGGATCCGGTCAATCGGCGTCTCCGAGTGGTCGCCGTACTCGTCGATCACGGTCACCCGGAACTCCAACTCGTTCATC
>WTGL01000140.1:19319-25254 GCA_011523565.1 Acidobacteriota bacterium
CCGACGGGCAGCATTGTCAGGTCCTTGAGCGGGATCCGAACCTCCATCGGTACGACGATCTTCCGGAGCCCGGCCTTCTCGGGGGATCCGAAGTGGACTTCGAGCGCGGCGACACCGGGGGCGCCGCCGAACAGCAGTGTCCCCTCGACGAGCATCGTCACGTCGGTGCTCTTCGACATGTCCATGTAGTTCCGGCGGGATCGAACCCGGAGCCAGGGCCGGTCGATTACCCGCACCCGGATGTCGTGCAGGGCGTCGTCCTCGGCACGTGGCGGCTCGAAGCCGAGCCAGTAGTAGGAGCGCATGTCTTCCGCCGTCTCGGCAAGCGCCTTGTTGCTGAAGAAGTTGATCATCGGCAGCCCGCCAGTCTCGTCGGCCAGGTAACGAAGAACGTCGTGCCATCGCCGCGAGTCCTCCGGTGTATTGGGCCGCCCTCCCCAGGCTGCTGCGAGGCCAGTCAGTCCGAACGCCCGTTGGTTGGCTATGCGGTCGTTCGAACGGGCCGGTCCGGCCCCGCCCATGTCGATCGGGTAGAGGCTGTAGCCGACCAGGTTCGCGGCGTGAACGAGAGGCCCGTACAGGTCATTCAGACCGGCGTCCCTGAGTCCGAGCACCCAGAGCAACCGAGGGTTCCATAGATCGACCTGCGTGTCCCATCCGGCGGCCAGAAGGAGCATCACCTTGCGGCCGGGAGCGTCGGCGAAGCTGCGCACTGTGCCGGCCGCAGCCAACACGGACCGCCGGGTCTGAAACCCGAGCCCGAACTTGTTCAGCAAACCGAGCGCTTTCCGATCGCGCGCTTGCGACAAGGCGTCCTTGATGGCGCCGCGGGAGCTCGTCCAGTCCGTGAGCCGTGTGAGGCTGCGGCCATCGAACGCCACCAGCGCGACCCGGTCGGTCGGTCCCAGGTCGTCGAGATCCTCCTCGATGTGCTGCAGAATCCGGTTTCTGCTTTGACGGATTGCCGACAGTTCGTCGATGAAGATGAGATAGCTCGTGCCGATAGGTTCGTCAGGTTCCAGGGATGGCACGCCGGCCCCGTCACCGGAGGTGGCCAGCGCGCGTCCGTCGTCGATCTGCGTGAAGTACTCGATCGGCACCGGTTCCCCGTCGACCAGGAGCTCGAAGTCCTTCTCCTCCAGGCCTCTGATCCGGTTTCCCTTCCTGTCCGTGACGACGACCTCGATGTTCACGACCCGGACGTCGATGACGTCCGAGAACAAGTCCGGCAACGCGTCTTCCTGTCCCCAAAGGGGGACGGTCGCGCTAAGCAGGATGACGACCGCGGTCCAACCGAGCCTCAAGAGGACTCTCCCAGGTTGTGTTCAGCACCAGGACAGTCTGAGGACCTGCAACCTCTATGCCGGGTCGTTGCCCTTCAGGCCGGGGCCTCCAGGGCGGTGGCTGGGACGCGACCGCCGAAGCGAGTCAGCGACCGAGTTGAGCGAGTCGTCGCTGGAGCAGGGCGACATCGGGGCTTTCGGCTTCCTCGGCGAGGTCGAGGGCCTTCTCTAACTGGACAGCGGCAGCGTCCTGGAGTCCGCTGTTTGCCATCGCTTCGCCGACGTTGGTGAGCAACTGGATCAGGGCGTTCCGCGTCGGGGCGTCCTGGGGACGAGCCTGGTAGGCGCGGTCGAGGATCTCCACAGTGCGGACGACGTCGCCCCGCTCGGCGCTGATGATCGCGACGAGCAGCATCATGTTCACGTCGCCGGGGCTCAGGTCGAGAGCTTCTTCGGCCATTGCCAGGGCTCCGCTCAGGTCGCCGCTCTGGAAGAGGCCGCGGGCCAGGAAGGCGGCCACGCCTTCGAGTTCGGGGTGCAGCTCGTACGCCCTGCGGGCGGCGACCTGGGAGGCGGGCTGGTCGCCGGACGCCGCGAGCACTTCGGCGAGCGCGAAGTGGAGCTCCGGCCTGGAGCCGTCGATGGCGATGCCGGCACGCAGTTCGCGCTGGGCCAAGTCGAGTTCGCCGTGAACGCGGTGGGCGTTCGCTCGCCGCAGGTAGCTGCGGACATCGAGGGCGAGATCGTGGACGCTGGAGCGGATCGGGTCGTTGCGGTAGTTGATGCGACCCAGTGAGCGGGCGGCGGCGGCAATCTCTTGCCCGCGTTCGCGGTCGCCGGCGCGGGCGTGGGCCTGAGCCAGAGTGACGGCGAACGATCGGTTCTCGGGCGCCAGGTCGTGGGCCCGGGACAGGTGCCGGACGGCGGCGGCGGGATCGCCGGCAGCGAGGGCGAGGCGGCCGAGGCCGGCGTGGGCGTGGGCATTGGCCGGCATGAGCCGGGCCGCCCGCTCGTACTCCGTGGCGGCGTCGTCGAACTGCCCGGCCCGCTCGAGGGCCTCGGCGTAGCGGACGCGGCCGGGAGCGTAGTCTGGGTTGAGGGCCAGGGCGGCGCGGTAGAGCGGCAGGCTCTCGGCGGCGGAGCGCTCGTCGACGAGGGTGGCGAGCAGGTAGGGCCAGCGGAACGTCCGGGGCGACAGCGCGTGAGCCTGACGGTAGGCGGCGATCGCTTCGGCGGTGAAGGTGTGTGCCTCGAGCGTCATCCCGTAGCGGCCCCAGGCAGCGCCGTTCTCGGGGTCGGCGCGGAGGTCGGCGGCCTGGGTGGTCAAGCGCTGCCGGACGGCGGTTTCGGCGCCTTCGAGTGGGGGTTCGGGGATCTGCTGGGCGGGGAGGGTGGCAGCCGCGGCCACGGCGAGGAACAGACTGAGCAAGCGGAGCACTACTGGACCTCTCCCTCGCCGCGGACGAGTTCGACGACCTGGTTGGCCGCGACGCCGTCGAAGGTCTCGATCAGGCCGTCGGGCCAGACCACGTCGAAGCCATCCGTGGCGTCGGCCGTGCCGAGCCCGAGGTGAACGGTTGCCGGTCCGGCGGAGAGGTAGCTGCCGGTCGACAACGCGTGGACGAGGCGCGGGCCGTCTAGCGTACGGACCACGATTCTGGCGCCGATCGCTTCGCGGCCCAGTCGTGGATCGATGACGCGGATCTGGAGCCAGTTCGCGGCGGCTGCGCGGTCGGCCGGGGCTTCCGGGTCGATCGTCAGGTTGCGTAGGATCTGCGGCGGTCCGTCCAGGTTCGCGATCACCAGGTCGAGGTCGCCGTCCCGGTCCAGGTCGGCAGGAACGAGTGCCCGGCTGAGGCCGTGTTCGGTCCAGGGCGGTTCGGAAGATGCATCGAGGAACCGGTCGCCCTGGTTGATCAGGAAGAGGTTGGGTTCCACGTAGTCGGCCCAGAGCCCGTGCGGCGCCAGCGCGGACGGCCGCCGTTTGACGGCGCCGTTGGCGACCGCGAGGTCGAGGTCGCCGTCGTTGTCGGCGTCGAAGAAGGCGGTGCCGAAGCCGGTCAGGTCGAGGCTCGCCGCGCCGAGGTCGGTTTCGATCGTCGCGTCCTCGAAGCCGGGCAGGAGGAGGTTCCGGTAGTACGTGTTCGTTTCGGTGATCAGGTGGGTGACGAACAGGTCGAGGTCCAGGTCGAGGTCAGCGTCGCCTGTGGCGATGCCCATTCCCGCCTCGCTGTTGCCCCAGCGGTTGTAGGCCGAGCCCTGGAGGACGCCGTCGTCCACGAAGCGACCGCCGCCCTGGTGGATCCAGAGGTTGTTCGGGTCGGCGTCGTTGGCGACGTAGATGTCGATCTCGCCATCGTGGTCGAAGTCGGCGGCGACGACGCCGAGCCCGGCGTCGGTGACTGCCGTGATCCCGGCGGAGGCACCCACGTCCTCGAACCCATGCCCGCCCAGATTGTGCAGCAGCACGTCGCTCATCCCCTCGAACTCCGTCGGGCCGCAGAAGTCGCGCCGGCCGCCATGCTGGGAGCAGACCCGCTCGGGGTCGAAGGCGACGTAGCGGGCGACGTAGATGTCGAGGTAGCCGTCCCGGTCGTAGTCCAGCAACGCGGCTGAGGAGGACCAGCCCGGCGTGGAGGCGTCCCAGGCAGCGCTCCGGTCGGCGAAGACGCCGTTGCCGTCGTTCAACAGCAACCGATCGGGCCCGACGCGGGTGATGTAAAGGTCGACGTCGCCGTCGTTGTCCAGGTCGCCGGCGGTGGCGCCCATTCCGTCGCCCACCAGACCGGAGGCCGCCGTCGCGTCCAGGAAGAGACCGTCGTCCTGTTGCAGGTAGAACCGGCTACCGCCGGGTGCCGGAGCGATGAAGTAGAGATCGAGGTCGCCGTCGCCGTCGGCATCGAAGACGGCGGCGCCGCCGCCCATCACGGCCGGCATTGGATACGTCGAGTCGATTCCGCTTGGCAGGACGAAGTCGAGGCCGATCTCGGCCGTTGCGTCGACGAAATGGACGATCGGAGTGGCGGCCGCGTCCGTTTCGACGATGCCGGTCGGTGGGCCCCGCTCGGCGTCGGGAGGCGGCGAGCAACTGGTGGCCAGGACGCCGAGAAGTCCGAACCGCAGACAGCCGGAGGCGCGCCTGAAGCCGGTTCCTACTGCCAGGCTCCCTGGATGCCGCCGACGATGGCGAAGCCGATCGTCAGGTGCGCGGCGTTGATCAGCCACAGCTTGAGCGACCGCTGCTCGTGCAGGTAGTTGACGCCCATCATCACCGAGGCGATGCCGAGGCCCAGGAGCAGGCCGGTGTGGATGCCGACCATGTAGCCGGTTCCGCCCATCTCCGCCATCAGCATGCCGACGACGATGGCGGCGATCAACTCGAGCACCAGGGTTCCGCCCATTGTCTGGACCATGTTCGCCTCGGGCGGGTTCTCCATGTCGATCCCCTGTTCGGCGGCCCATGCCTTGCCGAAGAGGACGGAGTACCACAGCGCGCCAAAGGCGTAGAAGGCGACGGCGGACACGATCACGGCGAGCCAGTTCAGGTCGGCGAGATGCATGTGCACACTCCTTTCTGCAGTTAGCGGTAGCCAATCAGTGTAGCGCCTGGTCGGGGCTGGGACGCAGCCCGCAGGCCGTCATTCTTCCGGAGCCCCGAAGTGCTCCACCATGTAGGCGTCGTAGGGGCCAGCCAGAAAGTCGAGGAAGATCTCGTTGACCAGCTTGACCGCCCTGGTGGTCGTGTACTCGTAGTCGCCATCGAAGCACATCGCTTCGATCGACATCTTCCCGCCGCGATTCCGGCAGCGCGTTCGCATCTTCTGCGGGTCGATCCGACGATGGGCAGGCAGGATGACACTGTCGCGGCCGTCGACGAACTTACGGACCGCATGGTCCATCGGTGACGGGTACGGAATCCCGGGCAGCAGATCGACGAAGATCAGGAGACCCGTCTTCCGCTCGAACCGCAGCCGGTGCGGCTCCGGCGCATGCCACAGGAACCGGCACTCCAGGCCGCCTCCACGTGTGGCCGTTGCCCCGAACCCTCGAAAGATCCCGCGGTCCGCGTAGCGCTGCAGGCAGGCAAGCACGGTCTCGCGCGGCGTCATCTGGAGGCCCTGCCGAGCGAGCGAGTGCGCTAGTGGTGGTAGGCCATGCAGCCCGGTTCTACCTTGCGGGGCAGGCCGGGTGGGTACTCGTTCGTCCAGAACTCCTTGACCGCCTGACAGTTGATCAGCGTCGAGACACCGTCCCTGGCGGCCATCTCGTAGCTTCTTGGCAGGGCTTCGCGGAGTTGCTCGGGGGACGTGACGTACTCGCCGCGAGCGCCCAAGCCTTCCGCGATCTTGTCGTAGCGGAGGTTTTCCTGGAACAGGTACATGTGCATCGAGCGGGTGGCGCGGCGCGCCGCGCCGAACACCCCCCAGGCGTTGTTGTTGTAGACCAGCATGACCGCCGGAATCCGGTACTTGGCCAGCGTTTCGAACTCCATGCCGGAGTAGGCGATGCCGCCGTCGCCCGTGATCCCGAACACAGGCGACCCGCGATACGGCTCCTGCGGGCCGGCTCCGTTCATCACCGCGGCACCGGCGCCGACGGTGTAGCCGACGTCGGGTCCGATCGCGCCGTACTGGTAGGCGCCGTTCAGGATC
>WTGL01000140.1:25264-31878 GCA_011523565.1 Acidobacteriota bacterium
CCGCCCGAAACCACGGTCGTCTGTTCCCGGGGCAGGTCGCCGGAGTAGAGGAAGGACGAGAGTTCCTGCGCGATGACGGCCGGATGGATCGTGTCGGTGGCGGCGCTGTGTTTGAGACCGAGTTCGACCCATTCCGCGTTCTGCTTCTCGAACGCGTCGCGGGCGGCGGCAAGCTCGGCCCGCCAGGACGGACGGGACGCTGACGGCAAGGCCTCGGCGAGCGCCTCGAGTCCGCCGCGGGCGCTCGCCACCAGCCCGAGGTCGACGGGAAGGTTGCGGCCGATGTCGGCGGCGTCCGGATCGATGCGGATGATCTTTGCGTCGGGGTCGAAGGCGACCTCGCCGACGCCCGGCATCGAGTACTGGCCGGCGAAGATGACCAGATCGGCCGAGAGGAGCGCGTCGGGACCGGTGCTCGCCGACAGCGGATGGCTGTCCGGGAAGTGGCCGCGCATTGCGCCTGACTCGACGACCGCGATGTCGGCCCGTTCGGCGACGGTGCGCAGGATGTCCCAGGCCCGGTCGTAGAAGACACCGGTCGAGGCGACGATCATCGGCCGTTCGGAACGCTGGATCATCTCCACCGCCTTCGCCGTGTCCGCCTTGGACGGGTAGGGGTGGGACTCGGTGCGGTAGGTGCTCTTGTCGTGGTAGTAGAGCAGGTCGTCGGCCGCGTCGAACCGGGCTCGGGCGACCTCGCCGGTGAAGTCCAGGTGCACGGGTCGAGGCACGCCGGTTCGCAGGTGCCGGAAGGCGTAGGCGGCGTATTCGTAGACCCGGTTCGGGGTGATCAGCCGCTTGCCGTACTTCTTCATCCCGACCGTCGTCGGCTGCTGGTAGCCGCGCTGGATGCCGCGTTCCGTGTCGTCGCCGCCGACCGTCATGTTGCTGGCGAGAACGAGAAGCGGGGTACGGGCGGCGTTGGCGGCGCCGATGTTCATGATCATGTTCGTGAAGCCCGGCCCCTCGGTGCCCGAGCAGGCCGCGGTCTCGCCGGTGACGCGGACGAAGCCGTCGGCTGCGGCGCACATGCTGCCTTCGGTGCGCCCACCGTAGGTGGGGATGCCCTCGGCGGCAATCGCGTTGATGACCTGGTAGTTGCCGGGGGCGCAGAACAGCGCCTTGAGGCCCTCGTCGGCGCAGGCGCGGGCGAAGACCTGGGCGCCGTTCATGGGGAACTCGGCCGGGTCGGGGGCCTCGTTGCGGGTGCGCGGGATCTCGTCGGGGATATTGATCGGTCGGGCATCACGATCGGCCGCGGCCGCCCGGGCCTGGTTCGCGAACAGGGCGGCCGCGCCGACGCCGGCGGCACTGGTCGCGACGAAGCTGCGGCGCGAGACCGACTTGCCCTTGGACGCTCCGTCTCCGAGGTTCTGACTGGCCCGCGGTCTGGGCGTAGGGTGCGATTCGCTCATCGTCAGTTCTCCTGAATGTGCGGGGTGCCTTCGGTGGAGGTCTTCGGTCGCAGCTCCTTCGGACCGATGCTTCGCAGGTAGTGGACGAGGTCCCAGATCTCCTCGTCGTCGAGGTCGGCCTCGAACGGCGGCATGTCGAGGCCGGCGCCGAACTTCGTGCTGCGGAAGAGGTCCCCGTCCGAGGTCCCGAACCGCCAGCGTTCGGGATCGGTCAGGTCGGTCGCCTCGAAGTCGATGTTCTCGAGCGCACGGCCGTCGAAGCCGTGGCAGATCTGGCAGTGGCGCAGATAGTGGGTGCGACCCCTCTTCTCGGCGGCCGGAGTGTAGGGCGTCGGGTTGACGGCGGCCACCGCCGGATCGCGTGCCTGGTCGGCGCCTGCGGAAGCCTCGGTCTGGCCAGCCGCGGCGGCGGCCAGGCCGAGCGAGAGGAACGTCGCAACACGGAGCGCGCTTGTGGCAACTGTCATCGGGATGGCCCGGACAGTGTATCCGCGCCGCCGCCGGCTATGGCTGGTCCACCGGAGCGGGAACGAGCTCGATCCGGGCCTCCGCGGCTTCGAGGATGGCGCCTCGCGAGTAGAGAAGGGGAAACGCCTCGTCGTTGGCCCAGGATTCGAACAGGTCCTTGTAGTGCGGGCTCCGGGGATCGCCGGACTGGCCGGGGTTGTTCATCGCCACCGAGGCGTCCCAGTTGCCGACGTCGATCACCATGCGGAAGGAAGCACCAGATCTCTGGTGGAAAGTCGAGTTGTAGCTCGTGTTGCCGACCGTGTTGCCGGAGCCGCCACGGGGAGCCGAACCGATTTCCGCGGCGGTGCGCAACTCGTCCGGGAACCGGCCGGACCAGAGGTGGCGGAGACCGATCCGGTGCAGATCGCCCCAGCGCCAGTCGGCGGGATCGGGGCCGAGCCGCTTCGTCACGTCCGCGAACGCGCTCTTCAGGCTGATGCGCAGCACTTCGTTGCGTGCCTCCGCCGGGGATGCGCCGAGCCGTGGGTCCGCCTGTTCGACGATCTGGAGCAGGTGCTCGTCGGCGAGGGCGCCGATGCCCAGCGTTTCGGCGATTCTCCGGCCGACCTCCATCTCCAGGTGATCGCGCCACCAGACCTCGAAGAGAGCGGCGGCGGCGCTGTCCTTTCCGAGTTCGCCGTCCCAGGGCTTGAGCAACTCGAGTGCGGGTTCGATCTCCGGTGTGGATTCCAGCTCCTGGAGCACCGCGACCAGCCGGCGGGCCGGAATCGACACATAGTCCGTCTGCAGGCGCACCGAGTCCGCGACCGTCATTGCGTCGTTCGCCGCCAGCACTTCACCGATCCTCTGGCGACGGTAGGGCGCCGCCCACTCCAGGCCCAGGGGCACGTCGTAGCCGGCCGGCAGGTTCATCTCGTTGGCAGTCGCGACCCAGCCGCGCTCCGGGTTGAACTCGACGGGTAGCTCGTCCATGTCCCGGAAGCCCTGCCACTCGTAGCGGCCGTCGCCGGGTACCGGCAGCAGGCCGTCCCAGTTCGGCCGGATCGGCGCCAGGCCGCCCGGTTTCCAGCCGATGTTGCCGTGGATGTCGGCGTACACCTGGTTTTCGGACGGCGCGCCCCAGCGGTTCATCGCGGCCAGGAACTGGTCCCAGTTGCGGGCCCGGATGTACTCGATCGAGCCCAGGTAGGGCGCCATGCCGGGTTCTAGCCAGGCCGCCCGGAGCGCGATCGCAAGGTCGCGGTCGGGATCCTGGTGGAGAACGGGACCGTGGCGGGTGAAGCGAAGTTCGGCGGTTTGGGGTGGCCCGCCGAGGACCGGAATCGACTCCTCGATCACTTCCATCGGCAGCCAGTTACCCCGGTACTCGTAGAAGTCCGGTTCGCCGGGCTTTGTCCGGTAGACGTAGATGTCCTCCTGGTCGATGCTGAAGATCGTCAACCCGAAGGCGATCGTGCCGTTGTGGCCGATCGAGACCCCGGGCAGAGCCGGCTCGCCGGCGCCGATCACGTCAAGGTCTGGCGAACTGAGGTGGACGATGTAGCGGAGCGAAGGGACGGCCTGCGTGCGGTGCGGATCGTTGGCGAGCAATGGTCGGCCAGTGGCCGTGCGGTGTGGCGAGATCGCCCAGTTGTTGCTGCCCTGCGTGGCCGGATCGGGAGTGGTCGCTGCCTCCCGTTCATTGGAGCCCGAGGACATTGACCGAAAAGGAATGGTCTGCGTGCCCATGCGGTGTGTCCACTGCGCTGGTTCCGAGGGGTTCGGCTGCGGTCGAAACAGGCTGAGATCGAGGCCGTCTGGCACGACCAGCCGGTGCGCCGGTTCGTAGCGGTCGCGCAGCGACACGCCTTCCGGGCCGTGCCGAGCGACCAGCGGGACGCGATTCAGCTCGCCACGGGCGTTCCGGATCAGGCCGTGGCTGCGGATCCGGGGTACGGCTTCCGGCGTCCAGTGCGAGGGCTTGTAGCCCATCGCGCCGAACTCCGGCGGCATCAACTCCGGCCGCTTGAGGACCAGGTCGACGTAGGCGTTCACTCCATGCGTCCACGCGCTGACGATGCGCTTCGTGTCCGAAGCGTAGGCAAGCCACTCGGCGTGCATGTCGCCGCGGTAGAGGAAGAGCCGGGCGGCGCGGTCCTGCTCGACGTAGTCGGGGCCCAGGACCTCGGAGAGCGTGCCCTCGCCGCGCCGCCGCCAGAGGTCGATCTGCCACAGGCGGTCGCGGGCCGCGTTCCAGCCCTGAGCCAGGAAGAGATCGTCCTGGCCGCCGGCGAAGATGTGGGCCACGCCCCAGCGGTCGACCAGGATCTCGACCGGCGCATCGAGACCGGGAACCTCGAAGCGGGCCGTCTCGATCTCCTGGGCTGCCGTCGCCGCGGCGACGAGCAGGGCGATCGTCGGGGCCGTCTGGCGGAGCTTGTTCATGGACGAAGGGGCACGATACCAACGGGTTGCTCGGCTAAGCTCTCGGCCCGTGTCGATCCAGGTCTGTTCGATTCCCATGTGCCGGATCACGGCTCTCGCCGCACTGCTTCTGGCGGCGTCGGCCGTTCCCGCACAGGACAGCGAGCAGGAGGCGGAATCGGCAGCAAGCGAGCCGGAAGCAGCCCCCGAAGCTGTCTTCTACGAGACGGCTACCGTGCGCGCCCGGGCCGTCGACGCGGCAACGGCTTCAGTACAGGTCGTCGAGGCGTCCGATCTGCGGCACCTGGCGGTCCGCGACGCGGCGGAGGCGCTGCGTCTGGTGCCCGGCGCCTGGGTGCTCGGCAACGACTCGAGCGCGGCTCTGGCCGGCGTGTCTCTGCGGGGCGGCGACGCGAACTTCTCTCTCGTCCTGATCGACGGCGTGCCGATGGCCGACAGCACGGACCAGTACGGCGGCGCCTTCCCGCTCGGCAGTGTGGGAGCGGCCGAGATCGAGCGTCTGGAGGTCGTGCGCGGGCCGCTGTCGTCGTTCTACGGGTCGAGCTCCCTGGCCGGGGCGGTGCAACTGATCACCGCGGCGCCGCGCGACGCGGCGCCCTTCCTCGGTTGGAGCGCCGACCTGGGCGATCACGACCACCGCGGCAGCCGGCTTTCCTGGGGCCGCGCCGGCGAGTCGTCGCACGGATCGATCAGCGCCGGATTCCGCGAGGAGCAGGGCCGGATCGGCGACGATGCGCTCGAACAGCAGACGGTGAGTGGACGCTGGGGCCGGAACCTGGGTGCTGCCTCGGCGCTCAGCCTGTCCGCGCGCTACGCCGACTGGCAGGCCGACGACTACCCCGACGGCTCGGGCGGTCCGGTCTTCGGCAGCGGCGAACTGCGGACGTCGGACCACGGCGACCTCGGTCTGGCCGCTACGGCGGAGATCGGTGCCGGCAGCGCCTGGAGCCACACCCTGCGGTCGACCTTCTACGAGCACACGCTCGACCGGGCCAGTCCGCCGATCGTGCCGCTGGTGCCCCCGATCACCGAGTCGACCGAGTTCAGCGACCTGCGGGTCGCCTGGACCGCCGCGTTCTCCCCGGCGTCCGGCGCCCCGTACGACGTGAGCCTGGGTGTCGAGGGATTGAGCGAGGAGGGCCGGAACCGCAGCCTCCTGTTGCTGCCGCCCTACTTCGGCGGACCTCTGGCCGGCGACTACCTGATCGAGCGCGAACGCGTGGGCGCGTTCGCCGAGTGGCGCTGGAGCAGGGGCGGGCTGGTGGCCGAGATCGGTGCCCGGGCCGACTTCTTCGAGGGCGAGGGGGAGGAGCTGAGCCCGCGGGTCGGCGTGCGCTACGCGCCGGCAGGCGGTTCGTGGTCCGTTCGGGCCTCGGCGGGCGAGGCGTTCAAGCTGCCGAGCCTGTACGGCCTGGCCACGCCGCGGGCGATCGGCGGAAATCCGAACCTCCAGCCGGAGACGAGCGTCGGCCTCGATCTGGGGTTCGAGGCCCAGTCGGCGACGGGTGCTGCCCGTGGTGGCGTCACCGTGTTCTCGAACCGTTTCGAGAACCTGGTCGACTTCGACTTCGACACGTTCCAGATCGTCAACCGGAGCAAGGTGGACGCCGAGGGCGTGGAGGCGTTTCTGGTCTGGAGCCCGTCCGCGCGGGTCGGCCTCGACGTGCGCGTGACGTCCCAGGACACCGAGGACCTGGCCACCGGTCGAAGCCTGCGGCGCCGGCCGGATCTCTTCGGCGGCGTTGCGCTGCGGGTCGACCTGAGCGCCGCGGTCCGGCTGGGCCTCGAAGCGCGGCACACCGGCTCCTACCTGGACGAACAGATTCCGGCCCCGTTCCAGACTTCCGTCGCCGGCCGCGACGTCGTCGGCTTCTCGCTGGCCTGGCAGGCGGCGGATCGGTGGCGGCTCACGCTGCGCGCGGACAATGCCCTGGACGAGGACTACGAGACGCAGGTCGGATTCCCCGGCCCCGAACGGTCGGTGAGGATCGGGATTCGCTACGGGCCGTAGCGCCACACTCGGGAGGATGAACGGATGAAGAAGATGTTGACAGTTGTCGTTGCCATGGTGCTGGCGATCGGAGCGGTCGCCTGCGTCGAAGTTCGGGTGGGCGCGCCGGACGGTGCCGAGACCGAAGAGGCCGCGATCGGCGCGGCCGAGGCCGGGAGCGGGCTCAACGCCGAAGAGACGGAGGCGGGATTCCAGTCGCTCTTCGACGGCGAGTCGCTGGAGCACTGGCGCGGCTTCAGGCTGGACCAGGTGCCGGCGGGCTGGTCGGCAGCCGACGGCGTGGTCCACTTCGT
>WTGL01000140.1:31888-38331 GCA_011523565.1 Acidobacteriota bacterium
GGAGCAGTACAGGAACTTCGAGTTCCGCTTCGACTGGGCGGTGACGCCGGGCGGAAATAGCGGGGTGATGTTCCACGTTTCAGAAGACGCCGGCGCGTCCTACTCAACGGGCCCCGAGTTCCAGATCCTGGACGACGGCGGGCATCGGGACGGTCAGCGCATGGAAACCTCGGCAGCCTCCAACTACGCCCTCCACGCCCGGCAGGGCGGCGAACTCGTGCCGGTCGGCGAGTTCAACACGAGCGCGCTGCGCGTCGAGGGCGCCGCGGTCACCCATTGGCTGAACGGCGAGAAGGTCGTGGAGTACACGCTCTGGGACGACGAGTGGAAGGAGCTCGTCGCGGCCAGCAAGTTCGCCTCGATGCCCGGCTACGGGATGATGGAAACCGGCCACATCGCGCTCCAGGACCACGGCAACGAGATCTGGTTCCGCAACCTCCGGGTTCTTGTGCTTCCCGACTGATGGACGACCCCCGCGCCGCGTCGGACCTTCGGTGGTTCAAGGTTGCGGAACGGGATGAGCTGCCCGAGAACCGCGTCAAGACGGTGGTCGCGGGTAGCCGCTCGGTCTGCCTGACCCACTACGACGGGCAGTACGGCGCTCTGGACAACCGCTGCCCGCACCAGGGCGGTCCGCTCGGCGAGGGGTCGATCGAGAACGGCTGGCTCCGCTGCCCGTGGCACGGCTGGGACTACTGCCCGCTCACGGGCAAGTCGCCGGAGGGCTACGACGAGCGGGTGACGAGCTACGCGGTCGACGTGCGGACCGACGGCATCTACGTGGGTGTCGAACCCGAGGTCGAACGGGAGCGGACGGTCAGCGACGCGATGGTGGAGACCTTCGTCAACTGGGGCGTGACCCACGTCTTCGGCATGGTCGGCCACTCGAACCTCGGACTGGCCGACGCGATCCGCGCGCAGTGCGAGACGGGCTCGCTCCAGTACGTGGGCGTTCGCCACGAGGGCGCCGCGGCGTTCGCGGCTTCGGCCTACGGCAAGCTGACCGGAAGGCCGGCGGCCTGTCTGACGATCGCCGGCCCGGGCGCCACGAATCTGCTCACCGGGATGTGGGATGCGCGCATGGACCGGGCGCCGATCCTGGCGCTCACCGGACAGGTCGACACCCAGGTGCTCGGGCCGGGCGCCTTTCAGGAGGTGGATCTCTCCGCCGCCTTTGCCGGTGTCGCCGCGATGAGTCACGCCGTCTACCGGGACAGCCGGCACGTGGAACTCGCGAACCTGGCGTGCAAGAACGCGATCCTCAAGCGCGACGTGGCGCACCTCATCTTCCCGGACGAAGTCCAGACGTTGGCCTCGAGCGCCGAGGCCGGGTCGCCGGAGGGTCGGGTCACGCCTTCGGGGATCACGCCGCCCCCGGAGGCGGTCGAGCGCGCCCTGGCGCTGATCCGCGGCGCCCGGCGGCCGGTGATCATCGTCGGTCACGGCGCCCGGTTCGAGATGGACGGCGTCACGGCCCTGGCCGAACGCCTGAACGCGCCGGTGGTGACGACGTTCAAGGCGAAGGGGCTGATTCCGGACGATCATCCGCTTGGGTGCGGCGTCCTGGGCCGGAGCGGTACACCGGTCGCGAGCTGGTTCATGAACGAGAGCGATCTGCTCATCGTGTTCGGCGCGTCGTTCTCGAACCACACCGGGATCACGACCTTCAAGCCGGTCATCCAGGTCGACTTCGAGGCGATGGCGCTCGGCAAGTTCCACGCCGTCGATGTGCCCGTGTGGGGCGAGATCGGGGTGACGGCGCGGCTGTTCGCCGAGGCGCTGGACCAGGGTGGCGCCGACACGGTGGATCAGCGCCCCGAGGTCGCCGAGCGCTGGCGGATCTGGCGCTTGGAGAAGGAGCGCCGGCTCGCGGATGTGGGCGATGCGGGAGTAAGTTCCGCCGCCGTGTTCGCGGCGCTCAACCGGCGGCTGCCGGAAGACGCGATCATCGCGGTCGACGTCGGCAACAACACGTACTCCTTCGGCCGCTACTTCGAGTGCCGCCGCCAGGCGGTGCTCATGTCGGGCTATCTCGGGTCGATCGGGTTCGGTTACCCGGCGGCGATGGGTGCTTGGGCGGCAACGCTGACCGCCGACGAGCGGTTTGCCGGCCGTCCCGTGGTGGCGATCACCGGCGACGGCGGCTTCGGCCAGTACCTGGGCGAGGTGATGACCGCCGTCCACCACCGGATGAACATCACCCACGTGCTGCTCAACAACAGTGAGCTCGGCAAGATCTCGAAGGAGCAGCGGGCGATTGAACTGCCGGTGTGGATGACCGACCTGACGAATCCGAACTTCGCCGACTTCGTGACGAGTTGCGGCGGGCTCGGCATCCGCGTCGAGGACGCGACGGAACTGGACGGCGCGCTCGAGCGGGCGCTGGAGCACGAGGGCCCGGCAACGGTCGAGATCGTTGCCGACCCCCTGCTGGTTTGAGACGGAGACTGCAATGACGATCGGCGGCCGCGAGGATCTGGAGGCCCTTCGCCGGGCGGGGCGGGTGGCGGCCCGCTGCCTGGCCCGGATGGGCAAGGCGGTCGAGCCGGGCATCACGACCGGCGAACTGGACCGGATCGGCCGGGCGTACATGGAAGCCCACGGCGCCCGTTCGGCGCCCGAGTTCTGCTACGACTTCCCGGCCGCCACATGCATCAGCGTCAACGAGGAAGTGGCGCACGGCATCGCCGGGGAGAGGCGCGTCGAGGCCGGCGACCTCGTTCACATCGACGTGTCGCTGGAGCTCGACGGCTACTTCAGCGACACGGGAGCGGCCTATCCGGTGCCGCCGGTGAGCGAGGAGCGCCGGCGCATCATCTCGGCCACGAGGCGAGCGCTGCGCTCGGCGATGCAGCAGGCCCGCCACGGCCGCCGGCTGCGCAACATCGGCCGCGCCATCGAGGACACGGCGACCAGGGCCGGTTTCGGTCTGATTCGCAACCTGGGCTCGCACGGCATCGGCCGCTCGCTCCACGAGGACCCGAAGTTCGTCCCTGGCTTCGACGATCCGAACGACGACCGCTTCCTGCACGACGGGATGGTGCTGACGATCGAGCCGTTCCTGACCAACGGCCGCGAGCAGGCGAAGACCGCGAAGGACGGATGGACGCTGCTGAACAAGCCCGGAACGACGACGGTCCAGTTCGAGCACACGATCGTCGTTACCCGCAAGAAGCCCCTGGTGATGACGTTGCCGTAGGGCGCCTGCCGCGGGGGAACGAGAGTGTGATGACACGGCGTCGCTGGCAGATCGCGGTCCTCGGGCTCGCGTCCGGGCTTCTGGGCCCGTCGGCTACGCCGGCGCAGGAGCCGTCGTCGGCCGAGCAGGGACCGGCGGAGGGAGTCGCGAAGGTCGTTCTGAAGGCGGTGATCTACCGCGAAGGACCGGCGAAAGTGACCCTTCTGACTACGAACGCGCACGGCGTCGAGCAGGAAGTGCCCCTCACCAGCGATCAGGTCTACGAGGTGTACCTGTTCGAGCCGGGGCCGTGGCGCGTGCGCCCCGCTTCGGGCAGTGGGTTCTGGGGTCGCGCGACCCTGATCGACCTCGACTCGGTGGCCAGCGAGGGGATCGCGTCCGTCGAGGGCGAGGCGGAGGTCCAGCCGGAGGTTGTGCCCGTGTTCGAGGTGCCGGTCTACGCGGCGGTAGAGGTCAGCGGCCGCGTGGTCGGCGCCTCCCGTCCGGGTGGAGTGCTGCGGATCGGGCTCGGTGACGTCGATCCGGAGAACACGGACCCGCGGTTTCACCTTCGCGGCGAGGTGGTCCGGTGCCCGGTCGGGGGAGACGGGCGCTGGTCGTGCGATTTGCCGGCCGCGCTCGTTCACCTCGTGTTCTGGCGTCCCGGACACTCTCCCGAGTACCGGTGGAACGCCTCCCTGCGCGGTCGGCGGCAGCTCGCCCTGGGAGAGCAGAGGCTCATTCCCGGAGCGAGTCTTGCCGGCTTCGTCGCTCCGGGACCGGGCTTTCAGGGCTTCGTGGACCACTGCGTGGTGCATGTCTCCACCGGCGATCCGGCCCTGTGGAGGACCGGTCCCGAGTCGGTTCTCGCGACGGTCGAGGTGGCCGACGACGGTTTCTTCCAGGCCCGGGGTCTTGCGGCCGGCAGACACTGGATTCAGGTGGACTGCGGCGATCGGGTCGCGGCCCGGGCGGGACCGTACGAACTGACCGAGAACGCCGAGACGTTCCCGCGCAGGCGGGTGCGGCTGGCGAGGAGCCACGTCCTGGACGTCTTCGTCGAACCGGGCGATCCCCCCTACGGCAGCCACTGGCTCGCCCTGCTCCGGCAGATCAGGGAGAACGACTCGCCGGGGTTCCGCTCCCGCTTCGTCCGGAGGGAGTACCCGCAACAAACCGCGGTGGTCGAGAACGGCCACGCGCGGTTCCAGGTTCCGGGAGACGGTGCGTTCGCCGTTGAAGTCCAGGATGCGAACGGGGGGTTGTTCGGGGAGCTGGACTATCTCGAAGTCGTGGGCGACCAGTCCGCCGTGGTCGAACTCGAGCTGGTGCCGGTCGTCGGACAGTTGACGCTGGAAGGCATTCCGCTCGAGGGTTACGTGTTCTTCGGCGGCCGCGGCGCGTCGCCGGACCTGACCTTCAGGACCGGTGAGGACGGGTGGTTCCGGGGCGCGTTGCCCGGGCGCGAGGACTGGCGGGTCGACGTGGTTTCGGCGGAGCAACAGGTCTCGCACTCGTTCCACGATGTCGATGTGCCGCCGAACGAACCCCTGACCCTGGAGATCGCCGACACGGTGGTCGAGGGCCGCGTCGTCTTCGCGGAGACCGGCGAGCCGGCCGCCGGCGCGGTCGTTCGCTTCGAGACGGCGGACGAGCGGATCGTGCATCAGACCCGCGCCGGCGACGACGGCAGCTTCTCGGCGCGGGGCGTGCCGGTCGGCTGGATCCGCATCTCGGCCTATCCGCGCGGCATGGGCGGATGGTTCGCGAGGGCCTCGGTGGAGGGGGTCGTGAGTCCGACCGCTTCGCTGACCGTGACCCTGCGGTTGCCGAAGTTCGACCTGGACTCCCTGCGACCGGGTGGGGCACGCGTGCCCCAGGTCGTCGAGCAGTAGCGCGCCGGACAAAGGTCGCCGACCGTTGCCGCGCCCGGTGGTACCCTGCGCCGCCATGGGTCCGCTGGACGGCTTCCGGGTGATCGAACTGGCGACCATGGTGTCGGCCCCGATCGCGACGATGCTCCTCGCCGACCAGGGCGCCGAAGTGATCAAGGTCGAGGCGCCCCCCCACGGCGACATCATGCGCCGGCTCGGGCCCCAGAGAGGCGGCGTCACGGCCGGCTTCGCGACGATCAACCGCGGCAAGCGGTCCCTGGCGCTCGACCTCAAGGAGGAACGGGGCATCCGACTGCTGCTGGACCTGGTCCGGACGGCCGACGTCTTCGTCCAGAACTTCCGGCCGGGCGTGATCGATCGTCTCGGGCTCGGCGCCGACCGGCTGCGGAAGATCAACGAACGCCTCGTCTACGTGTCGATCAGCGGCTTCGGCCAGGAGGGGCCCTACGCCCAGAAGCGGGTCTACGACCCGATCATCCAGGCTCTGTCGGGTTTCGCCGACATCCAGGCCGACCGCGTCACGGGTGAACCGAAGATGGTGCGGACGATCATCCCGGACAAGGTCACCGGACTCACCGCCGCGCAGGCGATCACCGCGGCGCTGCTCGCTCGCGAACGCACGGGCGAAGGCCAGCACATCGAACTGGCGATGCTCGACGCCACGATCTCCTTCATCTGGCCGGAGGGCTTCGTGCGCCAGATCCTGGTCGGCGGCGAGGTCGCCCACGGCCGGCCCGGATCGACCAGCGATCTGATCTACCGCACCGCCGACGGCTACATCACCGCCTCCACGATCTCGGACGCGGAGTGGGAGGGCATGGCGCGCGCCACCGGCCACCTGGAATGGCTGGAGGACGAGCGCTACAACACGGCGGCGGGCCGCATCTCGAACGCGGACCAGCGGCTCGACATGGTCGGCGACGTGCTGCGGACGCGCACCTCGGCCGAGTGGATCGAGGCGCTCGAAGCCGAAGACGTTCCCTGCGCGAAGATACTGAGCCGCAACGAGGTGTTGACCGACCCCCAGGTGATCCGCAACGAGCTGCTGTGGGAACTCGACCATCCCCAGGTCGGCCGCATGCGTCTTCCGCGCCCGGCGGCGACGTTCTCGGGTACGCCGCCCGAGCCGGTCCCGCCGTCGCCGAGGCTGGGCGAGGGGGCCGACGATCTGCTGGGCGGTCTCGGTCTGACGACCGCCGAGATCGACGAACTGCGCCGGGACGGCGTCGTCGGCTAGAGCCGGCGCCGTGGTGGAATCGGGTCCACCACGGCCCGCCGTCAGGGTGTAGAAGGCGGCGGGTTGCGCGGATAGAGTTCGCCGGTCGTGCGCTGGCTGCACTACTACCTCCGGCTGCTGGCCGCGGCGTCCC
>WTGL01000140.1:38368-40122 GCA_011523565.1 Acidobacteriota bacterium
GGCCTGGACGGCGCTCGCCGCAGTCGTCGCTCAGGGACTGCTCGGCGGCATCACCGTGATCTACCTGCTGCCGAAGCCGATCTCGATCAGCCATGCCGGACTGGCCCAGCTCTTCTTCGCCCTGGTCGTGAGCCTGGGCGTGTTCACGTCACCGGGCTGGCGAGCGAGCTTTGGGCGCCCGGAAGCGCTGGACGACCCGCTGCTGGCCCGGCTCGCGCTGGCCGTTCCGACGCTCGTGTATGTCCAGATCCTCCTTGGCGCGACGATGCGGCACAACGACGCGGGCCTAGCCATCCCGGACTTCCCGCTCGCCTTCGGCCGGCTGCTCCCGCCCGAGTGGACTCTGGGCATCTCGCTTCACTTCGCGCATCGAATGGGCGCCGTCGCCGTGACGGTCGCGGCGGTGGCTCTCATCGTTCGGGTCCTCAGGGTTCATCGGCACCGGCCGGAACTCGCCCGCCCGGCGTTGTTCCTGGGCACGGTACTCGTGGCTCAGATCGGCCTCGGCGCCTGGACCGTCTGGAGCGGCCTGCAGCCGCACATCAACACGGCGCACGTGGCGACTGGCGGCCTGCTGTGGGTCGTTTCGGTGGCGCTGGCCCTGCGGGTGCATCGCGCCTGGTTCGGCGACGCTTCGGCGATCCGGGCGAGCCGCTTCGCGACGGGTAGCGGCGACGTCCCCGGGCGGGTTCCCGCGTGACGCTCCTCACCGCGGAAGCGACACGGCCGAACCGCGCCGCCCTGTGGCTGGCGCTGGCCAAGCCGCGACTCAACGCCCTGGCCGTCGCCACGGTCGGCATCGGCTTCTACCTCGGAGCCGGCGCGCTCGACCTGGGAGTCCTCCTCTCCGTCCTGATCGGCTCCGGTCTCGTCGCCGCGGGCGGCGCCGCGTTCAACCAGGTCGCCGAGCGCGACCTCGACGCCCTCATGACCCGCACCCGGTCCCGGCCGCTGCCCCTGGGCGATATCTCGCCGGCGGCGGGCCAGCTCTTCGCCACCGTCCTGAGCATCGCGGGTTTCGCCGTGCTTGCCCTCGGCGCCAACCCGCTCTCCGCAGTCGTGGCTCTGGCGACCCTGGTCAGCTACGCCTGGATCTACACCCCGCTCAAGCGCCGAACGTCGTTGGCCGTCCTCGTCGGAGCCGTTCCCGGCGCCTTGCCGCCGGTCATCGGCTGGGCCGCTGCGACCGGCGCCCTGACCGTCGAGGCCTGGCTCCTCTTCGGCATCGTTTTCGCCTGGCAACTCCCGCACTTCCACTCCCTGGCCTGGCTCCACCGCGACGACTACGCGCGAGCGGGCTTCAAGGTGCTGGCGGTGGACGATCCGACGGGGCGCCGCACCGCGACGCACTCCCTCGTCTGGGCGCTCGTGCTTGCCGTCCTGTGTCTTCTCGGGGCCGCCGTCGGCGTAGCTTCTCCGGCCTTCGCCATCGCGGCCGCGAGCTTCAGCGCCGCTTTCTCCCTGCTTGCCGCCCGCTTTGTCTTCGACCGCAGCCCCGCCCGCGCCCGGAGCCTCTTCCTGGGTTCCCTCATCGTGCTGCCGCTGATCTGGATCGCCTTGGTCGCGGGCCACGCGATCCTGTAGCGGGCTATCTCAGCAGGACGATGCGGTTGTCGCCGGCTCCCGGCACCGCGCCAGTCGGAATCGAATCGTCGAAAGTGGTCAGCACGCCGTCGTGGTGAACGGCCAGGGCCAGGAGGTAGACGTCCGTGATCTGGCGGTAGCCGCGAAGAGCGCCGGCGGTGAAGTGCTCC
>WTGL01000302.1:0-2534 GCA_011523565.1 Acidobacteriota bacterium
CAGCGCCTCGCCGCCCCAGTCGAAGCCGAGCCAGCGCACGTCGCGCTCGATGGCATCGACGTACTCGGTGTCCTCCGCGGTCGGGTTCGTGTCGTCGAAGCGGAGGTTGCAGTGGCCGCCGTACTCCTCGGCGACGCCGAAGTCGAGACAGATTGCCTTGGCGTGGCCGATGTGCAGGTAGCCGTTCGGCTCCGGCGGGAAGCGGGTGACGACCTTGCCGCCGTGCTTGCCGGCGGCGACGTCGGCCCGCACCCGTTCGCGGATGAAGTCGAGGGGCTTGGAAGTGGCGGAATCGTCGGTCATGGCGTGCCGCGCGGGGCGGATTGCTGCGAAGCAGCGAAGGTTATCGGATCGCTCCGTGCCTTGCAATTGTGGAGTTTCAGTCCATAATTGCAAGGATGTCGGAAACGCCAATCCCGCGAACGCTTAGGTCTCGAGTGGAGGATCGCCTGCGCTTCTTCCCGGCCGTCGCCTTGCTGGGGCCGCGTCAGGTCGGCAAGACGACACTGGCCCGAGGAATCGCCGAGAGCAGCGGTGGGGAGGAGAAGGAGCGGCCGCCGGGGCTCTATCTCGACTTGGAGAACTCCGTGGATCGAGAGAAGCTGGCCGACGTACACGGCTATCTCGGGCGGCAACGCGGTCGACTTGTCGTGTTGGACGAGATTCACCGGACTCCGCGCCTGTTCGAGGCCCTACGCGGAATCATCGACGAGCGGATTCACGGCGGCGAACCTGCGGGCCAGTTTCTGCTGCTCGGTTCGGCCTCCATGGACCTGCTGCGCCAATCGGGAGAAAGCTTGGCAGGACGCATCGCTTACCTTGAACTCCCCCCTCTGGATCTTCGCGAGTTGAGCCGGCGCGATCACACGCGCCTCTGGATTCGAGGGGGCTTTCCGCGGGCATTTCTTGCTCCGAGCGATACCGATAGTGCCCTGTGGCGCGAGAGTTTCATCCAGACGTATCTGGAACGCGACGTTCCGGCCCTTGGACCCCGTGTTCCCGCGGAGACGCTGCGACGGTTCTGGACCATGCTCGCGCACGCCCAGGGCGGGCTATGGAACGGCGCGGCGATGGCCCGGAGTCTGGCCGTCGACGGAAAGACGGTGGCGAGGTATGTCGACCTGCTGGTCGATCTCCTGCTTGCCCGGCGGTTGCCACCCTTCCATGCCAACTTCCGCAAGCGGCTGGTCAAGTCGCCGAAGGTCTACCTGCGGGACAGCGGCATCGTCCATACGCTGCTGCGACTCGACGATACGGAAGCCGTGCTCGGCCATCCGGTCGCCGGTGCGAGCTGGGAGGGATTCGTCGTCGAGACGCTGATCCGGGCGGCGCCGGACCGGACGCGCGCGAGCTTCTACCGAACGGCGACCGGAGTGGAGATCGACCTCATCCTCGAGTTGCCTGGCGATCGGACCTGGGCTTTCGAGATCAAGCGTGGCCAGGCGCCGCCCCTCGGCAGGGGGTTTCAGGTCGCCCTGGACGACCTGAGGCCCGAGCGCGCGTTTCTGGTTCATGGCGGCGACGAGCGCTACCCGAAAGGAAGCGGTGTCGAGGCGATCGGGCTTTGGGAGTTGGCAGAGGTTCTGGCGGCCGCGGGCGGCTAGGTTCAGCTAAAGCGTCGTCAACCGTCGAACCGGTAGCCGAGCCCGTGCACCGTGACGATGAACTCGGGCCGGCCCGGATTCGACTCGATCTTCTGCCGCAGCGACGACACATGGACGTCGACGGTGCGGGTCGTCGGCGTCGCGTCGTAACCCCAGACCTCGTCGAGCAGGCGGTCCCGGTCATGGACTTCGCCACGGTGCTCGATCAGGAACTTGAGCAGCCGGTACTCGAGCGCCGAGCAGGCAGCCTCGGTCTCGGCGCCGTCCTCGCCGCCGCGCCACACCTGGGCGCGGTCGAAGTCGACGCGCACGTTGCCGAAACGGTAGCCGTGGAGGGTTGGTTCCCGCGGCGATGACGACGTCCGTGCTTCGTCCCGGCTTCGTCGCATCAGCGCCTCGATCCGAGCCAGCAGTTCCAGGGTCTCGAACGGTTTGGCGAGGTAGTCGTCGGCGCCCAGCTTCAGCCCGAGGACACGGTCGACGAGTTCGTTGCGGGCCGTCAGCATCAGGATGGGGATGTCGATGCCATCCCGGCGGAGGTCCCGGCAGACATCGAAGCCGTTCTTGCCCGGCAGGTTGACGTCGAGCAGGACGACGTCGAAACCGCCGTCCCTGGCCGACCGTTCGCCCGACGGGCCGTCGGCCGCGATGACGACCTCGTAGCCTTCCGCGGCCAGGCGGTCATTCAGGGTGCGGGCGAGGCTGGGTTCGTCCTCGACCAGAAGCACGCGCGCGTTCATGGAGTGTCCACCGGCAGCACGACCCGGAAGGTCGTGCGCCCGGGCTCGCTGTCCACGGTGATGGAGCCGCCGTGCTCCTCGATCGTGTTGCGCGCGAGACTCAGGCCCAGGCCCGAGCCGGGCAAGCCGCTCTCGGTTGCGGCGAGGCCGCGGACGAAGGGGTCGAAGATGCGCCGCTGCTCGGCCTTCG
>WTGL01000302.1:2544-7659 GCA_011523565.1 Acidobacteriota bacterium
TGTGCAACAGGTTCATGAAGACGGTGATCAGGCCCTCGCGGTCGCCCCGGAGCGGGGGCAGATCGTCCAGCCCTTCCAGCTCGAGTTCGACGCCGTTCTCCTCCAGAAACCACTTCGATTCGGCGACTGTCGTGCGCAGCAGTTCGCCGAGGTCGATCTCGGCCGTGGCTTTCCGCGCCGACGCCCGGCCGATGCCGGCCCACTGGAGCGCCTGGCCGACCAGCCGGGACAGGCGGCGCCCCTCGCGTTCGATCAGTTCGCCGTAGCCGCGGACGTCGTCGGACCTGTGGACGATCCCGCTCCGCAGGTTCTCGGCCGCCGAACGGATCGCCTGGAGGGGTGTGTTCAGCTCGTGAGAAACCCCGGCGACGAAATCGACCTGCTGGAGGGCGAGAGCCCGGGCGCGGCGGGCGGACACCAGGACCAGGGCGAAGGCCACGCCGATCAGGAACAGGGCGCCGGAGCTGTGGTAGAGGTTGCGCCGGCGGGCCGCTTCCGTAGCGGCTTCGAGCGATCCGCGGCGGTGGGTGATCCGTACCAGCCAGGCCCCTTCAGGCAGGTCGGCTTCGGTGGCGTCACCGCGACGTGCTCGTTCACCGATCGGGAAGCGACGCCGGTCGTCACGGTCGGCCGGCCGGAAGCCCGGCCCGTTGCGGCCGTCGCGGCGTTCGGGGAACGGCCGCATCCGTAGCGCTCGGAACTCGATGTCCGCGGCCTCGGACGGGGTCGTAGAGGCGTGCCCTGGAGCACCCGCCGGGTCGGGATAGACCTGGCGTGGCGCGGGACCGGACACGCCGGTCACCGAAACCAGATACGGCGGCGCCCCAACTGGAGACCCGGTGCCGAAGTGACGTTCGATCAGCGCGGGCAGCATCTCCTGTTCGAGCACTGAGACGTCCAGGCCGGCCACGATCAGGGTCGTCGGTGGGCCAGGTCGGCCGCCAGGCATCCGGGCGGAGACCGGAATCACCATTCGATCCGGTCGGGCCTCGGCCAACCGGCGGTCTGGCCGCCGCGAGAGGCGAACCAGCTCTTCCAGGTCGTCGGGTCCTCGGTCGGGTTGCAACCGGCCGCCGTCCTCGTCGAGCCGGAAGACATCGCGCGTTCCTTCGCGGCGGTCGGTGACCACGATCCAGGTCTCGTTCAGAAGGTCCGGGAAGGCCGCGCTCTCGCGCCAGTCCCGGACGGCTCGCGCAAGCAGCTCCTCGAACGGCTCCGGGGCGCCGCCCCGGCTGCGGCGCCGATCGTCTCGAGCCGCAAGCCACGCTCCTGCCGCGGCCGTTCGGCGACCGGTGCGCTGGAACGAGGCATGAAGCTGAGCCACTGGGGCGTCGATGTCGTTCGCAAGCAGCCGGCTCGACTCCTCCAGGTTCGCCCGCATCCGCTCGTTGGCGGCGGCGCTCAGCTCGCCGGTCCAGCGATACTGCAGGACGGCGAGCGTCACCAGCAGCAACGAGGCGGCCACCGCGACGATCAGGGTCCAGCGGTCGCTCGAATCGCGTACTTTCGGCGCGATGCCGGCGACAGGCATTGCTTGCAGTGTAGCGCCGCGGAAACCTCGTCAATGGAGGGCTTTACAAGCGTTACAAACATCTTGCAGCGGCTTGATGACTGCTCGGCGGATCGAACCGTACCGTCTCACCCGTTTGGTTCTCACCACCCTGGAGGCCCCTGAAGTGAGTACGACCTTGAACCGTTCGATCCGAATCGCCCGCACTCTGCTTCCCGCCCTGCTGGTTGCGCCCTCGGTCGCGTTCACGGTAGAGGAGAAGAGCGAAGACCGACAGTCCAGGCGCGGCTTCCGTGGCGACTTCGCGGAGCGCAAGGACCTCCGCGTCACCCGGCCCGATGCGATCGCGGCCATGCGGCCGGCGCTCGAACTCGTCGGGGATGCGGGACGCGGGGAGGAGTTCTTCATCGAACTCTGCGCCCGCTGCCACCGGAGCGGCCTCTTGGGCGGCGGACCGGGTCCAGACCTTTCCGGCGTCGCCCAGTGGAGCGTGGAGAGGCTCCTGCGCGACATCGTGGACCCGCACGCCGAGATCGACACCGAACACGCCAGCCACATCGTGGAGACAGTCGATGGCGAGGTCCACACGGGGTTGCTGGCGGCGAGTTCCGGCGATGGAGTGACCCTGCGGCTGGCCGGGGACATTCTAGTCGAAGTGCCGGCCGAGAGGGTCCGGGACGTGCGAAGCCACGGCCTGTCCATGATGCCGGAGGGACTTGCGGCGGGGCTCGAGGCGGCCGACATGGCGGACCTGCTTGCGTTCCTGAACCGCTGACCAACTACAGCGAGTGTTGCGGAAGGTCGGCGAGAGGCTTTACAAGCGTTACCAACATCTTGCAGCGGCTTGATGACTGCCCCAGCGAGATCCCGTACTGTCTTCTCACGTTTGATCCCCTCACACCCTCCTACAGGAGTTGCTTGACATGAAGACGTCCTTTGACCGTTCGATCCGTATAGCCCGCACCCTGCTTCCCGCTCTGCTCGTCGTCGCGGCAACCGCGTTCGCGGCAGTCGAGGAGGGCGAAGGCCGCCAGTCCAAGCGAGGCGCCCGTGGCGACTTCGCGGAGCGCGACGCCGAACGCATGGCTCGGGTGCTCCAGTTGACGGAGGACCAGAAGGAAGAGTGGCGCCGCCTGCGCGAGGAGCACGAAGCGAAGGTCGGCCCGTTGATGCGTCAGATGCGCGACATCACGGAACGTCTCGAGAGCGAGGCAAACCTCGAGAACCCGAATCCGACCGTCGTCGGTCAGTTGGAGCTCGACCGCCGCGCGGCTGCGCGTCAACTGAGAGATTCGAGAGTCCAGGCTCACGAGGATGCGACACGGTTGCTCGACCGTGACCAGCGGATCCGCTGGGAAGCCCTGCAGGAGAATGGTCGCGGCGGCTTCCGGGGACTCTTCGGACCGGGCGGCCGCGGTCCTCGTCCTCGGAACTAGGGCTTCGGGCAACCAGCCACCGCTTCACGGGCGGGCGTCCTTCGGGTGCCCGCCCGTTTCGTTTCAGGGCCGCTAGGATCGCGCCTCATCGATCAGTTCGGGCGGCGCGATTCGCGGCCTGGGGAGGTGGGCTTTATGGCAGACGTTGCGTTCGTCGGACTCGGAGTGATGGGCTATCCGATGGCTGGCCACCTGGCGGCAGCGGGGCACCGTGTGACGGTGTACAACCGCACGGCGGCCAAGGCGGCGCAGTGGGTGGAGGAGCACGGCGGCCGGAGCGCGCCGACCCCTGCCGAGGCGGCGGCGGGCGCGGAGTTCGTGTTCTGCTGCGTCGGCAATGACGACGACGTGCGGGCGGTGACCCTGGACTCGGGCGGCGCCCTCGAGGGCATGGTGGCCGACAGTGTCCTCGTCGACCACACGACCGCGTCGGCCCGACTCGCTCGCGAACTCGGGGGCGCTTGCGCCGAGAAGGGCTGCGGCTTCCTCGACGCCCCGATCTCAGGAGGTCAGGCCGGTGCCGAGAACGCGGCGCTGACCGTCATGTGCGGCGGCGAACCGGACGTGTTCGAGCGGGTCAACGCGGTCATCGACTGCTATAGCCGGGCGGTCACCCTGCTCGGCCCCGCCGGCAGCGGCCAGTTGACGAAGGCGGTCAACCAGCTCTGCATCGCCGGCATCTCGACCGGTGCCGCCGGGTCCTGGCAGATGGACAACCGCGCCGAGACGATGGTCCAGGGCAAGTTCGACTACGGTTTCGCGGTCCAGTGGATGCGCAAGGACCTGGGCATCGCGCTGGAGGAGGCGCGCAGCAACGGTGCTCACCTGCCCCTGGCTGCGCTCGTCGACCAGTTCTACAGTGAGGTCACCGCGCTCGGCGGCCTGCGTTGGGACACCTCGAGCCTGGTGGTGCGGTTGCGGGCGATGAGCGGGGACGGTGGCTAGGGGGCCCGCGGCCGCGCTCGCTGACTCGCGCGGTGCGGGTTCGCAGGTGGCGCGAAACGCGCCACCTGCGTTCAGGTGCGCGGTCCCCTGGACACGTTCGCGTCACCGGCGACATAGAACCGCCAGAGCCGGTTCGGGGCTCGTGTGACGCCGATGCGGCCGCTACGTCCGGGGTTCCCGGGGGGCGGCGTGCCGTCGTCGGCGATGTAGATCGGCAGATGGTGGCGGGAGCGGTTGGACGCGCCGACCAGGTCGGTTCCGTCGGCGCGGCCGTCGAGGCCGAAGGCCTGACACAGGCGTGCAGGGCCGGAACAGAGATCGACGGTGCGCAACGGCTCTGTGGAACGCCGGCGACTGGCGGCGTTGCGTGCGCGGCGCATGATGCCGGAGCCGGCCAGGGGTGCGGCGGCGCGCAGCAGGACGGCTGAGCAGACGCCGTCGTCGCTGCAGACTACGTTGGCGCAGTGGTGCATGCCGTAGGTGAAGTAGACGTAGAGGTGCCCGGGCGGCCCGAACATCGTCCGGGTGCGGTTGGTGGGTCCCCGGTAGCCGTGGCTGGAGGGATCGTTCCCGCCCTCGTAGGCCTCGACTTCGACGATCCGGGCGGCGCGGCTGCCGCGTACGAGGACCTTGTTCAGGAGCCGCGGCGCGACGTGGAGCGCCGCGGGGCGGTAGAACGAGCGGGGGAGCGGCGAGAGGCGGGCGGAGCCGGTGCTCAGACGGGCACCTCGTCCAGGTCGGTCTCGGGCCCCATGTAGGCCCGGATTTCCGGAGGCGTTTCCTGCTTCGTGTAACCGGGCACCTTCACGCTGACATAGACGACCTCGCCGGTGAAGATGGGCCGTCCTTCGTGCGTGCCCCGGTAACCGAGAATCCAGGAAGTCCGTCCCCAGTGCCGGATGGCGAGGTCGATGTCGAGCAGGTCGCCGTCGGTGACCGAACCGAGGAAGTCGATCGTCGTGCGGCGGAGCATCATGTCCCAACCCAGCCTGTTGCGGAGTTCCCGGATCGGCAGCAGCCAGGTTTCCATCGCGTCGTCCATGTACGCCATGTAGTGGGCGTTGAAGACGACGCCCTGCTTGTCGACCTCGCCGTAGCGGACCCGGATCGTGTGCCGGTAGGGCGTCGCCATGGCCGGAGCGCGGCTAGAGGCTCGGTTCGAGGCCGAGTGCCCAGGCGGCGAAGGCCCACTGGTCGGCGACGTCCTCGATCTGCATCCAGGTC
>WTGL01000202.1:0-3289 GCA_011523565.1 Acidobacteriota bacterium
GATGTGGTCGCAGACGTTCTTCACGTAGTCGAAGTCGTTGTAGTCGCTGACGTGCGCGATGTGGGAAACACCGTGACAACCCGTGAAGATGTCGTCGAAGCAGCCTGCCTCGTCCAGATTCGCCGAGTGGATCGTCAGCCGGCCAGAGGCATAGCCCGGCATCTCTCGCAGGAAAGTCGTCTTCTCCGGATCGTCCGCGTCCCGCACGCAGGCGCGCACCCGGTAGCCCTTCTCGAGCAGCAGCCGGACCGTCCAGCCACCGACGAAGCCGGCGCTGCCCGTGACCGCGACCGTACCGCCCTTCGGTATCGGAGCCATAGCGCTTACCCTCCTGATTCGGTTCGGGCGCGACGATACCCGACGCCGAACCTGCTAGCTTTATAGCGTCCGACCGAGCGGCTCGTGAACACCGAATCCGTCAACAAGGTCCAGTGCGGTAACCGCGCGTACGACCTGCGCCGCCTGCGGTCGGACGACCGCGACGACGTCGTGGCTCTCGCGCGGGCGCTGCCCGAGATCGACCTCCAGTTCCTGCGCTCCGATCTGACCGATCCGGTGATCGTCGAAGGCTGGATCCGTGATGCCAGTTCGGGCAGCAGGTTCACCACGCTCGCCCACCACAACGACGAACTGGTCGGCTACGGCAGCCTGAACCTCCGCGGCACCCAGTGGATGAGCCACCTGGGCGAGATCCGCGTACTCGTCGCCGAGGATCACCGCCGCTCCGGCCTCGGCCGCGTGTTGACCCGGCGCGTGTTCGACCTCGCTCACGACCTCGGTCTGCTCAAGCTGGTGGCGCAGATGACGCGCGAACAGATCGGCGCCCGCCGGCTCTTCGAACGGCTCGGCTTCTCGCCCGAGGCCCTGCTCACTGACTGGGTGATCGACCGCTCCGGTCGCACTCGCGACATGATGATCATGTCGTACGAGGTCGGTTCGGCGAAGCGGAGCCGCACCTGAGTCCCCGCCGGCGACGCATTCGCGTCATCTCCTGGAACGTGAACGGCCTGCGCGCCAGCGCGCGCAAGGGTTTCCTCGACTGGCTGGGACGCAGCCGCGCGCAGATCGTCGGGCTGCAGGAAACCAAGGCCCGCGCGGAACAACTGGTCCCCGAACTGCGCCGGCCAAGCCGCTGGTACACGGCGTTCTCCAGCGCCGAGCGGCCAGGCTACTCCGGCGTCGGCCTCTACTCCCGCCTCAAGCCGGCCTGGGTCCGGACCTCGCTCGGCGAACACCGCTTCGACGCCGAGGGACGCCTGCAACTGGCCCTGTTCGGCAAGCTGCTGGTCGCCAACGTCTACTTCCCCAAGGGCAGCGGCAGCAAGCGCGACAACAGCCGCGTGCCCTACAAGCTGGACTTCTACCGCGCGCTGTTCGATCAGCTCGACCAGGCCCGCGAGGCCGGCTACCGCGTCCTCGTCATGGGTGATTTCAACACCGCGCCGCAGCCGATCGACCTGGCACGGCCGAAGCAGAACCGCAGGAACTCCGGGTTCCTGCCCGAAGAATGCGAGGAACTCGAGCGCTGGCTCGACGCCGGCTGGATCGACACGTTCCGCGACCTCCATCCGGACACGGTGCGCTATAGCTGGTGGCGACAGGCGTGGGGTGCGCGTGAGCGGAACGTCGGTTGGCGGATCGACCTGGTGCTCGCCTCGGAGGCGGCGATGCGCTTCGTCGAACGTGCCTTCATCCTCACTGACGTGACCGGCTCCGACCACTGCCCGGTCGGCGTCGATCTGTCGGCCGAGGTGCTGGAGTGAGCGGCGTCGTACAACATCCACGCCGGGCCACCACCGTCGACGGCATCAAGCGGCGCATGGCCGGCTTCACCACACGGGAGGGAGTCGCAAAGGGGCGCGACTTCCGCCTCCGACCGACCGACATCCTGATCGCCACCTATCCCAAGGCCGGCACGACGCTCATGCAGCAGATCGTCCACGGGCTCCGCACAGGCGGCGACATGGACTTCGACGAGATCACCGAAGTCGTCCCCTGGATCGAAGTCGCCCACGACGTCGGCCTCGACCTCGACGCCCCCCAGCGCGCCGAACCGCGAGCCTTCAAGACCCACCTGAGCCGCGACCTGGCCCCGAAGAACGGCCGCAACATCTTCGTCGTCCGCGACCCGGTCGATTCACTCGTCTCCTTCTTCCACTTCTTCAACGGCTGGGTGTTCGAACCCGGAACCGTCTCGATCCGCGACTTCGCCCTCGACTTCGTCTTTCACGGCACCCGCAGCGGCCGCTACTGGGAACACCTCGTGTCCTGGTGGCCGGAGCGCCTCGACCCGAACACCCTCTGGCTCTGCTTCGAGGACATCGTCGCCGACCTCCCCGCCGCCACCGGCCGCGTCGCCGCCTTCCTCGGCCTCGACCCGGAGCACCCCAACATCGAGATCGCCACCCGCCAGGCGTCAATCGACTTCATGCGCGAACACGGCTCCAGGTTCGACGACCACCTGGTCCGCAACGCCCGCAACGCCCCCTGCGGCCTCCCCGCCTCCGGCACCACCTCCAAGGTACGCAAAGGCAAGTCCGGCGAAGGCTCCCGTGAAGTGCCGCCCGAAGTTCTGGAAGTGTGGGATCGCGAGTGGCAGCTCATCGTGGAGCCGGCCACGGGTCACGGGTCCTACACGAAACTGCGCAAGGCCCTTGCGAGGCAATCCAGCGGCTGACTGATCTCGCCGGTCGCGTCACGGGCTCGGCGCTTCGCGGCATCGCCCTCATGCGGACCATGGGATCCGCACACCCAGAGAACGGCCGTCGCAGCGGCTAGCTGCCCTACTGCAAACCCGACCGCCGCCAAGGCCGCTCCACGACGTCCAGCCCACGGCGGGATCGGAGGGGAGGGTCCCAGGGAAGCTGTCGGCAAGCGACGGCCGACGACCTCGCAGCAAGCTGCGCCCAGCCGGAGCGCCGCCGACCGCAGCGAGCGCCAACCCTCCTCCATCCGAACGAGCGCGAGCGGTCGCTGGGACCCTCCCCTCCGGTCCCGCCGCAGGCGGGTGCGTCCGACGACGCAGCTACAGCAGGCCGCCCTCCGGAGCGGGCCGGGCCCGCTGGTTGTAGAGCAGCTTCTTCAGGCGTTCGCGTTCTTCGTCAGAGAGGTTCGCGTAGTCGATCGCTTCGCCGCTCGAGACGTCCATGCCACGCTGAACCGCCGGACGGGCGCCGACTTCCTCGAACCAGCGCTTGAAGTACGGGAACTCCTCGATGTCCTGCTGCTGGTCCTCCCAGCGGACCGTCCACGGGTAGCAGATCATGTCGGCGATCGTGTACTCGTCGCC
>WTGL01000202.1:3299-4797 GCA_011523565.1 Acidobacteriota bacterium
CATCATGATCGCGCCTGATTCGAAGAGTGCGACCGGTTCGCCGCCGTCGGCCGGCTCGTGGTCGACCATCGCCGGCATCCGGTTGTTCGGCGAAATCCTGAGGAACTCCTCCTTGAACTGGTCGCCGAAGCCGATCCGGCAGGGCACGATGCGATAGGGCAAGCCGCATTCCTCGAGCAGGATCGTGACCTTCTTGCCATTCGGCGTCGGCCAGTAGTGCAGATCGATCATGTGCGTTGCTCCCGGAGTTCCTGAACCACGAAACGCGCGAAGGTTAGCGGACGGGGCAACTCGCCCGCGATACGCTGTCCCGCGCTCGCACGAGGCCCACGGGGAACAGGAGGTACAGGGTGAAGGTCAGAACGAGGAGTTCGAGAGCGACGATCGCGGTGCTGGCGCTAGGTTGCCTGGCCGCAGCCTCCTGGGCCGCCGAACCGGCCGACGCCGACGCTCAGCTCGCCGCCGCAGTCCAGGCGGCGCCGGAAGACCGGCGGGACGGCGCGCGCGTCCTCGGCTGGACGGCCGACGGCAAGGTGGTGGAACTCCGCGCCGGCAGCAACGACCTCGTCTGCCTGGCGGCCCGGCCGGGCGACGCGCAGTGGAGCGTCGCCTGCTACCACGAGTCGCTCGAGCCGTTCATGGCCCGCGGCCGCGAACTGACGGCGCAGGGCATCGCAGGGCAGGAACGAATCGACATCCGCGAGCGAGAGATCGCCGAGGGCAAGCTGCCCATGCCGCGGGAACCGCGCACCCTCTACGTGCTCCACGGCAGCGGCTTCGACGCCGCGACCGGCGAGGTGAACGATGCCTACCTGCGCTGGGTGATCTACACGCCGTACGCGACTGCGGAGTCGACCGGACTGACGACCCGGCCGGTGCCCGGTGCCCCCTGGCTGATGTTTCCCGGCACCGCGGGAGCGCACATCATGATCAACCCACCCCGCCCTGACGCCGATCAGTGAGCACCGCCTTCAGCGACAGTCGCTTCCGGGACATCGTCGGCCCGTCGTCGCAGTTCTACATCTCGCAGCGGCTCCGCCTCCACTACCTGAACTGGGGCAACGAGGAGAAGCCGCCCCTGGTGCTGATCCACGGCGGCCGGGACCACGCTCACAACTGGGACTGGGTAGCGAACGCGCTCCGCCACGACTACCACATCGTCGCCCCCGACCTGCGCGGCCACGGCGACAGCGAGTGGGCGATCGGCGGCATGTACGCGATCACCGACTTCGTCCTCGACGTCGCGCAACTGTTGGAAGCGCTGGACCGTTTCCCGGTGCGGATCGTCGCCCACTCGCTGGGCGCGAACATCGCCCTCCACTACACCGGCTTCTATCCCGGGAACGTCCAGAAGCTGGTGGCGATCGAGGGCATGGGGCCGCCCCCGCGAATCCTCGCCGACCGGGTCAACGCGGCGGTGGACGAGCGCATGCGAGGCTGGGTCGGCAGCATGCAGAAGCTCGCGGGGCGGCAGCCGCGGCGCTACCCGTCGCTCGAC
>WTGL01000202.1:4807-6606 GCA_011523565.1 Acidobacteriota bacterium
CGAGGACGGCACGTACACCTGGAAGTTCGACAACTACGTCCGCTCCTTCCCGCCGTACCGCTACGACGAGGAGGAACTGCGCAGCATCTGGGGCCGGATCACCTGCCCCACCCTGCTGGTGCGGGGCACGGAGAGCTGGGCCAGCGACCCTGTCGAGGACGGCCGCATCGAGGCGTTTCAGAACGCGACGCTCCGCAACTTCCAAGGCGCCGGGCACTGGGTCCACCACGACCAGCTCGATGAGTTCGTCGCGGTGAGCCGGGCCTTTCTGGCCGACGACTAGGAGGTCAGGAGTGATGGCTTCAGACGCCGCGAAGGCGGCGGTCGCCCAACCGGCCGCCGCCGCCCCGGTCAGGGCCGGTGAGCGGATCGCAGCCATCGACGTCCTGCGCGGCTTCGCCGTGCTGGGCATCCTGGCTATGAACGTACAGAGCTACTCGATGGTCACGGCCGCGTACCTGAACCCGGTCGCCAACGACAAGCTAGCCGGTTCCGGGGTCTGGGTCTGGTTCATCAGCCACGTCTTCTTCGACATGAAGTTCATGTCGATCTTCTCGACCCTCTTCGGCGCCGGCATGGCCCTCATGAGCGAGCGCGCCGCTGCACGTGGGATCCCGGCCACCGGGGTCCACTACCGGCGCCAGTTCTGGCTCCTCCTGCTCGGTCTCGCGCACGCCCACCTGATCTGGTACGGCGACATCCTCGTGCCCTACGCGCTGTGCGGCTTCCTGCTCTACAGCCTGCGCAACCTGCGGCCGAGCCGGCTGCTGGTCGGTGGGTTCGTGATGACCGTGGTGACGCCCGTCCTCTTCCTGTTGATCGCGGCGACGATCCCGAACATGCCGGCCGATGCGCGCGCCGCCCTCGCTGCCGGCTGGACCCCGCCTGCGGCCGTAGTGGAAGCGGAGATCGCGACCTACCAGTCGGGCTGGCTGACGCAACTGCCCGCACGCAGCATTGCCGCGCTCGAACTGGAGACGTTCGTCTTCCTGATGGTGTTCCTCTGGCGCAGCGGCGGTTTGATGCTGGTCGGCATGGGGCTCTACAAGCTGGGCGTGCTTTCGGCCAGGAATTCACCTGCCTTCTACCGGCGGATGGCCTCCCTGGGATTCGCTCTGGGGCTGCCGGTCGTCCTGCTCGGCGTTCTGTACAACACCCGGCACGACTTCGCCTTCGAGCACTCGATGTTCCAGGGCCAGTTGTTCAACTACGTCGGCTCGATCGGGGTCTTCCTCGGCTACGTCGGCCTGGTCATGCTCGCCGTCCAGAACGGCTGGCTCCCCGCCCTGCAGCGGCGACTTCAGGCCGCCGGGAGGATGGCGTTCACGAACTACATCAGCCAGAGCGTCATCTGCACGCTCATCTTCTACGGCCACGGCCTCGGCCTGTACGAGCGCGTCGATCGCCTCAGCCAGATGGCGATCGTCGTCGCGATCTGGGCGGCGCAACTGCTCTGGTCGCCCTGGTGGCTGGAGCGCTACCGCTTCGGGCCACTGGAGTGGCTGTGGCGGTCGCTGACCTACATGAGATTCCAGCCCATGGCGGTCCGCCCGCCCGCCTGACGTCCCACCCGAAAGGAGCCTGTCATGATCCGACCTCTTTCCGCCGCTACGTTCATCACCTTCACCGTGGCCTTGCTGGCCGCCGGAGGCGCCATGGCCCAGATCGCACCCGAACCCGAACAGATCGAGGAACTCCTGAAGGGACCGGCCGAGGGACCGGTCGTCATGGTCAACCTGCTGCGCTTCAAGAAGGAGGCCGACGCCCCCGACGAGGGCCTCACGGGCGAAGAGGCCTAC
>WTGL01000202.1:6616-7614 GCA_011523565.1 Acidobacteriota bacterium
GGTCGCCCTGATGGAGTACCCCTCGCGGGCCGAGTTCCTGCGCATCATCGGCGACCCGCGCGTCGCCGAGTACTCGGTCCACCGCACCGCGGGGCTCGATATGCAGTGGCTGATCGCGACAACGACGACGGCCGAACTTGCCCAGGCCCCCTCGGAGGAGGGGGCGGACGACTAGGGAACCCCGCCAGCGGGCTGCTCGCTCTCTGGGTTACACTCGCGCGGGCTCAAACCCGCCGCAGACAGACCCAAGAGTGTCCCCACGGGTGAAGGAGATTCCGGATATGCGTTCGAAGAACCTGACGACGATCCTGGCCGCAGCCGTTGTGCTCACCGCCTTCTCGTCCGTCGTCGCAGCGCCGGTCGCCGCCTCCGAGCACGAGGAGCCGGTAGGCAACCTGGCCGAACTGATGCGCGCCATCCTGTTCCCGAACTCGAACTTCCTCTTCGACGTCCAGGTGACGGACCCCGGCACCCCGCCCGAGCCGGGCAGCGAGGACGACCGCTCCGCGTCGGCCCTGTTCTCCGGCATCTACACCGGCTGGCAGGTGCCGCAGCAGGCGGCGCTGGCCCTGGCCGAGGTCGAGCCGCTGATCATGAACGCCGCCCGCAAGTGCGAAAACGGCCGCGACGCGCCGGTCGCCAACGAGGACTACCAGAAGTGGGCCAAGCAGTTGACCGAGGTCGCGAAGCAGATCTACGCCGCGGCGCACGAGGAGGATCGGGAGAAAGTCAGCGATCTGACGAACAACCTCGCGGGCGCCTGCGAGGACTGCCACGCGGTCTACCGCAAGTACCAGGACCGCTGCCGGCGGTAACGCCGACGCGACGCCGGACAGCCTCGATCCCATCGGCAGCCGGGCCGGCATTCGAGTCTCATGCGTAGCCTCTTCGAGTGGGTCGATGCGCTTCCCAGCAGCATCGCGCTGCGGGAGTCGCTGAACGCCTACCCGACCATGCTGACGATCCACGTCGTCAGCATGTGCCTGTTCGCCGGTCTG
>WTGL01000298.1:0-4288 GCA_011523565.1 Acidobacteriota bacterium
CCTGTCCTTCCACTCGTACTTCAACCTCAAGGGGGAGGGCGAGGGCGACATCCTGGACCACGAACTCCTGCTCAACAGCGAGCAGTACACTCCCGTGGACGGCACGTTGATTCCGACTGGCGAGATCGCGCCGACCGAAGGCACGCCGATGGACTTCCGGACGGCGGTATCGATCGGTGACCGGATCGACGAAGACTTCGAGCAGCTTCGCTTCGGCGGCGGCTACGACCACAACTGGGTGCTGCGGCCGCCGAAGGACGAAGGCGAGATGCGTGTGGCGGCCACCGTCGTGGAACCGACGAGCGGCAGGAAGCTGGTCGTGAAGACGACAGCCCCGGGGCTGCAGGTCTACACCGGTAACTTCCTCGACGGTACGCTGGTCGGCAAGAGCGGTCGCCCGTACGTTCACCGAGGCGGCCTGTGCCTCGAGACCCAGCACTTCCCCGACTCTCCGAACCAGCCGGGGTTTCCCAGCACGGTGCTGCGGCCGGGAAAGATATACAGACAGGTCACGGAGTACCAGTTCATGACGGGTGGATCCATGCGGGGGCTGGAGTAGCGGGAAGATGCTCCGCCGCCGCGCCTAGGCCCGAAACCATCAGTTCCACGCCGCGTAGACCAGAACCATAGAATGCGCGGCATGGAACGATCGGCCGGCGGCGCGAGTCCGCCGAAGCCAGCGGTGCGCCAGTGAACGCCCCGGCAAGTCAGGGTGACGGCCCCGAGAGCCCGCCGCCACGGCCCGATCTGTCGATCCTGCGCGACGACGACGAGTACGAATACCGGCCGCGTCGGGGCCGCTACGTCAAGTGGGGCGTGCTCCTCGTGCTCGTTGTAGCGGCGGTCTACGCCTGGCGCACGGTGCCGTTCGACCAGTACGCGCCGTGGCTCATGCCCGAGGTGGAGACAGCGACCGTGCAGCGGCTGACCGCCGAGCAGGCGTCGGCGGTGCTCAACGCGACCGGCTACACGTATGCGCGTGTGCGCGCCGCGGTGGGGGCGAAGATCACCGGCCGGATCACGGAGCTTCATGTCGACGAGGGGGATTCGGTGGCGGCAGGGGATCTGATCGCCGTGCTCGACAGCGAGGATCTGGAAGCCGCCGTTCGCCGGGCCGAAGCCGCCCTGATCGAGTCGACGGCGCGGCTCGCCGACGCGGTGCGCGAGGAGGGTCGTCAGCGGCGAATCGTCGAGGCCGGTGTGGCCCCCAGCGCAGACCTTGACGCCGCGATCACCACGCTTCAGGTGGCGAGGGCGCAGGTGGGCACGGCGCGCGCCAGCCTCGACTCGGTTCGTGCCCAGTTGGAGTACACGGTGATCCGCTCGCCGGTCGACGGCGTGGTCATCGAACGGACCGTCGAAGTGGGCGAGATGGTGGCGCCGGGAGGTTTCACCAGCCAGCAATCGACGGGCGCCCTGGTGCGGATCGCCGATCCGACATCCCTCGAAGTCGAGGCGGACATCAACGAGAGCTTCATCGCCCGCATCGAACTCGGCCAACCGGCGTCGATCAGGGTCGACGCGGTGCCCGACCACGAGTACACCGGCGAGCTGCGCCAGATCGTGCCGACCGCCGATCGCCAGCGAGCCGTGGTCCAGGTCAAGGTGACGATCGACGACCGCGACGAACGGCTGGTGCCGGACATGAGCTGCACCGTCACGTTCCTGGAGGAGGGTACGGACCAGGCCGCTCTCGAGGCGGAGCCGAAGATTCTGATCCCCGCCGTTGCGGTGGTGACGGAGGGTGGCCGGAGTTACACGTGGGTCGTTCGGGACGGAAGCCTGGTCCGGTCGTCGATCGAACTGGGCCTGGAGCAGGATGACAACCAGTTCGAGGTGCTGTCTGGACTCGCGGGAGGCGAGGTCGTCGTCCGGCAGCCCGGGCCCGAGCTGGTTGAGGGGATGCGTGTACGGGAGGTTTCCTGACGAACGTGAAGGTAGAGGCCCATGGAGGAACTGATTGATGACTGAGACCGTCGTCCAGATGCGCGACGTGACGAAGAACTACCGGCGCGACGCCTTCGAACTGAAGGTGCTCCAGGGCATCACCCTGAACGTCGCGGCGGGCGACTTCGTCGCCCTGATGGGGCCGTCGGGCTCAGGCAAGAGCACGTTGCTCAACCTGCTTGCGGGCATCGACCAGCCGACCAGCGGCGACCTGGTCGTCGCTGGCCAGCAGGTGAGTCGCCTTGGCGAGAGCAAGCTTGCACTGTGGCGCCAGCGGCACATCGGCTTCATCTTCCAGTTCTACAACCTGATCCCGGTGCTGACGGCCTACGAGAACGTCGAGCTGCCGCTGACGCTGCGGCGCGGGTCGCGGGCGGCGCGCAAGCGGCGGGTCGAGACCGCGCTCTCGGTGGTCGGCCTGCAGAACCGGATGAAGCACTACCCGCGGCAGCTCTCGGGAGGCCAGGAGCAGCGGGTGGCGATCGCCCGGGCGATCGTCACCGACCCGACCCTGCTGCTCGCCGACGAGCCTACCGGCGATCTGGACGCGGATTCCGGGCGGGAAGTGCTCGATCTGCTCTGTCAACTGAACGAGCAGTTCAACAAGACGATCCTGATGGTGACTCACGACCCGAACGCTGCGGCGCGGGCGAAACGCCTGGTGCGGCTCGACAAGGGGCGGTTGGTGTCCGGTGAAACGGGGGCAGGCACATGATCAAGCTGATTCGACGCAACCTGCTGCGCAACAAGCGCCGGACCTTCCTGACGATGGCCAGCCTGGCGATGGCGCTGTTCATCCTGTCGCTTCTAGGGGTAGTGAACGACGCGATGGACTTCGCCGACGAGGCGGCGTCGCCCGATCGGTTGGTCGTGCGCAACGCGATCTCGCTGACCTTCCCGCTGCCCGAGTCGTACGAAGCGCGCCTGCGGTCGATTGAGCACGTGGTCGAGGTGTCGCCGCAGAACTGGTTTCAGGGTGTCTACAAGGACTCGCGACCAGAGAACTTCTTCCCGCGCTTCACGATCGACCCGAACACCTTCCGGACCGTCTTCTACGAGTACGAGTGGGATGAGGCGGAGTGGGAAGCGTTCGCGGCCCAGCGGACCGCCTTCGCCGCCGGCCGCGCGCTTGCGGAGGACCAGGGGTGGGCCATCGGCGACACGATCGCGATTCAGGGTGACATCTACCCGATCAACGTCGAACTCGAGCTCCGAGCCGTCTTCGACTACGAAGAAGAGGCGCAGGAGCGGCAGATCTTCTTCCACCGGCGCTACGTGGAGGAGGCGCTGAACAACCCTGGCCAGAACGGCACCTACTGGCTGCTCCTGGACGATCCGGACGCGACACCGGCAGTGATCGCGGCAGCCGAAGCGATGTTCGAGAACTCGGACAACCAGGTGCGGGCCGAGACCGCTGAAGCGTTCGCGGCATCGTTCGGGGAGATGCTGGGCAACTTCCGGCTCTTCTTCCTGGTCATCGGGTTGGGGATCGTCTTCTCGATCTTCTCCATTACCGCGGTCACGATGGCGATGGCGGCGCGCGAGCGGACCACGGAAGTTTCGGTGCTGCGCACCCTGGGCTTTCGGCGCAACCAGGTGATCGGCATGGTGCTCGGCGAGTCCCTGGCCGTGGGTGTACTCGGCTCCCTCCTGGGAATCGGAATCGCTTCGGTTCTTATCCGGGGGGTGACTCCGATCCTGGACCAGATGGGCTTCGGCTTCGGCGGCTTCGGACTCGACGCCGGGACCGCCGGCACCGCGGTGGCCATAGGCATAGCGATTGGACTCCTGAGCGGCGTCTTCCCGGCAGTGGCCGCGGCCCGGCTCAAGATCGTGGACGGACTGAGGCGGCTCTGACGGTGGGGGGTCGCATGGGCGAGGAGACGGCATGATCCCGATCAAGTACACGTACCGCAACCTGTTCGAGCGCCGCGGAGTGGCGTTCATGACGCTGGCCTCGATCGGCTTCGTCGTCCTCGTCTACATCGGCGTGCTCGCCCTCGCGGGAGGCCTGCGGGCCGCGTTCGCGGACACCGGGGACCCCTCGGTCGTCATCGTGATGAGGGACGGCACCCGCGCCGAGATGGAGAGTTCCTACGCCCAGGAGAGCCACCGCCTGTTGACCGCGATGCCCGGCGTCCAGCGAACGGCGGACGGCGCGGTGATGGCCTCCGGCGAAACGGTCACGATCCAGATCTTCCAGAGGGTCGACGGCACCGAGACGAACGTGATGGTCCGCGGAGTGGAGCCGGGAGCGTTCGCCATCCGGCCGGGCTTCGAGATCACCGAGGGCCGGGTCTTCGAGCCGGGCCGCGGTGAGATCATCGTGGGCCGCAGCCTG
>WTGL01000298.1:4298-7572 GCA_011523565.1 Acidobacteriota bacterium
GTACGCGCAGGTCGCCGCCCGAGCCCGCGAGATCGGCACCCTGCGCGCCCTCGGTTTCAAGCGGCGCTCGATCATGGGCAGCTTCTTCTTGGAAGCGGTGCTGCTCGGCGTGGTCGCCGGCGGCTTCGGCGCCCTGCTGTCCCTGCCGCTCAACGCGATCCAGACCGGCACGATGAACCAGGTGACGTTCAGCGAGATCACGTTTCAACTGCGAACGACACCGTTCGCCCTCTTTTCGGGCATTTTCCTGGCCACCGTGACCGGCGTCCTGGGCGGCCTGCTCCCCGCTTTCAGCGCCTCGCGGCAGAAGATCACGGATCTCCTCCGCGAAGCGTAGAGACTGGGAACACGGGCAACCTGCCCGTGTCCGCCCGCTAACCTAGGTGGCATGCGCTGTACGAGCCGGTTGCGGCTCGCGGTCACCGTTCCGTTTCTCCTCGCGGCCTGCGCCGACGGCGCCGCCGACACCGCGGCACCGGCCTCAGCGACCCTCCCCAACATCGTCCTGATCGTTCCGGACGACCTCGGTCGCCACGACGTCAGCTTCCACGGCGGCGAGATCGCGACGCCGAACATCGACCGGATCGCCGCAGAAGGCGTCCTGATCGAGCGCTTCTACAGCGCACCGGTCTGTTCCCCGACACGAGCGGGCCTGATGACGGGCCGCTATCCGATCCGCTTCGGACTGATGCGGGCGGTGATCGCACCCTGGCGCGACTACGGGATGGATACGTCGGAGGTGACCCTGCCGGAGGTGCTCGCCAAGGCCGGGTACGAGCACCGCGGCATCTTCGGCAAGTGGCATCTCGGCCACTTCGACCGCAAGTACCACCCGCTACGCCGCGGGTTCACGGAGTTCGTGGGGCACAACACGGCGGTCGACTACTTCACGAAGGAGCGCGTCGGCGAGCGGGACTGGAGCCACGACTACGAGTCGGTCGACGAAGCGGGTTACGTCACGGATCTGCTGGCTGAGCATGCAGTGCGGTTCATCGACCGGCACGCGGGCGGGGAGGCGCCGTTCTTCCTCTACGTTCCGTTCAGCGCTCCGCACTCGCCGCTGCAGGCGAAGGACGAGGATCTGCCGCGCTACGCCGATCTGGACGCGCTCGAGCCGCCGCGCGGCTGGGAGGAGTCGACCGCCGGCCGGCCGCTGGCCGCCGACGAGCGGCGCCGCAGCGGGCGCCGTGTCCACGCCGCGATGGTCCATTCGCTCGACGTGGGCGTTGGCCGCATCCTCGACGCGATCGACGGCCATGGCATCGCCGACAACACGCTCGTCCTGTTCTTCAGCGACAACGGCGGCTCCGTCGGCATCGGCGACAACGGGCCGTACCGGGGCGCCAAGGGCAGTGTGTTCGAGGGCGGCACCCGGGTGGCCGCGGCCGCGCGCTGGCCGGCGGGGAACGTCGAGGGCGGCGGCCGGATCGAGGCGCCGTTGTCCTACGTCGACGTCCTGCCGACGCTGATGGGAATCGCGGGCATTGACGATCACGGCGGCAAACCGCTCGACGGCGTTGACGTGGGCGACGTGCTGATGGGCGGGGCCGAGGCAAGCCCGGAGCGGAATCTCTACTCCTTCATCGCCCAGCTCGACCCCGAGCGGGAGCAGGTTTCGGTGATCGAGGGTGAATGGAAGCTCGTCGTCGTCGGGCCGCCGCTGACCCGCCAGGGTTCGGCCGAGGCGTCGCGAATGCTCCTGTTCCAGCTCGACGAGGATCCACTGGAGGAGCAGGATCTTGCGGCGGACCATCCCGATCTGGTGGCGCGCCTCCTCGGGAAGGCCATGGCGTTCCGGGCGCTCCAGCCTCCGAACCCGGTTGCGCCGTTCTTCGCCGGCCGCGAGGACTTCAAGCCGCCACCCAACTGGCAGTTCGCGGAGGAATGATGGGCAGACCCTGGCGTTGGTTCCCGGTCTTCGTGGTCCTTGCCGCCGGTTGCGCGACGACGCCTGATGTGGACGAGAGTGCCGACGCGGGCGGGGCGGAGCGGCCGAACGTCCTTCTCATTCTGATCGACGACCTGGGTTTCGAAGCCATCGGTTCTTACGGCGGCGCGTCGTACGAAACCCCGAGTATCGATCGACTCTCCGCGGACGGGGTCCGCTTCACACACGCGTACTCGACGCCGCTGTGTGCGCCCTCACGACTCAAGCTGATGACCGGGAAGTACAACAGCCGCAACTACACGGAGTGGGGTGTCCTGCCGCCGGGCGAAGTGACCGTTGCGAATCTGCTCCGGGACACCGGCTACGCCACCTTCATGGCCGGCAAGTGGCAGATGTCGGGCTTCGAACAGGTCTGGGCGCCGGAGAAGGACTGCTGCGAGGGTCAGGGCCAGACGCCGGAGGAGGCCGGCTTCGACGACTATCTCGTCTGGCACTACCACGAGAAGGGAGAGCGCTACGCCGATCCGCTGCTCTGGGGTCCCGGTGGTGTGGGTGGGATCCAGGAGGGCGAGTACGGCCCCGACTTGTTCGCGGACTTTCTCCTGGACCGGATCGAGTCGCAAGTTACTGAGGACTCCGACGAGCCGTTCTTCGCCTACCACTCGATGGCCCTGGTCCACGCCCCGTTCGTGCCGACGCCGGACAGCGCGGACTGGACCGCAGACCGCAAGACCGAAGACCCGGCCCACTTCCGGGACATGGTGGCCTACACGGACAAGCTGATCGGCCGGACGGTCGCAAGGCTCGAAGAGTTGGGAGTTCGCGACAACACGCTGATCCTGTTGACCGCGGACAACGGAACCCCCAGCCAGATCACGAGCACGATGCAGGATGGCACAGTGATTCCCGGCGGCAAGGGCCGGACCATCGACTATGGCCTTCACGTGCCCTTCGTTGCCTCCTGGCCGGTGGGGTTCGAGGGCGGTTGGGTATCCGATGCACTGGTCGACTTCAGCGATTTCCTGCCCTCGGTTCTGGAGGCGGCGGGAGCCGCGCTGCCGGACGACCGCGTGATCGACGGTCGGAGCTTCCTGCTGGTGCTGCGAGGCGAAACGGACTCCGCCCGCGACTGGGTGTTCACCGACTTCCGGCCGCGCTTCCTGAACATCCCGGAAGTGACCTTCGTCCACGACCGCCGCTACAAGCTGTACGACGACGGCCGCTTCTTCGACTTCGAGAACGATGTGCGGGAACAAAGTCCCTTGGCCCCCGACGACCTGACGGAAGAGGCGGCCGCGGCCATGGCCAGACTGCGTGCCGCGATGGTGGAGAGCCTTGGCGGGTAGCCACAGCCGGCAACGACCGGCTTCCAGGCGGCTCCGCGCG
>WTGL01000117.1:0-643 GCA_011523565.1 Acidobacteriota bacterium
CGTGCCGATCGTCGTCGGCGGCCACTCCGAGCGCGCCGCCCGCCGCGCCGGCGAGCTGGGCGACGGTTTCTTCCCCGCTCTCGGCGACGTCGACAAGCTGAAGCACCTGCTGGGGATCGTGCGCGAAAGCGCCGCGGCGGCGGACCGCGACCCGGACGCGATCGAGATCACCGCCAACGGCGGCCCGCCCGATCACGTGGCGGAGATGGCCGAGCTCGGCGTCTCCCGGGTCATCTTCCCGCCGATGCCGCCTGACCGCCTGGGCCAGTTCGGCGAAGAGGTCATCGCGAAGTTCAGTTGAGCAGGCCAGCGGCCGACTGTCGGTGCGCCGGCCTTCTGGCCGGCATCAGGCGCGATGCCGCGGACCCGGGTGGCGCGGTCCGCGCCACACGCGAACCACTCCGTGCGCCCGTCACTCGGGCGCACGGATGGCAGCGGCGAGCCCGCGCAGTGGTAGCTTCCGCGAATGCTCTACCTTCGCCGCCTGGCCCCGCTCGCCCTTGCACTCCTCCTCCTCGCCGCCACCCCCACAATCGTCTCCGACGCTGAAGCCGACGACCCCGTCCGGGTCCTCTTCGTCAGCAAGTCGTCCGGCTTCCAGCACTCGGCGATCAAGCGCACCGACGGCCATCCCAGCCACGTC
>WTGL01000117.1:653-2459 GCA_011523565.1 Acidobacteriota bacterium
ACCGGCGAGGGCTTCTTCCGCGGCGACGGCAATCCCCCGATGAGCGCCGACGGCATCTCCGACCTGATCGCCTGGATCGAAGCCGGCGGCGGCTTCGTCGGCTTCCACCCCGCGACCGATACCTTCCACGGCGAGAACGACGACGTGACCCCCTACGTCGGCATGATCGGCGGCGAGTTCGTCCACCACGGCGCCCAGTTCCCGGGGATCGTCCGTGTCGCCGACGCCGGTCACCCCACGATGAAATCCGTCGAAGACAGCTGGAAGATCATGGACGAGTGGTACCTCTTCAAGAACGTCGCGAAGGACCAACTCCACGTCCTGGCGCTGATGGACCCGGGCGAAGAGCGGGCCAAGCAGGAGGTCTACGACATCGCCCCCTACCCCATTGCCTGGTGCCGCGAACTCGGCTCCGGCCGCGTCCTCTACAACGCGATGGGCCACCGCGAGGACGTCTGGGACCATGAGATGTTCCAGGCCTGGGTCGGCGACACGATCGAGTGGGCGGCCGGCGAAGGCGAAGCGGCGGCCGCGCCGAACTGGGGGGACGTGGTTCCGTGACGCTCTGCACGTCCTGCAAAGATAGCCGAGCGAGCGAAGGCTGGCGACTATGTAGGAGAACGGCCGCCAGCAGGCGTAGATGTCGCTTCGCTGGGTTGGACCTTCATGGCCTATCCGGAGGCAGAACTATGGTGCCCGTCTCGGAGTCAGGGCCGCGCCATCCAAGCCTTGCGCCCACCAACAAGGAAGCCAACCGAAAGGCCTCAAGCGCCTCCGCTTTTCCGCCTTGCGCCCGATGAACAGCGTCGTTCCGCAGGACTCTCAGTTTTTCTCCTTTGCCAGAGTCGGACTGGTCCCAACCGCTTTCATTCAGTCGCTTCCCGAAGGGCCACTTCTCCGCTCTAGTATCAGGCCTTTCCCGCACGAACAGCTGTTCGACGGCAACACCTGCCATCGTGATCGTGGCGAGATAGTGACCTGTGCAGAAAGCCGAGCCTGCCGCCCTCAAAGGCCATAGGATTTCGGCCAAGTCCTTCTGATCGAGGCGGCAAACCGTCAGCTTGTCTCCGAGCGATCCCGCAATTGGCCGAGTCTCTCTGTCTCGCTCGATGATGCTGTCCACGTCTGCCCCGCCAAGGACAACGATCTCATGGCTACAGAGGAACCGAAGGGCGTCATCGGAGGAACTGCCCTCTTCGAGGACACCGAGAGGGTTCAGAAAAACCCGTTCACTGCTCGCGTCGGTCTTCACTGACGACCCGAAATGGGGCAGTCCTCGTTCACAGGAGGCCTTCTCCCCTCATCGTGCGCGACTATAGCCCATACTCCAATGCGAGCCGCGTGGAGCCCGAATCCGGTGCCTGCCACCGATTCCTCACTATTGATTGAGGCGTCACGTCGGCCCCCGGACTCCAGAAACACGAACGCCGCTCCACTGCATTGGAGTTCCTTTCGTATCTCAACGACCAAGTGATAGATTCAGTTTCCCAACGGAGGTCCCCGACGGGCCGGTCTCGCGGCCTCCGACACCCGCAGAGCCGACCGTCAGGTCCAGCATGGGATGACAACCGAATGATTGACAAAGCAACCGGCATGAGCACCAAGGAGCGCCTGGGCGAGGAGATCGCTACGCTCGCAGCGCGAATCGACGCGGCGGAGTACGAGCTGCTCGTACTGATCCGCAAGTTCGACGAAGAGGAAGGTTGGAACTGCGGCTTTCTCAGTTGTGCGCAGTGGCTCACCTGGCGAGTCGGCCTTGCACCCGGCGCGGCCCGCGAGAAGGTGCGGGTCGCCCACGCCCTGGGC
>WTGL01000117.1:2469-4653 GCA_011523565.1 Acidobacteriota bacterium
TCACATCGATGAGAACGGCATGTTCGTGATCCGCGGGCGGCTGGCGCCGGAAGCGGGCGAGGTAGTGATGAAGGCGCTGAAGGCGGCGAGCGAGAAGCTCTACGCGGAGGGCCAGGAGGACCGGCCGCCCGCCGGCAAGCTGCGGGCCGATGCGCTGGCGCTCGTCGCCGAGAGTGCGCTCAAGGGCGGTCTCGACCCTGGCTCAAGCGGCGACCGCTACCAGGTTGTCGTTCATGCGTCCGAAGAGGACCTGAGGTCCCCGGCGGTGGGTCTGGAGGTCGGCTGCACGTCGTGTGTTTCTGCGGAAACGCCCGCGGCACACGTTCCCGCGGAAACGCCGTCGGCGCACGCTCGGGAACATCCGGCTGCGACGGCTGAAGCCGAACGCGTTTCCGCGGAAGCGCCTGCCGGATTCCAGCCGGCCAACGCGGAGTCTTCACCGCGGGGCGCGTGGCTCGGCGACTCCCACGTTCCTGTTTCCGCGGAAACGGCCCGGCGTCTGGCCTGCGACGCCGGCAAAGTCCGGATCACTCACCGATCGGGCCAGATTCTGAGCGTCGGCCGCAAGACGCGCACGATTCCACCTCCGATCCGACGCGCCCTGGAGTTCCGCGACCAGGGTTGCCGCTTCCCCGGCTGCACCTCGAAACACTGCGATGCCCACCACATCGTCCACTGGGCCGACGGCGGCGAGACGAAGCTCTCGAACCTCGTGCTCCTCTGCCGGCGACACCACCGACTGCTCCATGAAGGCGGCTTCAGTGTGCGGATGAGCAAGGACGGCACCGTACAGTTCTTCCATCACCGGGGACGACCGCTGGAGCACAGCCCGGCGCCACCGCCAGCAGGCCTCCACGCCGCCCGGGAACTGGTCGAGCACCTGGAGAACGCCGGCATCCTGATCACGGGTAAGGAGTCGATGCCGACCTGGGACGGCCGGCCGCTCGACCTGCCTTACGTCATGGAATGCCTGTGGCGGCCGCCGCCACATCTCGAAGCGGCGGTAGCCCGTGAACGAAACGCACCGCGCGCCGCGTAGGAGCCGAGGCATCGGAACTGCGACATGAACAGGATGACCGACCCGAAGTACCTGCTCGAGGACCAGTACCGCGACCCCAGCAATCTCCAAGACCGCGCCCAGTTGCATGCCCGCTTCAGCGTCAATCCGCGAGGCTGGCTGCCATGGGTCTTCGATCGGTTCGCCTTCGGGAAGGCGGCGCGCCTGTTGGACTTGGGCTGCGGACCAGGAGACCTCTGGCGTGTCAATCGACCGCGGATTCCGTCGGGATGGGAGATCACCTTGGTTGATCTTTCGCCCGGCATGCTCGACGCCGCCGCCACACGGCTTGGCAGGGCACGGTTCTCCTATCGCGTCGCCGACGCCCAGGATCTGCCGTTCGAAGACGATTGGTTCGACGGAGTGATCGCCAACCACATGCTCTACCATGTGCCCGATCGGGAACGGGCACTGATCGAGTTGCGCCGGGTACTCAGAGCTGACGGACGTCTGTACGCTGCGACCAATGGGCTCACCGACGGGATCGGCCTGGGCGCCTGGGTACGGCAAGCGTTGCATCAGGAGGACCAGCGCCAGGAGGAGACCACGATCGACCGCTTTAGCCTCGAAACCGGCCGAGCCCAGCTGAAGAGGGTGTTTGCCTCCGTCGCAACTCACCGCTATGAAGACGCCCTGGAGATCACCGAAGTCGAACCCCTGATCGCTTACGTGCGCTCGACCGGAGGCACCCTGGCGCATCCCGGCAAACTGGACGAGCTACGAGACGCGGCGGCCCTGGAGATAGAACGCCATGGCTGCCTGTTTCTGGCCAAGAACGCCGGGATGTTCGAGGCAAGCGGGTGCGCCAAACAATGACAACAACCGGGCTGGGAGCGAGCTACCGCTTCCACCTTTCCTCCGGCGCGCGGGTCACCCTTGGCCTCGCGACGTTCCAGTTGGTGCTTCTACTGGTTCTGCTGGCGCTACAGCCGCCGCAGGCGCGGGAGCTACTGCTCAAGGGTCTGGCAGCCGGTATCGCAACGCCCGAGGCGTTCTCCGCCGCCCGACTCGGAGTCGCGGTCTGGGCGATCGTGGCCGCTGCCGCGGCGGCGCGGCGTCTGGCGCCGGCCCATCGCGGTTGGCAGCTTCATCTACCCGTCGGTCTACGGACCCGCTGGGCCGCCGGT
>WTGL01000117.1:4663-7569 GCA_011523565.1 Acidobacteriota bacterium
GTCACTGCTCGGCGAGCCGGCCTCGCCCCGAGCCCTGGTTGCTCTGCCACTCGTGGCCCTGGCGGCCGCAGGCACCTGGACGCCGGCGCCGGGGCGGGTTCGCGCCTGTGCCGCCGTCGCCGTACCGCTGGCGGCGAGCGCCTCGCTTCCAGGTCTGGCGGCCGCCGTGGCCCTTCTCAGTCTCGCCTGCTTCCAGGCCGGGCGCTGGTCGCACCGCTCCGCGCGCGTCCCGTCCGTTCCGTCCTCCCTTCGGTCGTTCGGCCGGCGTCTTCCGACCGGTCAACTCGTCTTCTCCCTGCGAGCGCTCGGACTGTGGATCACACTGGCTCACCTTCCCGCCGCCCTGTTCGCGGCGCCGACCGGCCTGGCCATCCACAACAACGAGTTCACAGCCGATCAGACCGACCTCGTGTTGCGGCTCGGCGCCTCACTGGGCGTGACCGCGACGGTTCTCGCCGTGGCGACGCTGTTGAGCGCCCGCCGGCCGCCCTGGGCCTGGTCCCGATCGCTCCCCTGGTCCGCGAGACGAAGAGTCGCCGCGGACGCTGTCCTGCTGCTGCTGATTGCCAGCCCCCTCCTGATCCCGCTTCTCTACCTGCCGGCCTCGAGTGGCCTTTCCGTCCTCGCGCTCCTCGTCTTTCTGGCGGTCCGGCTGCCGGGACGGATGCGGAACTCGCTCCGGGGACTCACGCGACTCGGATCGTGGACCTGGATCGAGGCCCTCCTGGCCGCCCTCCTCACGAGCCTGCAACCCCTGACCGCGCTCGTCCTGGGACTTGCCTCGCCGCTCGTACTGGAAGCGTCGGCCAGACGCGAGCGGTCGCTCAAGGCGGGGCTCTACCTGGAGCGTCGATTCGACGCTGCTCGCGAGGCGGAGTCGTGACGCGAAGCCTCCACATGGAAGGCGTCGCCTTCGCTTACGACGACCGGGCCCGGATCTTCAGCGATCTGAACCTGGAGGTCGCTAGCGGAGTGACCCTGCTCTCCGGTGAGAACGGCGCCGGCAAGACGACGTTGCTGAAGCTCGCGGCCGGAGTGGAGAGACCGGACGCCGGGAGAGTCCTCGTGAACGGTTCCGATCTGTGGCGGCGAGAAGTCGCGGCCCGTTCCGACCTCGCGTTCGTTCCCCAGGAACCCGACGTGACGCCGTTCGCGACGATCCGCGAGGTTCTGCGTCTCGTCTGCCGCCTGAGATCGCAGCCGGCGCAGCAAGTCGACCAGATGCTGGACGAAACGGATCTTGAGGACTCCGCCGATCTCTCCATCCGCGAGCTGTCCCGAGGCCAGCGCCGTCGGGTTCTCCTCGCCGCCGCCTGGATCGGAACACCGCGAACGGCGATCCTGGACGAACCGACGACGCCGACGCGCACTGCGAGCGGGCGCGGGCGGCGGGCGCCGAGATCACGGTCGAGCCGGCGACCCAGGACTACGGCGAGGGCTATTGGGTCGACCGGAGCTACGGAGCCCTGGACCTGGAGGGACACCACTGGTGGTTCCTCCAGCGGCTGCGCTGAACGCACTCCGGGCTGCAAGAGGCATGTAGAGGAACTTTGAATAAGGGTTCGACCTATTCAAAGTTAGGCCCCAAGTCTTAATACGAGGCCATAGGAGGCCGTTTCTACACCGCCTGAAATGGCGACGCCACAACAAAGCGAGCTTCCCGTTTACGCCTTAGTTGCGCTAAGATGGTCTCTTCCCACTTCTCTCGTTCTGCTCCACGGTGCCGTGACTTCCCTGCCCGCAGCTCTCACCGACTCGCAGTGGCCGCGGTCCCTGGTGCGCCAGATCCGGCGCGGGCGGGATCTGGTTAGCGGCGACGATCAGGCCGGAATCCAGGAAGGAGACGCCGACGTCTTCGCCACGCGGCTTGCCGGCGTCGACCGGCTGCTCGGCGGCGGCATCCGCCGCGGACAGACGATCGAGCTGGTCGGTCCCCGAAGCAGCGGCCGCTTTTCCCTGGTGCTGGAACTGCTGGCCGGCGCCACCGAGAGCGGTGAATCGGCGGCGCTGGTCGATCTGGGAGACCACTTCGATCCGCAGGCGGCGGCGCGCGCCGGAGTCGACCTCGAACGGCTGCTCTGGGCGCGGCCCAAGCGATTGAAGCAGGCGCTGGGCAGCGCGGAAGTCCTGATCGGCGGCGGCTTCCCCCTGGTCGTGATCGATCTCGGGCTGCCGCCGATCTCCGGTGGCCGCGGCAAGGAGTCGGCCTGGCTGCGGCTGCGCCGGATGGCTGAGAGCCATCAGGCTGCACTGTTGATCGCGACGCCGTACCGCGCCGGCGGCACGGCGCCGCAGAAAGTCCTCGATCTGGGGTCGCGAACATCGCCGGTCCGTGCCCTCTGGGCGCAGGCCGCGCCGAGAAGCCCGCGCTTGCTCGACGGGCTCGCAACCCGGCTCGAACTCGCCAAGTCGCGCGGCGAACGGCCGGGCGCCGCGGCCGAAGTCGAGCTGCGCATGCTTACCGGCAGCCTGCGGCACCCCCTGCCAGACGTGCCTCTCCAACGAACGAAGAACCGCCGCTCCGGCCTGCCCGCCGAAACGCTGAGACGTGCCGGGTAAGCGAAAAGCCCGCATCGCCTGCCTGAGGGCGGCTTCTGAAGGTCACAGCCCCCTCGCCGCCTGCGGCTGCGGATCGCATCATGCCGGGTAAGCGAAAAGCCCGCATCGCCTGCATGCGAGCAGCGTTGTTTCCCCTCGCCGCCTACCTGCGGGGAGCGCCCGAACTCGCCCGCGAGGCGGTCGTGGTCCACGAAGGTCCGTCGGCGCGGATCGTCGCCGCCTCCCGGCTGGCGCGGCGAGCCGGAGTGCGGCCGGGGCTGACCGTGGCCCAGGCCCGGAACATTGAGTCCGGCCTGGTCTCTCGCACCCGCGATCCCGAGCGCGAGCACACCGCGCAGGAGGTGCTG
>WTGL01000239.1:0-655 GCA_011523565.1 Acidobacteriota bacterium
GAAGTCCGAGGGCGCGAGGTCGTCCTCGTCCTTGAGCCCGAGTCGCATGAGGTGTTCTTCCCAGGCGATCTCGATCGTCGCGAACAGGCTCGCGTAGCGCCAGGCGACTTCCTCCAGCGTCTTCGGCGCCGGTCCGCGGACGAGGCTTCGGGTGAGGGGCGCGATCAGCACCTTCTCCGAGGCGATGGTCGCCCTCAGCTCCTCGGTCACCTGCTCGTAGCGATCGGGCGAGGAGGCCGCGTAGGCGTTCCAGATCACGAAGACGGTACTCGGGCTCGGGGCGTCTCCCTCGACCGGCGGGCCCTCCCGGTAGCGGTAGAAGGCCCTGACCCAGCGTTCGAGGACTGGCGGCTCAAGTCCTCGGTCCGCGGCGACCCGGCGAAACGTCTCGCGCGCTTCCTCCTGCTTCGCCTCGTCGTCGCTCCAGGCGGCGTAGGCCTCCTCCGCGGCGAGCAGGTACTCGGCGAGGGCCGCGCGGCGCGGCCCCCGCAGGACGTCGTTCTGCTCGCGGACGACGTCGTCCACCTTCTCCTGCGCCTCGGCGACCAGCTTCTGCGCCGCCTCGTACGCGGCGATCTCGTCTTCCGGGGCCAGCGGCCGTTCCAGCCAGCGCATGCCGGCGGCGTTGCTCATCGTCTCGGTCGAGCGCAGGATG
>WTGL01000239.1:665-1898 GCA_011523565.1 Acidobacteriota bacterium
GAAGCGGTTGAAGGGCTTGTCGCGGTTCAGGGAATCGACGACGTAGTCGCGGTAACGGAAGGCGTTGGGGAAGGCGATGTTCTCGTCCAGCCCGTTCGAGTCGGCGTAGCGAGCGACGTCGAGCCAGTGGCGTCCCCAGCGCTCACCGTAGTGGGGCGAGGCGAGCAGCCGGTCGACCACCCGGGCGAAGGCGTCGGGGCTCGAATCGGCGAGGAAGTCCTCGATCTCCGCTTCCGAAGGGGCCAGGCCGATCAGATCGAAGGTGGCGCGGCGTAGCAACGTGCGCCTGTCGGCCGGGGCCACCGGCGCGAGGCCGCGTCCCTCGAGCCTCGCCAGGATGAAGCGGTCGAGGTCATGGCTGACCCAGGCCTCGTTCTCGACCTCGGGGAGCGCGGGGTCCTCGACCCGCCGGAAGGCCCAGTGCTCGCGGCCGGGGCCGTAGTCGAACGTCTCGGCCGATCTGGTGGCGACCACCGTCTGCTCCCCGCGGGCGCGCGGGTCGGGCGCGCCGCGCCGGATCCACTGCTCGAAGTCGGCGATCACGTGTGCCGGCAGCTTGCCGTCCGGCGGCATCTGGGTGAGGCCTTCGTAGTGGAGCGCCGGAGCGCGAACTCGTACTCGCCCGCTTCGGCCACGTCGAGCAGCCAGTAGCCGGTCTTGCGGGTACCGCGGCGAACCTGCGCCTGCTGATCGACGAAGACGTCGAGCCACTCGCAGCCGGTCAACATCATCGGGTTCTCGATGTCGTCGCCGATGACGATCCGCTGGGGTTCGTTGGCGGTAGCGGCCACCTCGTCCCACCACTCGTAGAGGTGGTCCCGCATCCTGGCGACCACTTCGGGGTGCTGCTCGATCACGTTGGTGGTCTGTAGCGGATCCGATTCCAGGTCGTAGAGCTCGCGGTCTTCGAGCAGGCGCCAGTGCTTCCACAGGACCCCGGCGTGACTCCGGGTCAGGATCGACTGGGTGTACGGCGAGGGGTAGTTGAACCCGGACGGCATGCGGCTGTAGTTGATGATCAGCATCCGGTCCTCGGGAACACCGGCGTCTCCGCGCAGCACGGGCGCCAGGCTCACGCCGTTGAAGTTCGCGGCCGCCGGTGTCTCGATGCCGGAGAGGTCGAGAAGCGTCGGCAGGACGTCCTGCACCTGGGTCAGGCCCGTCACGTCTTGCGGGTCGGCCAGGTCGCCGTTCGGCCAACTGATGAAGAAGGGCACCCGATGGCCGCCTTCC
>WTGL01000239.1:1908-2353 GCA_011523565.1 Acidobacteriota bacterium
GAGCCTGCCCATGTTCGTGTCGATGTTGCGGACCATCCCCAGGTACCTGCTCAGCCTGGTCTTCAGCGCTGTGCTCATGTCGGCGAACTCGGGCCGGGCCAGGGCGGCCGCCAGCGCGGCTTCGTCCTCCTCCTTGGCGATCAGCGGACCGTGCGGCGTGTTGGGAACGATGTAGGTCAGGAAGGGCGTCCCGGACTCCACGGAGCGCCGCATGAAGTCGATCGCTTCGTCGAAGAAGATGTCCGTGCAGTACCCCCTGAACGCCTCTCGCCTGCCGTTGCGAATGTAGGTGTCGTCGAAGTAGTCGTTGCCCCAGAAGTCGGGCACCGAGCCGATGTGGGAGGAGGGGAACCACACGGTTTCGTCGAATCCGCGGTCCTCCGGCCGGAAGGGGTAGTTGTCGCCGAGGTGCCACTTCCCGAAGATTCCCGTCCGGTAGCCGGCC
>WTGL01000239.1:2363-4683 GCA_011523565.1 Acidobacteriota bacterium
GACGTTGATCGCGCCGTTGCGGGCGGCGTCCATGCCGGTCAGCAGTTGCCCGCGGGTCGGCGTGCACATCGGCGCCACGTGGAAGTCGTCCAGGCGGACGCTCTCGCCGCGCAGCCGGTCGAGATGCGGCGTCTCGAGCACGGGGTTTCCGTGCGCGGAGAGTTCGCCGTAGCCCTGATCGTCCGTCATCACGAGGACGACGTTGGGCGGCTGGGCGACCGCGGTCGCCCCTAGCGCGAACAGCAGAACACCGAGCAGAGACGTTGTTAGCCTCACGATCGAGTCTCCATGGTGGGTGCTTCAAATGGCGAGCGTCGGCACCGCAGCGTAGCGGAGACGTTCGCGGATGCGGTGCCGGCGTGACCTCATTCCGCGATCGCTACGGGGGCTGGGCACTCGTCGCCGGCGCCTCGGAGGGTCTCGGCGCCTCGTTCGCGGAGTGCCTCGCCGAGCGCGGCGTCGACCTCGTGCTGATCGCCCGGCGCGAGTCCTTGCTGGATGACCTCGCGGGCAGGCTTCGGGTGCGGTACGGCGTCGAGGTGCGGCCGCTGGCGATGGACCTTGCCAGCCCGAGCCTCGCCGACGCCCTCAGTGCCGCCACCGAGGACCTCGACCTGGGCTTGCTCGTCTACAACGCCGCCTTCGTCCCGGTGGGGCGCTTCGTCGACGCCGACGCCGAGGCGCTCGAGCGCGCCGTCGACGTCAACGTCCGGGCGCCGGTCGTCATGCTGCACACGCTGCTGCCGGGTCTCGAGCGCCGGGGCCGCGGCGGGGTGATCCTGATGTCCTCACTGGCGGGTCTGCAGGGGACGGCGCGGGTGGCTGCCTACGCCGCCACAAAGGCATTCAACACCGTCCTTGGCGAGGGCCTGTGGCAGGAGCTCGGCGAGCAGGGCATCGATGTGGTTACCTGCTGCGCCGGCGCGATTCCCACGCCGGGTTACAAGCGCTCGGGCAAGGGCCGGGTGCCGGGCATGCTCGACCCCGATGCGGTGGCGCGGCGAACGCTGGATGCTCTCGGCAAGGGTCCGCGGTTTGTGCCTGGACTCGTCAACCGGTTGGTCGCCGTCCTGCTCACACGCCTCCTGCCGCGCAAGGCCGCGATCCGGCTGATGGCGGGGAACACCGGCGACATCGGCTGATTCGGTGCGTCGCTCTAGCGCCGGTCGAACCGCAGTCGGCGCACCCGCGACGAATCGCTGATGTAGAGCGCGGTCACACGCCCGCTGCTATCCCGCTCGAAGCGCGCCGGCCAGGCGACGACGGTGCTGAACAGTGCGGGGGCCGGGAACCTTTCGAGCAGCGGATCGCTCAGTTCGAAAGCGTCCTGGAACAGGGGCTCGAGCGCGCGCGGTTTCTCGAGCGGACGACGAAACACCAGCTTGCCGTCCTGGAACTCGACCGAGTAGGTCACGTCTAGTTCGTCGCTCGTGTAGGAGCCGACGTACTCCGCCAACTCCTCGGGCGTCGGCGTAGCCGCGGGCATCGCCCGGTAGCGGCGCGCCGGATCGTCCGCCACGGTCAGCGCTCTCACGCCGTCTTCTTCCGTCTCGAACGCTACGACGAGGCCCGAGAGGCCGACCGCGAACCGGTCTTCTCCGAGCGGCCTTGTCCTCACGGCGCCGAAAGAGAGCGCGCCGTCGCGGACCGTGATCCGGACGATCGAGTCGGTGCGGGTGTGGAGATAGGGGTCCGCCCAGCGTTCCAGGTCTTCGAGCGCGACGTCGACGCTCGGCTTCGGACTCTCGGCGTCCGCGGTTTCCTCGGCCGGCCCGAGGAAGACGTCGATCACGCGGTGGCCGACCGCTACGGGACTGATGTCGCCGTGATTGCACAGGAGAGCGAGCGACAGGCGGTCGCGGTCGGGATAGCGGGCGAGCCAGGCCCGGTAGCCGGCGGTGCCGCCACTGTGAGCGATCTCGCGCTCGCCGCGGTACTCGCCGATAGCGAGCCCGAGCGCGTAGTCGCTCTCCGTCCCGTCGTTGAACCGTCCGGGAGTCTCCAGCATGTCGACGAGCTCCTGCCCGAGGACCTTCGGCTCGTCGAGCTCCTGGTTCCAGCGCTGCAGATCGCCCACCGTCGTCAGCAGGCCGCCGTTGCCGAAGACTTCCGTGTTCGCCATGTTGGTGTGGAGCCCGCCGCTCCTGCCGCTTCCGTAGGCGGTGGCGCGACCCTTGACGATCTGGGTGAAGTCGTCCCGCCAGAGCGTGTTCGTCATGCCCAAAGGACCGAAGATTCGCTCGGTAGTGAACTCGTTGAACGACTGCCCGGAAACGCGCTCGGCCAGCACCACGCTCAGGATGTAGGGAGCGTTGCTGTA
>WTGL01000239.1:4693-6964 GCA_011523565.1 Acidobacteriota bacterium
GAGATCCCGCTGCCGGGCCATGAGGGCCAGGACTTCGGCGTTGGTGTGCACGGCAAAGCCGTCGGGCCGTCCCCGGAGGGCGACCAGCGGCCGGAACGTCCTGAGCCCGCTGGTGTGGGTCAGGAGATGGCGGATCGTGACCGGCGCGCCGAAGTCCGGCAGTTCGGGAAGATACTCACGCACCGGGTCGTCGAGCGAGAGCTTGCCGTCGAGCGCGAGGAGAACGATCGCCGCGGCGGTGAACTGCTTGGAGACCGAGCCGGCCTCGAAGATCGTCTCCGGCGTGATGGCCGCCGGCTGCTCCAGGTGCGCCATGCCGAATCCACGGGCGTACACGGTCTCGCCGGCCCGGGTCACTGAGACGGCGCAGCCGGCCGTGGTTTCCCGGTCCCAGAGTTTGAACACCGCATCGACCTGGGCCGCTGTTTCCGGCGTCAGCCCGACATCCTGAGCCGGCGCGTTCGCGGCCAGCATCAGGCCGAGCAACGCATGGCCGATCGCGGTGCGGTGGAGATGGGCTCTGGTCATTCCTGGTACAGCCTTTCAGCGAGATACGATGATCGGCCGAACCCTATCCCCGGACGACAGCGAGGAGATTCGATGACACGCGCCCTGACGCCGCACGCCCGCGGGCCGCGCCGGCCTGTTCTCCCGGCCGCGGTCCTTGTCTCTGGTTTTGTCGTTGCTGCGGCCGTGGCGCCGAGCTTCGCCGGGGACAAGCGTCCGATCACGATCGTCGAACTGATCGACGTGCCCGGCGTCGGCAGTCCGCGCATCTCCCCGGACGGCGACCAGCTCCTGTATGCGCGGAGTGACACGGACTGGAAGAAGAACGGCCGCACGACCCACATCCGCCGGATCGGGATGGACGGCGTGGGTGACGTGCGGTTGACGTACGGCGAGAAGGGGGAGTCGAGCCCTCGCTGGTCGCCGGACGGGAGTTACGTCGCCTTTCTTGCGACCCGCGGCGAGGACGAGTTCTCCCAGATCTATCTCCTGCCGAACGGCGGTGGGGAAGCTTCTCCGCTGACCAGCCACGAGAGTTCCGTTCAGACCTACGAGTTCTCCCCGGATGGCGAGCACATCTTCTTCGTTGCCGCCGATCCGAAGACTCCCGAGGAGAAGAAGAAGGACGAACTGAAGGACGACGTCTTCGCCTTCGACGAGGACTACAAACAGCGCCACCTGTTCCGCGTCGCCTGGACCGGCGATGACCGGGGCAGCGCCGAGCGGATCACCGAGGGCGACTTCTCGGTCGTCGGCTTCCGGATCTCGGCGGACGGGGCGCGCATCGCCCACCACCGGGCGCCCTCTCCGCTCTTCGACAACCGGGACGAGGGCGAGGTCTGGATCATGGACGCGGACGGCGGCAACGCCCTGCAGCTCACCGACAACACGGTGAGCGAGTCCGGCGCTGAGCTGTCTCCCGACGGGCGACGCGTCATGTTCCTGACCAACTCCAGCGCCGACCTGGAGACCTACTTCAACACGAACGTCTTCGTCGTCCCCGCCACCGGCGGTCCGCACCGTCTGCTGTACGAGGAGATGCCCCACGAGGTCAACGGCGCCCGCTGGGCGGAGGACGGCACGATCTACTTCGCTGCGAACACCGGCGTGCGAAGTCAGCTCTTCCACGCCGCGGTCGACGATTCAGCGCCGAGGGCGCTGACCGACGGGGACCACGCGCTGGGCTCGTGGCACTACTCCCGGGATGCGGGCCTGCACGCCTTCGGCATCAACCACCGCGAGAACGCCGGCGACATCCACGTGATGCCGGCGGGCGGCGGCATTCCCACCAAGGTGACGTCGGTCTACGACTTCCTGGGCGAGACCTTCCTGCTGCCCCGCCAGGAAGCGATCCGCTGGCCGGGGGAGGACGGCGTCGAAGTCGAGGGCCTCCTCTACTACCCGCTCGACTACGAGGAGGGCACCCGGTACCCCCTGGTCGTCCAGACGCACGGCGGGCCCGCGGCCTCTGACAAGTTCGGGTTCGGCCGCTGGTCGAACTACGTCCAGGTGCTGGCCGCCCGCGGCTACTTCGTCTTCAAGCCGAACTACCGGGGGAGCACGGGCTACGGGGATCCGTTCCTGCGCGACATGGTCGGCCACTACTTCCATCAGGCGCACCTCGACGTGATGACCGGGGTCGACCACCTGATCGAGCTCGGACTCGTCGACGGCGACCGCATGGCCAAGATGGGCTGGAGCGGCGGCGGCCACATGACGAACAAGATCATCACCCACACCGGCCGCTTCAAGGCGGCGTCCTCG
>WTGL01000239.1:6974-7543 GCA_011523565.1 Acidobacteriota bacterium
GTGGCAGGAGGACGCCCCGATCGGGGTCTACTGGGAGAACTCGCCGCTCAAGGATGTCTACAAGGTGACGACTCCGACGCTCGTCCTGGTGGGTGAGAACGACGTCCGCGTGCCGCCACCCCAGTCAGTGGAGCTCTACCGGGCGCTCAAGACGAACGGAGTGGAGACCCACCTCTACATCGCTCCGCGGGAGCCCCACGGCTGGCGGGAACTCCGCCACGAGCTGTTCAAGGTGAACGTGGAGATCGACTGGTTCGAGCGCCACGTCCGCGGGATCGAGTACGAGTGGGAGAGCGCTCCGGAGTCGGAGGACGAGGAGGAAGCCGCCGAAACCGGCGAGGGCGAGAAGTAGTCGCGGCCTCTCTACCCGAGGATCGGCGAAATCAGGGGCCGCCGGTCTCGGCTGCCGCTGCCTTGGCCGCTTCCCTCTGCTTCCGCCGGAACTCCCGAACCTGCTCCATCTGCTGCCTGAGTTGCTCGGGCACGATGAAGGTGGGCATGTTCGTCTGCTGCGTCTTGTCGCTGAACGTGTAGTGGATGAAGCCGACCATCATCTCGTCGGTCGTTGC
>WTGL01000123.1 GCA_011523565.1 Acidobacteriota bacterium
GAAGCTGCGCAAGTCCGCGACATCGCAGAAGATCCTGAGCCCTTGCATCGTAAGTGCAAGAGCCTACATTAGTCTCGACTCATAGGCAACCGTCGAGCATTAGGGGAACTGATGCTGGCGATGCCTCTAGCCGGCGTCTTCGGCTAGCGCACTGAGGTTGGGGCGGGAGCCTCGTATTTGACTGTGCGACGATAGTGCCTTCACCCGCAAGTACGCTACGAATGTCACTCCAGCAAGCCATTTCCGCATTCGGACGCGAAGCCAAAGCCAAGCTCTCGAACCCCGTCGTGAGCGGTGCGCCGGAGGATCAGTTGCGCGCTCCGCTGGAGACACTGGTCGGGGATCTCGCCGAGTTGGCGGGGCTGCGGTCTGGGACCGTGGTCATGGTCGGCGAGACGCCGCTCGCCGACATCAAGACCCGGCCCGACTACGCGGTAACCCGCAGCGACACTCTGATCGGCTTCATCGAGGTCAAGGCGCCTGGGAAGGGCGCCGATCCCCGACGCTTCCGCGACCCGCACGACCAGGAACAGTGGGCGAAGCTCCAGACGCTCCCGAACCTCATCTACACGGACGGCAACGGATTCAGCCTCTGGCGCAATGGCGAGTTAGTGGAGCACGTCGTTCAGTTGGAAGGTGACGTCGAGACCGCCGGCGGAAAGCTGTCCGCACCCGACAGCCTCTTGTTCGTCTTCGAGGACTTCTTCCGGTGGGACCCGTTGCCTCCCCGTTCGGCCAAGGAACTTGCCGACACGACGGCCCGCCTATGTCGGCTGCTGCGTGAAGAGGTGACAGAGCAGCTAGGCCGCGGTTCGCCTTCGCTCACGAACCTCGCGACGGACTGGCGGAAACTCCTGTTTCCGAGGGCGACGGACGAGGCCTTCGCGGACGGCTACGCCCAAGCGGTCACGTTCGGGATGCTGATGGCGCGGGCGCGCAACATCCGGCTCGCCGATGGTCTAGATCGAGTGGCCGGCGAGCTGCGCGACACCAACACACTCATCGGTACTGCGCTCCGAATCCTCACTGATGACGCCGACAACGAGATGGCTCTCAAGACCTCGCTGGCTACCCTCACGCGTGTGCTCGACGCGGTTCATTGGCTTACCGTCAGCAAGGGTAAACCAGAAGCTTGGCTGTACTTCTACGAGGACTTCTTGAGCGTCTACGACAATGAGCTCAAGAAGAAGACGGGGTCGTACTACACGCCGCCCGAGGTGGTACACGCAATGGTGCGGCTGGTCGACGAGGCCCTAAGCTCCGGGCAGCGATTCGGCTTGCACGGTGGGCTCGCTTCCCAGGAGGTGACCATCGCCGATCCGGCGACCGGGACCGGTACCTTCCTGCTGGGTGTTCTCCGCCGCATCGCGCAGACCACGGCGGCCGACCAGGGGCCCGGAGGGCCGCGGATCGTTGTCGAGGATTCGGTTGCTCGTCTAATCGGGTTCGAGATGCAGTTCGGTCCCTTCGCGGTGGCGCAGCTACGCCTCCTTGCGGAACTGCGAGCGCTCCTCGGCGACCCGGACGCGACGCCCGAAACGCGGCTGTTCGTGACCGACACGCTTGGCAACCCCTACGCCGAGGAGGAGTACCTGCCGAACATCCTCATGCCCCTCGGCGAGTCTCGCCGGCGCGCCAATGCCATCAAGCGGCAGGAGAAGATCACGGTCGTCATCGGCAATCCGCCCTACAAGGAGAAGGCAAAGGGGCTCGGCGGCTGGATCGAGAGCGGCTCGACTGGCAAGGAGATCGGTGCGCCGCTCCACCGGTGGATGCCTCCAGCGGAGTGGGGAGTCGGTGCCCATGCCAAACATCTACGCAATCTCTACGTCTACTTCTGGCGCTGGGCGACATGGAAGGTCTTCGGCGATGGGGATCTGCCTCGAACAGACGACCATCGGATAGACCGTCCTACAGAAGATGACTCGTCACCGGCAGAAAGCACGCGGTTGGCGGATCGCCGCGGCATTGTCTGCTTCATCACAGTGGCGGGCTTTCTGAACGGACCCGGCTTTCAGAAAATGCGCGCGGAGCTCCGCCGAGACGCGGACGAGATTTGGGTCATCGACTGCTCTCCGGAGGGGCATCGGCCGGAAGTGCGGACCCGCGTATTCCAGGGTGTGCAACAACCGGTGTGCATCGTCATGGCCCTTCGCAGCACCGATGCAGGCTCGGGCGGGCCAGCGCGGGTCCGCTACCGGTCTCTGCCGCGCGGACGTAGAGCTGAGAAGTTCGCGGCGCTTGGGCGGATAAGGCTCGACGACGAGGACTGGACCGAGTCACCGTCGGATCCTCGCGCTTCGTTCCTCCCCCGACCGGCCGGGGCGTGGCGTGAGTTTGCGGCCCTGGAAGACCTGTTCGACTACGACGGCTCGGGCGTCATGCCGGGACGGACCTGGATAGTCGCTCCCGATCGCGAAACGCTTCAACGGCGCTGGAAGGCGCTGCAGTCCGAAACTGACACCGGGACCAAGGAGGCGCTCTTCTACCCGCACCCGCAGGGGGACAAGCACGTTTACAAGCCTCTGCGACGGGGGCTCCATGGCCACAAGTTTCGCTCCGGGCCGGTCGCTTCGGACACAGGAGATGCGATCTCGCCCGTTCCCTACGGTCACCGCTCTTTCGATCGCCAGTGGATCATCCCGGACGGGCGGCTCATCAATCGGCCGAATCCGACACTCTGGGGGTCCCATTCGGACCGGCAGGTCTACATGACTGCACTGCAGTCGCACCCGATCTCTGCGGGTCCGGCGGTCACCTTCTCTGCCGCGATACCCGATCTGCATCACTACAACGGCCGAGGCGGTCGGGTGTTCCCTCTTTGGGCAGATCGTGATTGTCGGACTCCGAACGTCAAGAGCGGCTTGCTCAGGGTAGCGGCCGAAGCCTTGGGCATCGCCATCGGCGCATCCGACCTCATGGCCTACTTCGCGGCGGTCGCTGCGAGTCCCGCGTACACGGCGCGCTTCCGTCACGACTTGGTGCAGCCCGGCCTCCGGTTCCCGACAACCGCTGACGCTTCACTGTTCGCCGAGGCGGTCGAGGTGGGGCAGGAGATCATCTGGCTCCATTGCTTCGGTGAGCGGTTCACGGACCCGGCTGCGGGACGACTCGCCGGCCCGCCACGAATGGCGCAGGCAGAGCGGCCCACCATCCCGGAGGAGGGCGCCTTCTCGACCCGTTCCGACCGCTTCCCGGACGGTATCGAGTACTTTGACGTTCTCCGCCGGTTGAAGGTCGGCGACAGCTTCATCGACAACGTGCCGCCGGCGGTCTGGGAGTACGAAGTGTCGGGCAAGAAGGTACTTACACAGTGGTTCAGCTATCGCCGCCGTGATCGCTCCCGGCCCGTCATCGGCGATCGGCGCCCGCCGTCTGCTCTTGAGCGAATCCAGACCGACGGCTGGCTGGCCGAGTACACGAAGGAACTGATGAACGTGCTCCACGTCCTCGGTCGTCTGATTGCGCTCGAGCCCCGTCAGGCCGATCTTCTGAGCCGAATCTGCGACGGACCTCTTCTGGGCGCCGACGATCTCCGCGCCCAAGGTGCGTTCGACGGGTCTGTCGCAGTACACCCGAGGCGCTCAACCGAAGGACAAGGCAGTTTGCTCGACAAGCCGACTACGCAGACGACGAGCGGAGTGTGACGGGCAACACGCCCCACTGCAAAGTACTCCCCCGCGCGTTTGGACGAACGGCGTCCGAGCGTCTACGCCTCCAGAAAGCGGCGTAGCTTCTTGGCGAGATTATCCCTGGCCGAAGGGCGCGTCTCGCACTCCCAAACGACCAGAATCTCCCAGCCGAGTCGACGGAGTGCCCTCTTGTTCAGACGGTCCCTCTTGACGTTGTCCGCGAACTTCGCCAGCCAGAAAGCCGAGTTCGTTCGAGGAGTGCTTCGGCCGCGTCGACAGGTGTGCCGGTGCCAGTAGCAGCCGTGAACGAGTACTACTTTGCGTCTGGACGGGAAGACTAGATCAGGACAGCCAGGAAGATCGCGCCTGTGCAGGCGGTACCTGCACCCCATGGCATGGGCGAGGTGCCGAACGACCCTCTCGGGCGATGTGTCCTTTCCGCGGACGCGGCCCATCAAGGCTGATCGCTCTACGGATGTTAGGTGATCCACAGGTGTGCCCGTGCCTTCGCGCAGATGTGCTTAGCCGTCTTAGCCGAGGGTACAGTCTCGTCAATCCCCCGCGTCGTCTTCCAGCCTAGTGTCTTGTGGTCCGAGACCGCTTGCTCTTTCGGCGGGACCTCGGTAAGAAGTGCCACTCTGGAGAATGCGGCGAGTTTGCAGCACCTCGCTGCTCTTTCGTGCGAACGAGGGGTCTCGAACGTGGCGTTCCAGAATGGCGCGGTAGTGCTCGTAGTAGCGCCTCGCGCGCTCGTACACCCGACTCCAGAGCAGGATCGCGCCATCTGTCCGGCTGGCCCAGTTCTGTTGAACGTCGGCCGACACGTTGAGTCTCCCGCCACAGACCATCACCATGTGTAGTCTGCGTTGCTCGTCGGCGAGACTCAGCTTCTCCTTGTAAGTCTCGAGCCGCTGGAGCTCCTCGAACTCGACGGGATGGCCGGGGCGCTTGATTTCGACGACGACGACACGGGCTTCGTCGGCGAGGGCCAGAAAGTCGTAGCGGAGTCGCCTGGCCTCGTCGGGGATATCCTCGCACAGCCATTCCCCTAGTTGCCGCGAAATGGTCCGTTCCTCGGCGAGGACTTGCCATTCGGGATCCAGTAGCCAGGGAGAGCCGGCGATCAGATCGTGAATGTTGTCTGTTCCTGTATGAGGTGCGGTTTCGGGGACATTGTTGACGATCATGCTGTGGAACTTGTCGACGATCTGGAGACGCCCGCGAACCACTTCGAGGATCGCCCGGCTCTCTAGCACCTGCCAGTTCCGCAGGTGGGCTAGCAATGACTGCAGTGCCCCTGGATCGTCGTCGGTCGCTTCGATCTCTTGGACCACGTCATAGAAGTGACGGAACTCGTACGCCTGTACGAGCGAATCCGCGAGCGACCGCACGTTTTCCTCGCTATCTCCTTCTACCCGACCGAGTGTTCGGAGGAACCGCTTGACTTGCTTCTGAGAAGGAGCGTCCAGAGCCTCGATGCGTGTGCGGATGTCGGTTTCCTCGAGAATCCAAGCTTCGGTGCGATCCTCTTTGCGGTCTCTCCACTCTCGGAGGACGCGCCGACTCAGATCGTCGCCCCACTTCTTGAAGGGCTGTACTTCGTCGGCCTCCCAGTCGATCTCTTGCCGGTCGGTCGAAATCAGATCTGCGGGACCGTCGTCCAGGAAATCGACTTCAATGGCGCCGGTAACGTACTTGGTGCCATGCTGGCCGGTGGCGGTGGCCTCGACGTCGAAGAAGAACGGCGGAGCCTGTGCTGTCTTCTCATGCACATAGATCGTGAATCCGCGTAGTTCACGGGAGCGAATCGGCTTCTTCGCAAAGCCGTAGTAGTACCGAACCTGCCCGCTTCGTCCATCGACCAGCTCGCTCTATCTCGTCTTCGAGGTAGGAGTCTGCCTCCTCGGGGAACCGGTCAGTCATCTCCAGCGCCGGTTCCTGGATGCGAACGTCGTTGACGAGGATCGTCATTTCGCCCCGCGCCGTCCGACTGAAGCGCCGTGCCAGAGCTTCCCTGAGGCCGTCGATATCGAGTGGAGTGAGGTGCTTGAGGGTCCTTAGCTCAAGCTCCGTGCCATTCTCACCAAAGTCAGCAGGGGGGCTCCCGAGACTGGCGGCGATTGGCACGTTGCCGACCTCGTCGTCGGGCTTCTTCAGGTCCTCCACATTGAGAGTGAACTCGGTCAGTGCGCCGCCGCGCCAGGTTCGCACCACCATTCGTGAGGCGATGCCGAAGCCAGCCAGTTTGCCTATGCCCTTGCGTCCCATGATCTTGCGGGACTCGGTAGTCATAGAGCCCGACTCGCGACGGTCTCTGCCGATGACGAGATAGGCGTCCTGGACCTCGTCTTCGGCCATTCCACAGCCGTCATCCCGTATCGTAATCCTGCTCGTCCCGGGATCGTAGGAGCTCTCGTCGGGAACAGCGATCCAGACGTTCTTGGCACCTGCATCCCAGCAGTTCGCGACCAACTCGGCTATGGCCGTGTCCCTGCGTTTGTACGTCTGAACGCCGAGGTGCTCGAGGGTTCTCCCGAGCACCTTCAGAGAGAACGTCCTGGTTCTCTGCTTCAGAGGCTCCGACACGGGCAGAGGTTGCCCTGCTAACGTTGAGAGAGGTGCTTTGCCACCCTGAGAGCGTGGCTGCACACAAAGGCCGGCGGCAGGGCGTTGCCGATGAGGGCAGCAAGCGCCAGTTTCCCTCCGCGACGCGGGAAGCAGTACGAGGGCGGGAATCCCTGGAGGAGGGCAGCTTCACGGAGCGTGATGGCCCTGTCCTCGGTAGGATGGAGGAAGCGCCCCTTGGACGGGTTGTGGCAGCCGCTCGTTATGGTGGGAGCTGGCTGGTCCCAGGCCATTCGGCCATAGACGTCCTTGAAACCGGTGAAGCCCTGGTGGCAGGGGAGTTGATCCGACTCCTCGAGATCCAGCCTCCCGCCCCCGTCCTTCGGGATCTTCCGGATCAGCGCGCGTACTTTGGGCGAACGTTGCTCAGGCAGGTCATGAAGAGCGTCGCCACTCTCGCCGGCCGACGTTAGTTTCCCGATCGCTGATCGGACCGTAGCGCGCTCGGCTAGCGGCTCCGCGAAGTCGATGGGACCCCGCCGTGAGCCGAGGAGGATGAGGCGGCGACGATTCTGCGGCACGCCGTAGTCGGCAGCGTTGAGGACGCGCCAGGAATGGGCGTAGCCCAAGTCGGTGAGTTGGTCGCTGAACCGGGCCATCCTGCCGTCAGTACCGAGCCCGGGCACGTTCTCGAGCATGATCGCCTTAGGCTCGAGGTCTCTCACCAACCGGAGGAACTCGAAGACGAGGTCGTTCCGCTTGTCTCCAACCTCCCGGGCACCGTTCAACGTTCTCAGCGTCGAGAAGCCCTGACACGGGGGGCAGCCAGCCAGAAGATCGAGCTGTCCCTTCATGAGGGCCAAACGCTCCCGAATGGTCCGTCCGTCGAGATCCCGGACGTCCCGGCACCAAGTTGCGACCCCTTCGTGGTTGGACCTGTACGCGGCGACGGCCAGATGATCCAGATCGACGGCACCAACGACACGGAAGCCAGCCTGCCTCAGGCCGAGTGTCAGACCGCCGCAGCCGCTGAAGACATCGAACGCCGTTCTCATGCTGTGCGCGAGGCTAGCATCGTTCCGCCCTTCTTCATCGCGGCCCCTGGTGGTCCGGAACAGCCGTTGACGGTTGGGCGCGTGAGGTGCCCATGAAGCCTCCGGATGGGGCTCAGCCAGCCGCGAGGCAGAGGTGCAGAGCCGCTACCCCAACCGCCAGTAGAACACCACGAGATACGCCGCGAGCAGCACGGCGACCCACAACGCCATCGACGCGGTCAACCACGAGCGCCCGAGGAAC
>WTGL01000203.1:0-2997 GCA_011523565.1 Acidobacteriota bacterium
CCCCACCTACCTGCTCGAGGCCGGCGGCAAGAGCTACGTGCTGCGCCGCAAGCCGCCGGGCAAACTGCTGCCATCGGCGCACGCGGTGGACCGCGAGTACCGGGTGATGACGGCGCTCCGCGACACGGGCGTGCCCGTACCGCGCACCTACTGCCTCTGCACCGACGAGTCGGTCGTCGGCACGATGTTCTTCGTGATGGAGCACGTGAAGGGCCGGATCCTCTGGGAGGCGCTGCTGCCCGGCATGGAGCCTGCCGAGCGGTTCGCGATCTACGACGCGTTGAACAGGACGCTCGCCAAACTGCACCAGGTCGACTACGAGGCCGTGGACCTTTCGACCTACGGCAAGCCAGGCAACTACTTCGCGCGCCAGATCCACCGGTGGACGAAGCAGTACCTGGCCTCGGAGACGCGGGACATCCCGGCGATGAACGCGCTGATCGAGTGGTTGCCGGCGAACATCCCGGACGGTGACGAGACGACGATCGTCCACGGCGACTTCCGGCTCGACAACATGATCCTGCACCCGGAGCGGGCCGAAGTGATCGCCATCCTCGACTGGGAACTTGGCACGCTCGGCCATCCGCTCGCCGACTTCAGCTACCACACGATGCAGTGGGAAATCCCGAAGGACAAGGGCGGCCTCAAGGGCCGCGACCTGGAGGCGATCGGCATCCCGACCCTCGAGACCTACCGCGACGCCTACTGCCGCCGGACCGGCCGCGACGGCATCGAGCACTGGAACTTCTACCTCGCCTACAACCTGTTCCGCAGCGCGGGCATCGCTCAGGGCATCGCGGGCCGGGTGCGCGACGGCACCGCCGCCAGCGCCCACGCGAAGGAAGTCGGCGAGTCGGTGCCGAGAACGGCCGGACTGGCCTGGGACGTCGCACAGCGGGCCTGAACCCCGAGCCCGCTTCCTCCGTAGAAGACAGCGGCCCCCATGGACTGGACCGCCATTCGTCTGCTCTATCTGAGCGAGCTCCGCGCCGCGCTGCGGGAGCGAGCCGTTCTGATCAACGGAATCCTGATTCCGCTGTTGATGTACCCGCTGATGATGTGGGTCATGTTCTCGGGCATCCTCTTCGTCACGGCGCGCTTCGAGAGTTTCGCTTCGCGGGTCGAGATCGCGGGCCTGCCGGCGGAGCACCGGGGCCTGCTCGAACGGCTCGAGGAGGACGACGGGCAGGTCGAGATCACGGAGGTCGAGGCACCGCGGGCCCGCGCCGCCGCCTACCGTGAGGAAGTCGAGAACCGCCTACTCGGCGGGGAGCTCGACGCCGCCCTGATCTTCGAAACCACCGTCGATCCTCCGGGCAATGCCGAGGTCTCGCTGCTGAGCAACGGCTCGAGCGACCAGTCGCAGGCCGCCCGGGGGCGACTCGAAAGGGCGCTCTCGGCTGAACGATCGGCCTGGCTGGACCGGATCGCCGAACAGCACGGCCTCGAAGGCGCCGAGTGGCAGGTCTTCGACGTGCGCTCGAACAACCTCGCCACCGGTCGCCAGATGGGGCAGTTCGTGATGGGGATGATGATCCCGCTCTTCTTCGTCATCATGATCGCGAACGGCTGCCTCTACCCGGCCATCGACTCGACGGCCGGCGAGCGCGAGCGCAACACCTGGGAGACCACGAGCACGCTCGCCACCCGGCGCATTCACATCGTCACCGCGAAGTACCTCTACGTGGCCACGATGGGCCTCGTCGCCGGAGCGCTCAACGCGGCCGCCATGGTCGTCTCCTTTCGCTCCTTCCTCGGGCCGCTCCTCGCCCGAATGGGAGGCGGGGACGGAAGCGGCTTCGCCTTCGAGCTGCCTCTGACCTCGCTGCCGGTCCTGCTCCTGACCGCGGTCCTGCTGGGGGCTCTCGTTGCCGCCGCGATGATGATCCTCGCCGCCTTCGCCCGCACCTTCAAGGAAGGTCAGTCCATGGTCACGCCGGTGATCCTGCTGGTCATCTTCCCGGTCGTGGTGCTGAACGACCCGAGCATGTCGTTCACGCCGGCGCTGGCCGGCATCCCGGTCGTCAACGTGGTGCTGCTGCTCCGCCAGGCGATCGCCGGCAACGTCCTCTGGCTGCAGCTCGGAATCACCGTCCTGGCAAACGCCGCCGCCATCGCGGCTTGCCTGTGGCTTGCCTCGCGCATCCTGCGTGTCGAGGAGATCGCCACCGGCTCCTTCGAGGGCAACCTGTTCCAGTTCCTGCGCCAGCAGTGGCGACCGGCGGGAGGTAAAGCGTGAGCACAGTCCAGGTCGAGGCCCAGGGCCTCTCCAAGAACTTCTTCGATCAGTCCCGGGGCGAGGTGAAGGCGGTCCAGGAGGTGAACTTCGAGTGCCGCGGCTCCGAGATCTTCGGCCTGCTCGGCGCCAACGGAGCCGGCAAGACGACGACGCTCAGGATGATCTCGACCGTGCTGCAGCCGACGGCCGGCACGGCGCGCGTGCTCGGACACGACGTCGTCTCCGACCCGGTTGAGGTGCGCCGCAATCTCGGCTTCTACTCCGCGAGCACCGCGCTCTACCCCCGGCTGACGGCCCGCGAGACGCTGACCCTGTTCGCCCGCGTCAACATGTACCCTGCCGAGCGGACGAGGAGCCGGGTCGAGGAGATGATCGAGCGCTTCGGCCTCGGCGACTACGCCGGCGCGCGTATCGAGAAGCTCTCGAGCGGCATGAAGCAGAAGGTGTCGATCGCGCGCACGGTCGTCCACGATCCGCCCGTGCTCATCTTCGACGAGCCGACCGTCGGACTCGACGTGCTGAACGCCCTCGACCTGCAGAAGGCGATCCAGGAGCTGCGCGAGGACGGCAAGGCGATCCTGTTCTCGACCCACATCATGAGCGAGGCCGAGCGCCTGTGCGACCGGATCGCGATCATCGACAAGGGGCGGATCCGCGCCTGCGACGACCTCGAGGGGCTCCGGGCCGCGACCTCCCGGCACTACCTCGAGGACATCTTCGTCCACTACGTCACCGGCAACGACACGCCGGCCTGACGG
>WTGL01000203.1:3007-6866 GCA_011523565.1 Acidobacteriota bacterium
GCGCCAGCTCGCCCGTAATCCCCGGCTGCTGATCTTCGCGGTCGCCCTGCCGCTAGTCCTGTGGCCGCTGATGTGGTTCCTGACCTCGCTGACCACGGAGCGCAGGCAGGAACGGATCGAGAGCCGCACCTACACCTACGCCGTGGCCGACGAATCGGCCGACGTCGCGGGCACCGCCGACGCGCGGACGTGGCTCGAGAGGGCTCTGGCCGTCGTCGGCGACGACGGCCGGGCCGACGGCAACGAACCGACGGCCGGTCCGGCGGTTCGGTTCGAGCGAGTCGAAGCCCCGGACGATGTCGCGGCCGCGCTCGACGAAGAGCGACTCCACGTTCACGTGGCCTGGGAGGCCGGCGGCGACGAAGACCTCCCGGACGAGGACGTGGATCGGGAAACGGTCGGGAACGACGGCCAAGGCGCACCGCGCATCGTCCTCTCGTACCGGGCGGATCTCGATGCCTCGGACTCCGCCGAGGCGTTTCTGAGACGGGCGCTCGAACGCACCCGAGCGGAACTCCGCGAACAACGGCTCGCAACCGCCGGCTTCGCATCGGCGCCGGATGACCTGCTGCCGCTCGAGCGGATCGAGACCGCCAGCGAAGAACAGACGTCCGGGCTGCTGCTGGGACGCCTCCTGACCGCGATCATCGTGATGATGATGCTCGCGGGCGGCTCGATCGTCGCCACGGACGCGCTCGCCGGCGAGAAGGAACGCGGCACGCTCGAAACCCTGCTGACGACGGCCGCCAGCCGGGTCGAGATCGTCACCGCGAAGAACCTGTCGATCCTCGCCGTCGCCTTCGCCACCAGCGTGCTCAACATCGTGAACATCGTCGTCTGGATGCAGCTCGACCTGATCGCGCCGCCCGCCGGCCTGAAACTGGTCATTCCAATCGGCGCCGGCCTGCTGCTGGTCCTGCTCTATGCCCCGGCCGCCGTGCTCCTCTCGAGCAGCCTGCTGCTGGTCTCGGGCCGGTCGAAGACGTACAAGGAAGCCCAGTTGCTGTTCGCGCCGGTGATGCTCGTCGCCATGGCCGTGGCGGCGATTCCCGTCCTGCCGGGTGTCGAACTGCGCAGCGCGATCGTCCTGTTGCCGATCGCGAACCTCGGCGTCGCGGCCCGCGAGATCCTGACCGGTCAGTACGACTGGCCGCTCCTCGCCGCCGCCTGGGCGGTCACCGGCGGCGCCGCCGCCCTGCTCGCCCGCGCCTCGGTGCGCACGTTGTCGGCGGAGAAGCTGATCACGGCCAGCGAACTCGACGCCGCCGACCTCGCCGGCGGACCCGCGCTCTTCCCGCGCCGCGTCGCGCGCTGGTTCGCGGTTCTCTGGGCCCTGCTCCTCGTCTGGCAACTGAACATCGGCGGCAGCATCGACAGCCGCCTGCTGATCTCGATCAACATGGCCATCTTCGGTGCCGCGGCCTGGCTGATGATCGGCCGCTACCGGCTGCCCGTGCGGGAGACGCTGTCGCTGCGGGCGCCGCCGGCCGGAGCGTGGCTCGGCGTCCTGATCGGCGCGCCGGCGGGTCTGGTGCTGGCAGACGGCATCGTCCGGCTCGCCAGCCTGGCCATGCCCATCCCGGAGGCCTGGATCGAGGCGATGGCCGAGAACATGGGGGCCGGCCTGCCGCTCTGGCAGATGCTCATCTTCTTCTCCCTGATGCCCGCTCTCTTCGAGGAGATCGCCTTCCGCGGCGTCCTGCTCCACGGCCTGAAGAACCGCCTGACCACCGTTCAACTCGTCCTGGTGGCCGGCATCGCCTTCGGCTTCTTCCACGTCGACCTGTTCCGCATTCCGCCGACCTCGCTGCTGGGTGTCTTCCTGGTCGTCACCGTCGTCCGGTCCGGCTCGATCTTCCCCGCGATGGCCTGGCACGGCCTCCACAACGCGCTGGCCCTGGGCAGCGCCCGGGTCGAGCAGATCGCCCTGCCCGAACAACCGATCTGGTGGCACTACGTGCTGGCCGCCCTCGCGATCCTGCTCGCCTTCCGGTTGATGAAGCGGAGGACGAGAGCCGCCTTCAGTTGACCCACGGACCGCGGTGGACGCGGTCGTCGTCCTTCGGCTTCTTGCCGCCCGGCACGACGCGGAAGCGGCGGCGGCCCCGGTTCAGCTTCTGCTTGACGTACCAGCGCTCGTAGCGGAGCCGCATCTCGCGCATCAGGCCCCTGGTGCGCCCGGGCCGCAGCAAGGCAACGACTGCGCCGACCGCGGTGCAGATGCCGATGAAGCCGGCAAAGTCGCCTGTCTGCAGGAAGAGGACCCAGGCGAACGCGATCTCGATCCAGATGAACCACCTAGCCCGGATCGGAAGGACGAAGAACAGCATGATCGTGGCGTCGCGACGGATGACCGCGAAGCCGGTGATCGCGATCGCCAGCAACATGCGCTGACCCTGCATCACGGTGAAGGCACTGGGGCCGGCACTCCCCACCAGCAACTGCACCAGGCAGGCCGCCACCGCTGCCGCGCCCGCCGACATCCAGACCAGGTTCCAGAACCGCTGCCTGCCCAGCGCCCAGCGGACGTCGCCGGCGAACATGTAGAAGATCAGCAGTTCGATCAGGAACCAGAGCGACGGTCCGCCCCAGCCAGCCGCCGGGTAGGTCAGGAGCTGCCAGACCATCCCCTGCTGCCACACGGAACTGGACAACCGCATGAGCTCCGGCACGATGGCGAGCCCTTGCAGGAACTGCATCGAGAAGGTGACGAACAGCACACCGACCAGCAGCAGCAGGTCGCGCGCGTGCGGACCCGAAAGGCCGCCGAAGCTGATCCTCCGCGCGTACGGTCCTCCACCCATCGTCATCGTCGGCGACCTTACCTAGGGAATGACCCGGAGACCTTCCAGCTCCGCCGCGGCCGCAAGGCGTTCGTCCAGGCACACGAACGGAAGCGCGCCGCCGAACTGGTCCTGGATCAGCAGGGCCGCCCCGAGTTGACCGGCGTCTGCGGCCCGGAGCGAATGACGCGCCGGCAGGAGCTCGGCCCGGGATCGCACCGCGAGCACGTCCGTTACTTCATCCCAACGGGCAGCATGGGCATTGAACCGCTCCAGGACCAAACGGCGTTCTGAGCGAGAAAACACCCCCTCGCGGGTACGCCTCTCGACGGCGCTAGCGACTTCCGCGCGTGTCCAGACCCAAGTGACGATGCCGTCGTCCTCGGAGAGCCACTCCCGAACCCGTCGGCTCTCCCGCTCGGCGAGAAACAGCGGCACCAGGGCCGATGCATCCCAGTACCTCACCCGCCCCTGGACTCAAAAGCGGTCGGCACGGTCCTCGACCAGCGCCTCGGAGACTCTGGCATCGAGAGCGAGAGGCGGCTCATCGAGAATCCGGGCCATGCCCCCCTTGCCCGGACGGATCACACCGGCGCTGATGAGGCGCGCCCGCAGCTCGTCGTCGTCCTTCACGGCCGGCGCCACCAGTCTGGCCACGGGCTTCCCGCGATCCAGCACCTGCACCTCACCGCCCCGGCGAACCTCGCGCAGGTAGTGGGAGAGACCTGCCTTCAACTCCGAAATCGAGACCGTCGTCATGGTGACCAATATAGTCTCTTGTCCGAGACCAGACAAGTCTCTATCCTGAATTGCCCCCGAACCGCACGCCCGAAACCGTCGCTATCATTCGCCGCGACCGGCAGACCGCCGCGGCAAGGGAGAGCACGATGGACCGAGAAGCAGCCTGGGAGACGGTACAGAAGTTCGTGAAGGCGCCAGGCTTGAGAAAACACATGCTGGCGGTCGAGGCGGCCATGCGCTGGTACGCCGAACGGCTCGGCGGCGACCCGGAGTCCTGGGGCCTCGCCGGCCTGCTCCACGACTTCGACTGGGAGATCCACCCGACCCTCGAAGAG
>WTGL01000203.1:6876-7440 GCA_011523565.1 Acidobacteriota bacterium
CATCCGCACGATCCTTTCCCACAACACGGCAGGGACCGGCGTCGAGCGGGAGACCGCGCGCGACTACGCGCTGCTGGCCTGCGACGAGATCACTGGGCTCATCAGCGCCGCCGCGCTCATCCGCCCCAGCAAGGACGTACGCGACGTGCCGCTCAAGTCCGTCCGCAAGCGCTGGAAGCAGCGAGCTTTCGCCGCCGGCGTCGACCGCGAGCACGTCGAGGAGGTCACCGCCGACTTCGGCCGCGAGTGCTTCGACGGCGAACTCGAACTCTGGCAGCACGCCGGCAACGTCCTTGCCGCGATGCAGGGCATCGCGGCCGAGCTGGAGCTCGACGGCCGCCTGGCGACGTGAATCGCGGTCGTCCAGGGACGGGCACGGGAAAAACACGCTCCTGCGGGATCTTCCTGGTCCTGTGTGCCTTGTTCGCGGGGGCCGCGGCGCCGCAACAACACACTGCCCGACCCAACGTCCTCTGGATCGACATCGACGACCAGTCGCCCTGGTACTCGAGCTACGGGCACGACCTCGTCGAGACGCCCAACATCGACGCGCTGGCGCGACAG
>WTGL01000157.1:0-6358 GCA_011523565.1 Acidobacteriota bacterium
CCTGCTGTTCGCCAACCAGGTCCAGGCCAACGGCGTGCCGCCGAACTACGGCCGCATCACCGTCGGTCCCGGCGAGAACGGCTACGTCCCGCTCGGGACGCCGATCAACAACGAGAACCCGCCGCCGGGCATCATCCCCGCGATCTCCTACGTCGACCCCGAGTTCGATGATGCCCAGACGGTGCGCGCCAGTGTCGGCTGGGAGCGGGAACTCGGCAGCGGCTGGAGCGCCGGCGTCGACGCCGTGTACGCCGACGCAAGGGACCTGCAGCGCAACACGGACTTCAACCGGGTCTTCGGCGGCTACGACGAGTACGGCCGTCCGATGTGGAACGGTCGCAACGAAGGAGCCTGCCCTGGGATCCCGGGCGTCGAGTGCGCCGAGATCCTGGTCCGGCAGTCGCGCGGCGAGTCCGAGTACCAGGCGGTCACCCTGAAGGTGAACAGGCGCTTCACCGGCCGCTACCAGTTCAACGCCCACTACACCTGGGGCAAGGACCGGGACACCGACTCGAACGAGCGTTCGGCGACCGGCGTCACGATCTCCGACACCGGCAATCTGGACTATGACTGGGGTCTCTCAAGCCGTGACGTCAAGCACCGGCTCGTGGTCACCGGCATGATCCAGTTGCCGCTCGACTTCCAGATCTCGGGCATCGTGAACTACCAGTCGGGCTACCCGTACACGCTGGTCGACAACGGAGTCGACTTCAGGTACTGCAGCTCGGTCGGCTGGAACTGCCCCGACTACCGCGCGGTCATGAACGGCGTCGTCGTTGGCCGGAACACGGAGCGGAACGAATCGATCCAGACGATCGACGTCAGGGTCGGCAAGTTCTTCCGCTTCGGCGACGACATGCGGCTCGACGTCTTCGTCGAGGCGTTCAACCTGTTCGACCAGAACAGCTTCGGCGTCGGGTTCAACCAGCGCAACATCCGGAATGGCAACGTTCCCGACGACCTTGGGATCCCGTCGTTCCGGACCACGAGCCCGCGCCAGTTGCAGATCGGAGGCCGGTTCAGCTTCTAGGAGGCAGCGTCGCAGAACGACACGAAGTGAGGTCCGCGGCACTGCCTCCCAGGGAGGTGGGGGCTGGGGCCAAACTCCGAGTCCGCGAGGCGTTTGGCGGCGCTAGGAGGCCGAGCCGAGAAGTCACGGGCCTCCCCGACATCGGGGAGGCCCTTTCTTCTTACGCCGCAACGTACGGAATCGTCTGCGGGCCCTCGGGGAGCACGCAGATGCGCGCGTCGGGGCGTGCCGCCACGCACTCGGCGAGCGCGGCGTCGAGGTCCGGCGCCGCCTCGAAGTCCGCCGTCGACGACCACCTGCGCGGCCGCCGACATCCCCTTGACCGCCTGGTAGAGGTTCTGGTCGAGCGGATAGCCGGAGTTCGTCGTCACCACGACTTCGAACCGGCGGCTGGTCTCCCGCATGGCGATCGGCTTTGCGGCCGCGCAGGCCCGCCGGTGCATCGCGAACAGCTCGCCGGCGAAGACATGGGTGATCCGCTGCGACCGGTCGAGCAGGACATCCATGCTGAAGTGCGGCTCCGCTTCCGGCCGCGCCGCGATCGCGCGGATGTCGCTGTGGAGGGGGTTCTTCTCGATGATCCCCCACGTCGAGCGCGGATCGCCGACGCGCGCGGCATCGTGCAGCGTGAGCACTGTGTCGAGACCGGCGAGGCCGGGCGCCACCATCTTCGGTCCGCCCGAGAACCCGGCGAAGAAGTGCGGCTCGACGAAGCCGGTCGTGATCCGGAGGTCGGCTTCCAGCCAGTGGCGGCAAAGCCGGGTCGGCACGCCATTCCCGCTCTCTCCCAGCTCGACAAGGGACGAGTCGTCACGCGCGTCGTGGTTGATCACGCGGCACGACGAGATGATCTCGTCGCCGAGCATCGCCCGTAGTTCGGCCGGCGTGTTCGCGCGGTGCGTACCGGTGGCAATCAGGATCATCACATCCTCGGGTCGCACGATGCCGTCGAGTTCCCGCAGCACGGCGCCCACCATCTCCCGGCGCGGCTGTGCCCTGGTGACGTCACACACCGAGATCGCGAGGGTCTGCCCCGGCTTCGCCAGCCCGCGGAGGGGCGGCCCGGCGACCGGCCGGCGCAGCGCCGCGGTCAGGGCCGCGTCGGGATCCGCGAGCGCGGGCGCCTGGATCGGCTCGATCACGGTCGTCCGCTCGCGCGGCACGTCGATCGTCAGGCCGCTGCGGCCGTAGGCCAGGCGGACGCGCATCGACCGGGCGCTACTCCCCGTCGTCGAGCCGGCGCACCTTGATGCTCCGGAACGCGACTTCGTCGCCGTGGTCCTGGAGCAGGATGCGGCCTGCCGGCCACTTGCCGAATCCTTCCCTGCCGGCGAACTTGCTGAGGGCAAGCGCTTCGTCGAACTCCTCCGAGTTCCGGTCGAACGCCAGTACCAACTGGTGGTTCAGCCAATGCTCCACGGTGCCGTCGGCGCGGACGACGATCCGCGCGTGGTTGTAGCGGCCCGGACCCCTGACGAAGCGCCCCGTCTTGGTGGCCGGCAGCAGATCGTAGAGGGAGGCCAGGGTGCGGTTGCCGTCCCGACCGGCCTGCGCGTCCGAGTGTCGCAGGTCATCCAGGATCTGGTACTCGAATGCGATCGCCGACCCCGGTGCCGAGCCGTAGCCCTCCGTCACCAGATACTTGATGCCGCTATTGGCACCCTCGGTCATTCGGAACTCCAACTGCAGCTCGAAGGCCGAGAACGTCTCACGGGTCACGATGCCGCCGCCTCGCGGCTTGCCCGGCTCCGAGGCGAGCACGGTCAGTTCGCCGTCGCTCACTTCCCAGCCCGTCGATGGAAAGTCGCGGCGGTGGGCACCCCGCCAGGCCTCCGTGCTCTCGCCGTCGAAAAGCAGCCGCCAGCCGAGGGCGGCCTCCGCCTCCGAGAGCTGGTTCGGCCGCGTGTCGACAACGTAGGGGAACGACCGACCGCTTGGCGCCAGGTCTTCGGTTCGCAGCCAGACGTTCCGGTAGCGGACCTGCAGTCCGCCCTGCTCCGGCCCGACCGAGTGGACCTGCAAGGCGATGAAGCCACTCGGCGTCATCTCGTCGATCAGGAACGTCGCCGGCACGCCGTTCAGCCAGGTGCGGATCTCGGAGCCGATCGCCTCAATGTAGACGTGGTTCCAGTCTCCCTGGCGAAAGGCCTGGCTCGCCGCCGGATTCAGAGTCAGCGGAAACAGCCAGCCGCGCCTGGCTTCGTCGTAGATGCCCGCGCTCCAGGCGCGTTCGCTGGGATCGATCTCCACCTGGTACCCGTGCACGACGCCGTTCCAGTAGTCCGGGTCGCTGTGGCTGCGGATCTGGATGCCCGCGTTGAGTCCCTCGTCGATCCTGAATTCGAGTTGCAGCGCGAAGTCCCCGTATTCCTCCGTCGTGGCGAGGAAGGAGTTCGGCGTCTCGATCACCGCCGTGCCGACGATCGTGTCACCGTCGAGGACGTACTCCGCCGCCCCGCCGAGTTGGCGCCATCCCTGCTCGAGTCCACCGGCGGTCAAGTCGACCCAACCGGAGTCGGGATCAGGTTGGGCGATCCCGGCAGCGGCCGCACCAAGGAGGATCAGCAGACCGGCCGAGGCAAGAGTCAAGGCTGGGGCTCGGCGCATCGAAGCGCCAGCTTACCGTCCCCGCTTGCACCCGCCATCGGGTCTCAAGTGCACATCCCGTTACCGATAACGCCGGAGCAGCCCGCATAGGATCGCCGCTCCCCGAATAAGCAGGAGGCGACCTTGGAATCGATCGACATTCCCCCGCAGGCGTTGCGCGACGTAGCGACCATGATCCTGGAAGCCGGCGGCAGCAGCGACGACGAGGCACGCATCGTCGCCGACCACCTGGTGCTGGCGAACCTCTCGGGACACGACAGTCACGGCGTCGGCATGCTTCCCGCCTACGAGAGGAGCCTCAGCAACGGAACCCTGAACCCGAACCAGGACGTCGAACTGGTCCGTGACGACGGCGCGATCATGATGTTCGACGGCGGCATGGGCTACGGCCAGGTGGTCGGCCGCCAGGCGACCGCGGCCGCGATCGAGCGATGCCGGAGCACGGGCGTGGTCGTGGCGCCGGTCCGCTGCTGCCACCACCTGGGACGGATCGGCACCTACGGCGAGCAGGTGGCCGACGCCGGCCTTGCGTCGCTCCACTTCGTCAATGTGGTCGGGCACCCGGCCCTCGTCGCCCCCTACCGGGGCACCGACGCCCGCTACTCGACGAATCCGATCTGCCTGTCGCTGCCCGGCAGCAACGCGCAGCCGCCGGTCCTTCTCGACATGGCGACCAGCCGGATCGCCCACGGCAAGGCGCGGGTGGCCCACAACAAGGGCGAGAAGACCCCCGAGGGCTCCCTGATCGACCACCGCGGCCGCAAGACCCGCGACCCGAGTGTTCTCTTCCGGCAGCCGACGGGCGCGTTGACCTCGTTCGGCGACCACAAGGGCTACGGCCTCGCCGTCTTCTGCGAACTCCTCGGCGGCATGATGAGCGGCGGCCGCACCGGCCAGCCCGAACACGAGATGGAGGGCACGATCATCAACAACATGTTCATGATCGTGTTCGACCCCGACCGGCTGATCCCGCGTTCGGCTATGGACCACGAGCTCGCCGCCCTGGTCGCCCACGTCAAGGCATCGCCCGCCGCCCAGCCGCACGAGCCGGTACTCGTGCCCGGCGATCCGGAGCGGGCCAGCCGGATCGAACGCGCAGACGCGATCCCGGTCGACGCCGAGTCCTGGCGCCAGATCGTCGCCGCCGGCGAACGGCTGGGTGTGCAGGCCGGGCGGCTGGAAGCGGTCGCTAGCGCTCCGCCTCGCTGAAGAAGCGCCACAGCAACTCACCGCCAAAGTTGCCGGCGTCGTCGCGCGGCCAGACGTGGGCGCCGTTCCAGGAGCAACTCCGGACGGCGCGGCCGCCCGCGCAGCCGAGGTGCTCAACGCAGCTCAGTTCGCGGCGGCCGTCCCAGGGTGTCTCGACCGCGACCGGTTCGGTGGCACAGGATTGCGAGTCCGCCCACTTCGCCGCCACCTCCGCCTGCGACGCGTAGACGTAGCCGTCGCTGGCGAATGAACCGTCGATCGGCACCGTGCGATCCGCCGTGCCACCGACCAGCAGCATCGACGGGCCGGACGCTTCAGCGGCACAGTTGAAGCCACGCGCCAGGTAGCCGTGCATCGGCGCAACCGCGGCCACGCGGTCACCGAGGGCACAGCCAAGCCGGTGGACGAACATGCCGCCGTTGCTGTAGCCGGAGGCGAAGACCCGGTCCGTGTCGATGCAGAGCTCCGCCGAGAGGTGGTCGATCAGGGCGGCAATGTAACCGACGTCGTCGTGGCACGAGCACCAGTTGCACGGCCCGCACGTTCCGCACTCCGGCGGGCACGGGTACGGATTCGCGTCCTCCCGGCAGGCGGGTGCCTCCGGCTGGAACGGCGCGCTGCAGGCCAGATCGTTCCAGGACGTGATCGTGGCCCTCCGGCCCCCCGCCGCGTCACCGAGCGACGCCTCGAACGCGGTTCCCTGCGGGAAGACGAGCACGAAGCCCTCGCGGTCGGAGAGCCCCGACAGGCCCGTCCAGCCGTCGCTGTGCCGGGCGCTGCCCGTGTAGCCGTGGACGTGCAGCCACAGCGGCGCCGGGGAGGTGCCGTCGTAGCGGACGGGGAGGTGGAGGCGGTAGCTGCGGATCAGGCCGCCGTGAGCGAGTTCCAGATCGACGCTGGTGCCGGGCGACGCGGCCGATGCGAGGACAGCGCTAGAGGAACAGCCCGGACTGTCGGTAGCGGCGAGCGGCGCGGCGACGGCGAGGAACGCGACGACAGCCGCGATGGTTGACCGTCGTGGGGGCATTGCCGGCATCGTAGCGCGGCGCCTAGCCTGGCAGCACCTGGAAGTGGCCGTCCCGCTCGACGAACTGCACGCCGACCTCGAACAGCTCGGACAGTGTCTCGCCCGTCAGGACCTCGTCCTTCGGTCCGTCCGCGAATACCCGGCCGGCCTTGAGCAGCACGACCCGCTCGACCTCCGGCGGAATCTGGTCGACGTGGTGGGTGACGATGATCAGCGTCGTGCCGGCCGCCGCCAGGGCCCGAAGCCGCTCCATCAGTCCGAACGCGGCCTTCAGGTCCAGGCCGGTCGCCGGCTCGTCGAGCAGCAGGGTATGCGGCTCGTGAACAAGGGCGCGGGCCAGCAGCAGGCGGCGTTGCTCACCGGAGGACAGCGTGTCGAAGCGGCGCTCCAGCAGGTTGCCGGCGCCCTGGCTCCGTGCCGCCGCCTCGGCTCTGCGCCGCTGCGCGTCCGTCAACCCCTGGTGCCGGTAGACGCCGACGCTGGCG
>WTGL01000157.1:6368-7425 GCA_011523565.1 Acidobacteriota bacterium
ATGGTCAGCGTCACGCCGTCGAGCGCCCGCCGGTCGCCGCGCAGGACGGTGACGGCGGCGAGTTCGAGCAGCGGCGCCGTCACCGCCCCCGGAACCGCGGCGGCCGCTTCTCGAGGAAGGCCTTCCGACCCTCGACGTAGTCGTCGGAGCGGAAGCACGCCTCGACGAGCTGTTTCACCCGGTCCAGATCGCGGCGTTCCGGGTCCTTCGTGGCCTGCTTGATCGCGAACTTGGCGGCGCGGAGCGTCAGCGGAGCATTGGCCGCCATCCTGCCGGCCAGATCGCGGACGGTGTCCTCCAGATCATCGGCGGCGGTGACCCGGTCGATCAGCCCCATGTGCAGCGCCTCGGCGGCGCCTATCCGGCGCGCCGTCAGCAGGATCTCGCTGGTGCGGGACGGCCCGACGAGATCGACCAGCACCTTGATCCCGGCGAAGCCGTAGCCCACGCCCAAGCGGCCGGCCGGAATCCCGAACAGCGAGTCCTCCGAGGCGATGCGCAGGTCCGCGTTGAGCGCCGTGGCGAGACCACCGCCGAGGCAGTAGCCGCGGATCATCGCGATCAGCGGCTTCTCCAGCGCGGCGAACGCCCGGCCGGTCTCGCGGCCGGCCTGGTCGTAGCGCTCGCGCGCCTCGACCGTCGTCCGCAGCTTCTCGAACTCGGAGATGTCGGCACCGGAGACGAACGCCCGGTCGCCCGCTCCACGCAGCACGACGACCCGCACCGCGTCGTCTTCCTGGAACCGGCGCAGGACCTCCGCCTGCGCGACCTGCATCTCGAACGAGAGCGCGTTGCGCCGCTCCGGGTTGTTGTAGGTGAGCCAGCCGACGCCGTCCTCGATCCTCGCCCTGATCTTCGTCGTCGGCAGTTCGATCGCGTTCACGTGATGACCCCCGCGGCCCGTAGGTACTCGATCTCGGTGTCCTTCAGCCCCGCCTCGGCGAGGATCTCGTCGCTGTGCTCGCCCAGACCGGGCGCCCGTCTCCTCAGCTCGAAAGGCGTCCGCCGGAGCTGGACCGGCTGGCCCACGAGCCGCACCGGGCCGAGCTCCGGGTGA
>WTGL01000241.1 GCA_011523565.1 Acidobacteriota bacterium
GATGCGCGCCTCCCGCGGAGCGGCCCAGATCGCGATCCCGCCGAGATCGGGCACCGCCTCGGTCAGGTTGGACTTTGCCTGCTCGTAGACCTTCGGCACCGCCTGGAGGGTCGTCTTGTACTCGGCAAGCTCCGTTTCGTCGAAGGGCGGTTCGAACCGGAACAGCGACCGGAAGCCGGCCATCGCCGGTCCGGCGCCGCCCTGGGACATCAGGTAGAACGCCGGGTCGCGTGACCAGGGCCGGGTCACCCTGTGGTGGAAGTCGAGCCCGTTCATCTCGGCGCGCACCAGGTGGTGGTCGATCTGGTCGGAGACGGTCCATTCCGAGATGTCGATCGCGTGGAGCCGGCGCTTGTAGTCCTCGAGGCCGTCGCGCTGGCGAGCCATCGCCTCCGCGGTGTAGTCCGGCACGCCGTCCACGATCTCAGGTTCCTGGAAGACGCGGAAGTCCTCGAAGAGCTGGAGCAGGTCGTCGTGGGTGCCGGGCGCGGTTTCTTCGGCGGGTGGGGGCGCCGGGGCGCAGGCGATCGCCAGAGCGAGCAGGGCGGTCAGTGGAGCGAGGCGGAGTGGGATGTACCGCATGAGGGGAGCTCCTTTCAGCGGGCGGGGATGTTGACGAGGGTGTAGTAGGCGTCGGGGTGGAGCAGGGCCTCGCCGTCGCTGCTCCGGACTCCGTGGAGATGCAGTTCGTGAACGTAGCCCGCGCGCAGGGGCTCGACCGCCAGGCGGACGCTCATGCCGTCGGCAGCGACCCGGGCGGACCGGATGGCAACGTCCAGCTTGTCTTCCTCCGGGCCGCCGTAGTTCTCGCTGAGGCGGTAGGTGTAGCTCTCCATCCGGTAGGACGCGGGGTGCCCGGCCGTCTCCGGATCGACTGTCCCGGTGAAGGTGAGCTCGAAGCCGTTCGGCCGCGCCCGCATCTCGTGGACCTCAAACGGCACCGCCCCGGTCCAGACGATCCGCTGCAGACCGTGAGGCTCGGGCCCGACGCCGCCCCAGCCGCGGTCCGACATGCCGGCGAAGAGCGAGCCGTCGTCGGCGAACGCCAGGCGGATCACGCCGCTGTCGAGGCCGCGCCGGAAGTTGAAGGCCGCGCCCTGCCAGTGGCCGCCGACCTTCTCCAGGAACACCCGCATGACCATCGCGTGGTGCTGGTCGCCGACGAAGACCTGGCCTTCGAAGGGTCCGAACTTGCCGCCGGTCGTGTCCCACCTGAGGCCGGAGGGGGACTGCCCCATCTTCACGTAGGGAAACCAGATGGACGGCATGCGGTAGTTGGGAATGAGCTCGTGCAGGTCCTTCATGTAGGTCCCGCCTTCCGGCTGGCCTTCCGGCGGCGGCTCGACCTGCGAGTCGGGATGGCGGGTAGAGGCCATGCCATGCGGATGGCCGTGGAAGTCACCGACTTCGATCAGCGAGAGCTTGGAGGCATTGTTCCACTCGCCCTGGTTGTCGGTGTAGAAGACCTCGCCCCAGGGGCTGACCTCGACCCCGGCCGGAGAGCGCAGTCCGGCGGCCACGAACTCCGTGTCGCCGGTCGCCGGGTCCACGCGGACGGCCCAGCCCCGCCAGGGCGCGAAGCCGTAGGGCTGGTCGCCGAACGGGATGTTCAGGGTCACCCAGAGCTTGCCATCCGGCGTCCGTCGCGGTCCGAAGACGTACTCGTGGTAATCGCCGCTGGTCTCCCAGGAGTCGGTGACGGTTTCGAAGACATCGGCGCGGTCGTCGCCGTCGGTATCCCTCATCCGGGTCAGCTCGCCGCGCTGGGCGGTGTAGATCCAGCCGTCGAGCTCGAGCAGGCCGAGCGGCTGCCCGAGGCCGAACGCCCACTGTTTGAACACCGGCTTCGGCGGATCGCTGAAGGCGTTCTCGATGATGAAGATCTCGCCCCTCCGGGTCCCCGCCATGATCCGGCCGTCCGAGAGCTGCAGCAGACCGCCAACCTCCATCGACATCCCTTCGTTGAGCGGCATGGTGAGGACGCGGTAGTAGAGCTCCTCGGCGTCGGTCTGCGAGCCGAGACTCGCCCGCTGGCTGGCGAGGAGCTCCTTCTCCCGACCTCGCCAGTCATCTTCGTCGAGAGGCGCCTGCGCCGGTAGCGGCCAGGTGAGCAGCAACGCCGTCAGCAACGCGACCGCGACGGTCGGTCCAACGTTCGTCGGGTGGTCTTGGCGGAGCATTACCAGGAGAGGGTCACATCGAGTTCGAGGGTGTCGTCGGGTTGGAGTTCGATCCGCTGCAGGAGCTGGCGGACTCCCTGGGAATCGCGGATGATCGGCTCCAGGTCGGCGGTCGAGGCCACGGACACGTCGAGCGTCTCGTCCACGCGCCACGTGCGCTCGGCGATCGAAGCGATCTTCTCGCCCTCGGCCAGCAGCAGAAAGAGAGGTCGGGGAGCAGGGCCGGCCGAGAGCCGGAAACGACGGATCAGGTCGGTGCCGCCGCCGGCGATCAAGGGGATCGGGGCCTCCTCGATCAGGATGTCGCCCAAGCGGTAGCGCAGGGCGGGGCGACCCTGCTCGTCGAGCCGGTAGCCAAGGAAGCGTCCGCCCACGTTCCGGTCGTTGCGGCCCGCGGTGGGCCACGGGTTGTCGATGTCCTCCAGGTCGGCGAAGGCCGGGCCCGGCGGCAGGTTCAGCACGTCGGTGCCGTACGGGCCGTAGAACTGGCCTGCCCGGCCCTGCCAGGTGCCCTTGGCGTCGAAGAAACCGCCGCGCCAGACCTTCGCCAGGCGAACGTTGTTCGCATCGAAGCCGACGTGGACGTTCTCGGGGAAGCCGATCGCGATGGACCGCGGGCCGACGTCGATCATGTGCGTGCGGAAGACGAGCGGCCGGTCGTCGGGGACCAGGACCATCTCGGAGCCGACCTCCATGCCCTCGGGGGTGGGCATGGAGGTGCCGAGCGACAGGAAGCTCCAGAGCGCTTCGATCTGACCGTCTACCGAGCCGCCGCCCAGATGCTCGAAGTTCTCGGCGCTCTCTGGCCAGAAGGCGGGCATTCGCGTCCCCGGCCGGATCGCGGCCGGATCGCGCAGGAACCGGTCGACCCACCCCGGCCGCAGGCGCTCCCAGGAGGTCGCGAGGTCGATGGTCGAGACTCCCGGAGCGCGATTGGTGTGGATGTCGTGACAGGTGATGCAGCTCAGGGCGTTCGTCCCCATCAACTCGAGCCCGTCGTCGGCGGCCGCCGACGAGAAGGGTGGCTCATCCAGATCGCCGGCCGATGCGTCGGCTGCCTCGAGCGCGACAGCTAGCCGTTCGACCGTCCCGCCGGGGAAGCTCGGCATCCGGACCTCCATGAAGTCGCGGCGGACGTGCAGGTCGGAGCCTTCCAGGATCGAGTGGAGCGCTTGCGGTTTCAGCTTGCCGCCGGCGCCGTGAAGGGGCGGCGGCAAGCGCCCTTCGTCGCCCAGGTCCTGGTCGTTGACGACGCGGAAGTACCGGGCGCGAACGGCGTCCGGACCGCCGACTACCGTGTCGCCGACCTGGCGCTGGTGACAGGCGTAACAGTTGAAGCTCGCCATCGTGTGGACGATCTCGCGGTCGGGCGGGCGCTGAGCCGGGAGATCGCGAAGGCTGGCGAGGGCGGCGCGGATCGCCCGTTTCTGGTCGTCGGCCAGCCGGTACCGCGGTGACGTTGGGCCCGTGTGCATGACGGGCTCGGCGAGCACCTGGTCCGGATCGAGCGCGCTGAGGTCGGGGGCCTTGTCCCGGGACACGGCGTAGGACCGGCCCCGCTCCGGGTCGACGCCCGGCGAGCTGTGGCAGGAGGCGCAGCCGAAGCGGGCGAAGAGCGCGCTGCCGCTCTCCTCGTACCAGTTCCGCGGTGCCGGCGGAGCGCTGGTCGGTCGCAGGCGGACGTTCTCGTAGCTCGTCAGGTCGGCGAGCGGTGTCTCCGGCTGCAGTGGGTTTCCCGAGACCCGCACTTCAAGGAACGGTTCCTCGACACTGCCGCGGATGAAGTACGCCACCTCCATGGGGTGGTCCCCCGCGAGCAGTTCGACGTCGGCGGCCGATTCCCTGGCGCTGAATTGAGGTTTGGCGGCGACGACCTCTTCGCCGACGCGCAGGGACAAGCCGGATCGCCGGTCGGAGGCGAGAGTGAAGGTGTACTTTCCGGCCGCGGGCAGGGTCATCAGGCTGCTGAACCGGACCGCGTGGTTGCCGTAGTTCATCTTCGCCGGCAGGTTGAGCGAAAGGGCGGCGATGTGGCCGACGGCCGCCGGCTCCGCCCGGTCGAGGTTCGGGGCTGGCCGGTCGAAGAAACCCGCCACATCCTCGTCCTGCTCCGGGTCGAGGAAGTACTCGAACTCGAAGCCGCGCCGGCGCTCGACCACCAGGGGCGCCTGGCTGCGGAGCAGGTAGACGGCGATGTCCTCGGCCTCGTCCCGCGCCAGATGAAGCGGCGGCATGCGACCGCTTGGCCGCGCGCCGCGCGGCTCGAGCAGGAAATCCGTCAGCGCGGCGACGGAGATCTTCGCGTTCAGGTCGGGCAGGGGAACGGAGGGGACGCCGGGCTCTTCGTCGGTGCCTTCGGGCGCGTGGCAGGCGACACAGCCGACCGAGTGGAAGAGCCGGCGCCCGCGTTCGACCGTGGAGCGGAAGCGATGCACCGGGAAGCCGTCGGTGAAGTCGCTGCGGGCGGCGTCCTGGTCTTCCGGCGCGGCCTCCGCCCCGCGGAAAGCGAGGTAACCGACGAGCGTCCCTGCGACTCGTTGCCCTTCGTCCGGTTCCAGAGAGTGGAGCATCTCCGGCATCGTCGAGCCCGGTTTCTGCTCGTGCGGTTCGGTCAGATAGTCGGCGAGCCAGCGGTCTGTGGCGCGTTCACCGATCCGGTCCAGGTCGGGCGCGGTTTTCGTGGGGATCCGCCTTGCCGTGGCCTCCGTCGCCTGATGGCAGGACAGGCAGTTCAGTTCGCCCAGGAGGATCTCGCCCAGCGCGGCTTCGTCCGTGGCGCCGGCCAGCCGGAGATGCTCGTATCCGGGGACGACTGGGGGGGAAAGCGAGCCGGCAGATGCCTGAGCCTGCACCCCGGCGCGAGGCGCCGCCATTGCGATGACACAGATGAGCGGCACGAACCGGACGATCTCGGCGGAGCGTGGTGCCTGCATTCGATGAAGCCGTGGTCACCATACACGAGGCAATCGGACCACCGAGGGCTACGGGCTAGGATCGATGAATGAGCAGCGGGGCCCGGGCACCGGGCGTGCCCCAGCGGGCGACCGGCGTCGTCCTCCTCTCCGCGGTCTTCTTCGCCTGCTCCCCCGGTGCCGACGAGGCGCCAGCGCCCGCGGCCGAAGCCGCGATCCCGCACCCGGCCCTCTCGGAGCTGGAACCGTCCCTGGCCCGCGAGCTGGAGGCTCGGCGCGGCGCCCTCGACGCGCTGCTCGCCAGCGACGACGCGGCCACCGCCGAGCAGGCGCAGGCCCTCGGCGAGCTGGGCCGCCTCTACCAGGCCCACCGCCTGCTCGAGGCGGCGCGGGCCTGCTACGAGGAGGCGCACACTCTGGCGCCGGAGTCATTCGAGTGGGCCTACTACCTGGGCGTCCTCGCGGCGGGTAGCGGCGATGTCGAAGCGGCCGCTACGGCCTTCCGTCACGCGCTCGATCTCCGGCCGGACGACGCGCCGGCCCTCGTCCGGCTCGCCGACCTGGAAGTGGAACAGGGCCGGATCGAAGAGGCCGAACTGCTCTACATCCGGGCCGCGGCGGTCGACGACTCGGCCGCCGTGGCCTACGGGTTGGGTCGGGTCGCCGAGCAGAGAGGCGCATACGCCGAGGCCATCGAGCAATTCCGGCGAGCCTTGACACTCCAGCCGAGAGCTTCCGTCCTCCACTACCACCTCGGCCAGGCCTACCGCGAGTTGGGCGAGTTCGAGCGGGCCGAAGAAGCGCTGGCGCGGAGCGGACCGAACCGTGTCGCCATGGCCGATCCGCTGATGCACGAGTTGACGACGCTCGCGATCGGCGCCTTGCCCCACCTCGACCGGGGCCATTCCGCCGCCCGCGAGGGTCGGCTGGCCGAGGCGGAATCCGCGTACCGGCAGGCGGTGGCGGCCGACGCAACGAACGTGCGCGCGCACCAGAGCCTGGCGACGCTGCTGATCCGCCGGGGCGACGCGGAAGCGGCCCTGGAGCACTTCGCCGTCGCGGTCCGGCTGGAGCCCGAGAATGCCGAGGCCCACTCGGACCTCGGGGCGCTCCTGAGTGAACTGGGGCGAAACGACCGTGCGCTGGAACACCTCGGCCGGGCGATCGAACTCGAACCGGGGCTGGTGGAGGCGCAGCTGACCCTCGGCAACGTCCAGACCCGGCTGGGGCGGCTCGACGAGGCGGAGGCGACCTACCGCCAAGTGCTTGAGAGTGACGCTACGAACGGCGATGCACGGCTTGGACTCGGCGCCGTGCTGGCGCAGACTGGCGACTTCGAACCGGCCGTTGTGGAACTGCGGGAGGCCCTTCGCCTGTTGCCGGAGGGTGAACGGACGCCGCAGATTCACTTCGGCCTCGCCGAGGCGCTTGTGCGCACCGGCCGTCTCGAGGAAGCGCTGCCGCACTACACGCGGGTCCGGGAGATCGTGCCCGCCGACGGCCTCGCCTGGCTGCGCGAGGCGACCGTGCTGATGGGCCTGGGGCGGTTCGCCGACGCCAGGGCGACGCTCGAAGCGCGGTTGCGACTGGAGTCAACGGACGGCCGGGCCGCTCACTCCCTCGTGAGACTGCTGGCCGGCGCTCCGGACCCATCGCTCCGCGACGGCCCGCGAGCCGTCGGCCTCGCCGGCGCACTGCTGGAGGTCGACAACTCGACGCCCACGGCCGAAACCGCCGCGATGGCGCTTGCGGAAGCAGGCCGCTTCGAAGAGGCCGTCAGCATCCAGCGCACTCTTGTCGAGGAGGCCCGCCGGCAGGGCAGGACGGGCGAGGAGCGGCGGCTCGCCCGCAACCTGGAGCGGTACGAACGGAGCGAAGCGTGTTGCGCCAGGGTGGCGGACGCGTTTCCGCCCTATTGATCTCCCTCACCCTGAACCAGCGTCTGGTACTCGCCGGAGCTCACCTCCGTCCAGCGTTCCGCCGTGCCATCGGGCCAACGGACCTCGACGTGGCTGACGGCGTTCGCCCCATTGCCCAGCCCCGCGAGCACCCGGGAGTCGCGGGCCGAGGCGTAGCTGCCGTCGGTGTGGACATGGCGCCAGATGGGCGTTGCGCCCTGCCGGTGGATGAGGACCTGAGCGCCCAGCGCGTCCCGGTTGCGGGCTACGAGCCTCAAGCCCAGCCAGGGGCGGTTCTGGCCGACCTGGTTCAGGAGCAGACGGGTCGGCGCGTTGCTGTTGACGACGACGACGTCGAGGTCGCCGTCGTTGTCG
>WTGL01000108.1:0-2136 GCA_011523565.1 Acidobacteriota bacterium
GTACAGGCAGCCGAAGAAGAGGATCGCGCCCAGGAAGACCGTCTCGAAGATCGTCTCGTAGACGATCCGGTTGCCGAACCGCTCCAGTACCGTCTGGCCGCCGATCGGTATGGAGCCGACCAAGAGGACGATCGCCACCGGAACCGCCGACGCCAGCCCCAGGATGACCGCCCTGCGGGTCAGCAGCAGCCGGCGCGGTTCCAGGCGTACGAGGCCGCCGACCTGTCGCGCCAGCAGCGCCCAGTCGATGCGCGTCCGCGCCGCCGTCTCCTGGGCCACCGTCACGACGGCTCCTCCTCTTCATGGACCAGGTAGCGGTAGACGGCCTGCAGGTCGCTGTCCGCCGGGCCGACCGCTTCGACTTCCACGCCGCCTTCGGCGACGAGTTCGGCGACCAGGCGCAGGAAGCGGTCCGCGTCCCGCGTGCGAAGGTGCAGGCCTCCGCCGTCGTCGTGAAGCTGAACCTCGGTCACATGGTCCAGCTCGAAGGCACGGCCGGCGAGCCACTGTGGACGATCGCAGCGCACGAACACCTGCAGCGGCTGCTCACGCGCCTCCTCGACTTCCGCCCGCATGCCCGGCACCTCGCCTTCCGCGACGATGTACCCGTTCGAGATCAGGATCACGCGATCCGAGAGCAGGTCGACCTCGTGCAGGATGTGGCTCGAGACCAGCACGTGCTGGCCCTCGCCGGCCAGTTGGCGGAAGAGCTCGATCGTCTCGGCGCGCACCATCGGATCGAGGCCGTTGAGCGGCTCGTCCAGCACCATGACCTGGGGCCGGTGCGCGATGGCCTGGGCCAGCTTGATCCGTTGCCGCATGCCCTTGCTGTAGCCCGCGATCCGGCGGTGCGCCGAGTCGACGAGTCCGACCCGCTCCAGCGCCCGGGCGGTCAGGCGTTCCGCCTCACCGCGGTCAAGCCCGTGCAGCAGCAGGTAAGAGAAGACGAACTGCCAACCGGTGGCGCCGCGCGGGAAGGAGTCGTACTGGGTGCAATAGCCGAAGCGGCGGAACAGATCCTGCGGCCTGGTGACCGGGAGGCCGAGAATACTGATCTCGCCCCGCGTCGGCCGCAGCAGGCCCGCGAGCAGGTTCATCAGCGTGCTCTTGCCGGAGCCGTTCGGGCCGACCAGGCTGGTGATGCCGGGCTCGATCTCCAGATCGATCCGGTTGACGCCCAGCACGTCGCCGTAGAACTTCGAGACGTCACGCAGCACGATGTTGCGTCCGTCGCTCACTTGACGACCTCGAAGGCGCGCACGCGCCGGTAGAGCAGGGCCGCCGACAACGCGGCCAGTGCAGCCGCCGCTGCCCAAGCGGCGGCGGCCGGCATCGCACCGGGCGACTCGGCACCGAAGACCGCGTCTGAGAGCGCGTCCGCCACATCGAAGGCGACCACCATGCTACCGAGCCAGGAGTCGTAGAAGGCCTTGTAGAACTCGCCAAGCGCCGAGCCGCTCACGATGAGGCCCAGGAACACGATCCGCGCCCACGGCTTCCACTTCACCCAGGCCGCGATCGCCAGCATCGGCAGCGACATGCAGAGAATCCAGACGGCCGACACGACGACCATGGCCGGCGCGATCCGCCAGTGCTCCAGCAACCACTCGCGACCGCCGAGCGAAGCCTGGATGACGAACAGCAGCAGCCCCGGCGCCCAGGTGATCCCGGAAACCAGGACGCCGAGAACGACGAGCTTGCCGAGCACGTAGTCGGTCCGCGTCAACGGCCGCGAGAGGTAGAGCGGCATCGCCCGGTTGCGCAGGTCCACCGATACCAGCGACGGCCCCGTCACCAGCACGACGACGAAGCCCAGCATCAACTGGTTCCGCAGGAAGACGTTCTGGAAGAACCAGGTGTTGACCTGGACGAACTCGAGCAGGTCGGCCGAATCGAGGTTGATCAGGGCCAGCGCCTCCGCGTTGTAGCGCAGGTACATGGCGATCAGCAGCACCAAGGGCCAGGCGAAACAGAAGGCGAAGAATGCCAGGAAGAGCTTCGACGCGAAGACGTCGCGCAGGCCGTAGCGGCTGATGACGAGGAACCGCGTCCGGGCCGGCATCAGCGGACCGCTGTAACCCCTGTAGCCGTGGTCATAGACGGCCATCGTCGCCCTCCATCGCCTGGAGGAAGATG
>WTGL01000108.1:2146-7331 GCA_011523565.1 Acidobacteriota bacterium
CGCCGCCCGGAAACTGCTGCCCGCGCCCTCGCGCTCCGCGGCGAGGTCGAGCTCCAGGAACCGGCGGTTGGCGCGCCGCTCCTCGGCCAGGTTGCAGTAGGTGGCGATCCGCCCGCGGTTCAGCACCAGCACCTCCTCGCAGCACTCCTCCACGTCCCGCAGCAGGTGCGACGAGACGACGATCCGCGCCTTCCCCGAGTCCCGGATCTCCCGGATCAGGCGCAGCATGCGAAGCCGGGCGGGCGGGTCGAGCCCGTTCGTCGGCTCGTCGAGAAAGAGCAGGCTCGGACCGTGGACGATGCCCTGCGCCAGCTTGAGTAACTGCTTCATGCCCAGGGAGTAGGTCTCCACGTTGCGGTAGCGGGCCTCGCCAAGGCCCACGTAGAAGAACACCTCGTGGGCGCGTTCCAGGGCGGCCTCGGACGGCAACCCGGAGAGCTCCCCCATCAGGCGCACGAAGCGGACGCCGGAGATACCGGCGACGAACGCGTCCCGCTCCGGCATGTAGCCGATCCGGCGCCGCAGTTCCCGGCCCTGGGCCTGGATGTCCATGCCGAACAGGCGGGCGGTGCCGGCCGAGGGCTTGTAGAAACCGAGCAGGGTGTTCAGCAGCGTCGTCTTTCCGGCGCCGTTCGGACCCAAAAGGCCGATCGCGCGGCCCGAGAAGGCGCCGCGCAGGTCATCGAGGACCTGGTACCGGCCGAACCGGACGCCCAGGCCGTCGAGGTCGATCACGGGCGACGGCGCCCCAGCCGCCTGCTGCTGCCCCTCCGTGCCGGTTGCTGCCGTGCTCGTCACGAAGAGGTCGTCGCTTGGTTCCGGGCGCTCGTCAAGCGGCCGGCCGAAGGACCGCGTCCTTCCGTGCCGGCCAGTTCTCGGCAACCTGATCGTCGACGCCGGCCGCCGGCTCGCCCTCCGGTTCGGGATCGGGCCCGTCGTCGATCGACTCCAGGCCCTCCAGGAGATTGGGGAGTCCGAGCAGCGGACCCAGGCCCGTGAAGGCCAGCAGGCTCGGACCGCTGGAGGTCACGACGATCTCGCTGCGGCCCGCGTACACCGTGTAGAGCGCCGGGCCCTGGCTGCTCAACTGTTCCTCGATCGCCTGGACCACAGCCTGCTGATCGTCGCCAGCGACCTCGGTCGGCAGCAGCTCGAACAGTTCGCTCGCCGTCTCCGCAAGCCGGTTGTAGACCATCGCGGAGAAGTCGGCGTAGCCGTTCTCGGGGAGCAGATCGAGGAACTCCTGGCTCGAGGTCAGCGACGCGCTACTGCCGCGGTACCGGATCGCGGTGTCGATCGTTGCCGCGTTGGAGGCGCTCACCATGTACCCGTCAAAATACGTGTAGAAGATCTCGGGAGTTTCGAGCATACGCAGCAGGGCCGCGCCGGCGGCGTCTTCATCGTCGCTGTCCTCATCGCCGTCGTCCATTTCGAGACCAAGACGGTAGACGGTACGGCCACCCGATTCCCGTTCGTCGAGCACGAGACGCCCAGTCCCAGGTTGCCCAGCCCCGTCGCGGTCCAGGTTCCCCAGAACCTCCGTCGCCTTCTCCACCAACATCTCGATCGAACTCTGCAGCGCATCCGCATCGTAGACCGACGCCACCGCCTTCCAGGCCGGGGACGGCAGCACCGGACCGTCGATGCCGGCCGCGTACTCGCCGCCCACATGCTGGAGCAGGTCGTCGCGCAGCGACAGCCCGAGCTCGGCCGCAACTTCAGCCATCGGCTCATCGATGTCGATGCCGTGTTCGCTCAAGAAGCCCGTCAACTGGTCGTAGATCGTGAGCGGATCCTCGATCACGCCAGCGGAAACGAACGACGCATCGGGCGAGAAGAACTCGAGCGCCCCGTTTGCACCCGGTTCAGCCAACCACGACACCATTCCCGAACGCTCGCCATCGAAGCTCAGCGCAGCCGTGAAGTTGGCCCGGTCGCCGTCCTGGGTACGGGCGACGACGAGGTCCTGGACCTTGTCGAGCCCCGTGAAGGCGAAGACCGCGACTTCCTCCACGTCCTCGTCATCCTCCTCGCCCTCTTCCTCCTCTTCGTTCTCCTCCGCATCGCGGATCCCGGAAATGACTCCGGCCAGGTCGACCGCGGCGAGCAGCTCCGCGCCTTCCGCGTAGCGCTGCGCCAGCCGGCCGTGCAGGCGCGAGCCGACGAAGGGGTTGGCGGCGCCGTCCTGGTTCGCGGCTACCGTCCGCAGGGCGGCCAGCGAAGTCGACGCCGCGGCGATGTCGTCGGCGATCCACAGCAGCAGCCCCTCCTCCTTCCCGGAGGCCGCCGCGAGGTCGTCGACGATGTGCACCGGCGCTTCGTCGGTGGCAGGAGCGAGTTCCACCAGGTGACCCTCGATCGCCTCACGCAGGGCCGCGGAGTCGGTCACTTCGGTGACCGCCAAGGGGGCCATGTCGTCCTCGACGAGGTCACCGACAACGGCGACGACCGTCTCGTCGCCCATCGCATCCCCGAGGCCGCGCAAAGCACCGACCACGTCTTCGATCGTCCCCACCTCGTCGGAGGCCTCTAACTCCGCCCACCACTCGGCGAGCAGTTCGCTCGACTCCATCCGCGAGCGCACCAGCTCGAACAGATCCCCCAGCGTCGCCGGGGCGTTCGGCATCGCCACGTAGACCTTCGTGTCGGCCGGCATCAGGTCGAGCAACCGGGTCGAGTGCCGCACTGGCGCCGCTTCCATCAACTGGTTCAATTCGCTGCGCAGCGACTTGAATTCCTCGAGCACCGCCAGATAGCGGTCGGCGTCCTGGCTCCAGCCGACTTCCTCCTGCAGCGTCATCGCCACCAGGGTCGGGCGGCTGCGGAACTGATCGCCGGCCAGCAGGCTGTGCCGCTCGCGACCCTTCTCGACCTCGACCTCGCCCTCGATTACCGAGACCCGCGAGCCCTTGACGCCGTGAGTGACCGCGAAAATCGTGCCCTTGACCGACACGAGCATCTCCTCGGTCGACACGACCAGCGACCGGTTCTCCTGCTCCGCCGCCGAGACGATCAAGCTGCCCCGGTCGACCCGGATGCGATCGCCGCGGCGGCGGGCATCGACGCGGAAGGTGGTCAGGCCGGCGGCCTCGATCCGCGATCCGTCCGCGAGCTCGAACACGCCGCGGCTGCCGGCGCCGGTGCGGACCGGAACGCCGCCGTCGATCGCGTCTCCGGGCGCGAGCGGCACAAGGTTCGAATCGCCGCTGGATCCGGCAACGAAGATCCGGCCGTCGACGTTCTGGACCTGGACGATCCCGTCCTGTGGCGGCTGCAGCACGCGCTGGGAGGTCCAGACGCCTGCCGCCGCTACGGCTACGACCGCGGCCGCCGCGGCGTAGTAGCGGCCGACCCGCGCCGGCGCCGCCGGTCCGGACCAGTCCGAGACGCTGCGACCCGCGCGCACGGCCTGCAGGTGCTTGCGGCAGGGAATACACTCGCGGCTGTGATCCTCCACCAGGAGGCGCTGGGCCTCGGGGAGCGTGCCCGCGACCAGGGCCGGCATCCGCGCCCGGTAGTCGGCGCAGGAGGTCAGGGTCCCCGACGTCGCGGAGGCGTCGCTCGGTTCCTCGCCGGCTCCCGCATCCGCGGTCGCGGCGGCGAGGGCGCTCTGCACGCGGGCCGCTGCCGCTCTGGCCGCACCAGCCGGCGGCTGCTCGGCGGCGATCGCCTGTGCGGTCTCGATCAAGGTCCGATTCATCTGGTTGCGGTTGCTCATCGCAGCATCCTTCCCTTGCCTGCCTGTCCTTCCTGTTCCGGTTCCGATTGCTCCTCGGCCAGCGCCACACTCAAGCGTTTGCGCAGGCGGTGCAGTGTCACCGCCACCGTCATCCGCGACGTACCGAGCATCGGTCCGATCTCCGAGTTGCGGTAGCCCTCGAAGTAGCGCAGCACGAACATCTCCGCCGCGCGCGGGTTCACCTTCGCCAGTTCCCGCCGCAGCCGGTCACGCAGTTCCCGTGAGGCGAAGCGTCGATCCGGGTCACTCGCCCCGTCGACCGCCGGTTCGATCTCCTCGATCACCTGTTGATCGAGCGCCACCAGGCGGGAACGCTTGCGGGAGCGGAGCAGGTCGAGCGATGCGTTGATCGCCGCCCGCCTCAGGTAACCCCCGGCGTTTCCCGGCACAAGCGCCGCGGGCGGCCGCTTCACTAGCCGCAGGAAGATCGTCTGCAGCACGTCCTCCGCGTCCGTCGCGTTGCCGGTAACCCGGTACGCCGTGTGGAAGATGAGCCGGTTGTGCTCCTCGAACAGTCCCTGCAGCGTCGCTCCCGGATCCGGGATCGGAGGAGGCGCGGCGGGCGGCTCTTCGGTCATCGAAACGCTTGCAATCGTCAAACGACGTCTCCTTGGCTCCGGGTGCGCCGGCTCTGCGCCGGCGCACCGGTGGGTTCAGTGGTGAAGACGCCGCAACGGACGTTTGTTTAGCAGAGTCCCCTACTCCTCTCTCCGTACCACCGTCGCCAGCAGCACCGTCGCCAGCGCAACCACCCCTCCGCCCAGCCAGGTCAGCAGGTGCGGCTGCTCGCCATGGAACCACATCGCCCAGAACGGAGTGAGCGCCGGTTCCAGGAGCAGCAGGAGCGCGACCACAGGGGCCTGTAGAACGCGAGCGGCGCGGGTGACGAAGACGTAGGCGAGCGCGACCTGGAACAGCCCGAGATACGCCACGATCAGGAAGTCGCCGGGAGCGGCGGAGCCAAGCGGCGCCATCACCGGCAGGCACGCGAGGCAGACGATCACGTTGCCGCACGCGGCGGCCGCGATCCCGGGTGAGCGGACAGCGGCTCCGTCCCTCGCGGAGGACGTACCGCCGCTCGTACCGGCCGGCGGCGGCCGGCCCGCGGCGCGCAGGCCGATCAGCGTCAGGCCGTACGCCAGGCCGCAGAAGGTAGCGAGCACGTTCCCCGTCCGGGGATCCGGCGCGGAGGCCGCCGCGTCGGCGCCGCCGAAGAACGCCATCACCAGGCCGGCCCCGAACAGCGGCACGAAGAGAAGCTGCCACCCGCCCGGTCGCTCCCGCAGCAGGAGGGGCGAGAGCAGCAGCACGAACAGGGGCGCGGTCGACTGCAGGAAGATCGTCTCGGCCGCCGTCGTACGCTTGGCCGCGTGGACGAACAGCACCAGGGTCAGGCAGTAGCAGCAGCCGGTCCCCATGGTGAGGAGGAGGGCGCGGCGCCGCGCC
>WTGL01000188.1:0-2960 GCA_011523565.1 Acidobacteriota bacterium
GCGCAGCCACTCGTCCTCGAAGGGCGGGAACTTGCGCAGGTCCGCGTAGCAGGCAACGTCGCTGCGCGGGTCGAAGTCGAGCTTCGAGGCGAAGTCCAGCCAGAACGGCGTTCCGGTCTCCGGGCTGAAGTGCCACTCCATCATGTCCCGGACGTGGGCATCGAGTCGTTCCCCGGCCTGTGCCTGGGCGTCAGCGCTGGCGACTTCCATCTGCGAACTCCAATCGGGCTAGGTCCTGCGGTGATCGGCGGCTTGAAGCGGCGGCAGACTACAGCACCGGCCACGGGTCGTCTTTCTCGCCTGTCAGATCCCCTCCGCGGCCAGTTCTTCCATCAGTAGGTGGAGCGGCAGTGTCTCGACACCGCCCGGCTGCGGGAAGGCCTCAGCGCCACCGTAGACCACGATCCTCCGCTCGGCGCGCAGGTCATCGCAGGCAACATGGAAACCCCTGGAAGGCCTGACCCGGCTAGTCGAGCGCTTGATCTCCACCGCCCAGCACCGGGCAGGGCCGAACTCGAGGACCAGGTCGACTTCGGCGCCGGAATGAGTCCGAAAGTGGAGCGGGTGGATCCAGGACGGGAGGATGGAAAGCAGATTCTCGACGACGAACCCCTCCCAGCTCGGCCCCGCGACCGGGTGCGCAAGGACATCCTCGAACGTCCGAAGACCCAGCAGGGCGTGGACGATGCCGCTGTCTCTAAGGTAGAGCCGCGGCGACCTCACGAGGCGCTTGTGGACGTTGCCGGACCAAGGCTGCAGCCGCCGCAGCAGCAGCAGGTCCTCCAGCAGGTCGATGTAGCGATTCAGGGTACGCACGTTGATACCAAGAGACGACGCAAGACGCGAGACGTTCAACGTCTGCCCCTGAAGATGGGCCAGCATGGTCCAGAACCGGCGCAAGGTCGAGGCCGGCAGCCGGGCGTCGAACGCCGGAATGTCGCGTTCAAGGTACGTGCGAACGAAGTCGAGTCGCCAGTCGAAGCTGGCCGTGTCGTCGGCCGCGAGGAACGAACCCGGGAAGCCCCCCCTGAGCCACAGGGAATCCGCGGCCGCGATGCCGAGCTCGCCGGCATCGATGGGGCCGAGTTCACGATAGGCCACGCGCCCGGCGAGCGACTCCGCGCTCTGTCGCAACAGGTCCGGCGACGACGATCCGAGCAGGAGGAAATGCCCCCGGCCGAGGCCCTGGTTGCGGTAGCGGTCGATGAGGCCCCGCAGCGTCAGGAAGAGTCCAGGCAACCGCTGCACCTCATCCAAGACGACCAGTTGACCTTGATGAGCAGCGAGAACCGACCGCGGATCGGCGAGAACGGAAACCGTCTCCGGATTCTCGAGATCGAAGTAGACGGTGTCCCGTTCCTTCGCGATCCTCAGCGCCAGCGTCGTCTTGCCGACCTGGCGCGGCCCCAGAAGCACGGCGCCCGCTTGCGCGGCCAGCGCGGTCTGAATCGATTCCTGGAGCCTCCGCGGAACGTACATCATTGTAAACCGGGCATTATACTACCCGATTTACAATGAACATAGCTTCGGTTTGTTCGTCCCCCTCACCGTCCGCCGTTCGGTAGCGCGAAGACCCACAGCACGCCGCCTTGCGGCACGTAGGTGTTCGTGCCGATCGCCCCGTCCAGGTGGTTCGTGCCGCGCTGCGCGTCGACGCCCCAGCCAGACTGGACGGCGATGTACTGCACGCCGTCGACTTCGAAGGACGTGGGAACGCCGGTGACGCCGGAGTTCGTCCGCTGGCGCCACAGGAGCTCGCCGGTCGCCCCATCGAAGGCGCGGAAGTAGCGGTCGCTCGTGCCGCCGACGAAGACGAGACCGCCGCCGGTCGTCAGGACCGGCCCCCACAACTTGCGCTCGAACTCGACGGTCCAGACCTTCTCCCGGGTGTCGAGGTTCCAGGCCTGGAGCTCGCCGTAGTGGTCGGCGCCCTCCCGCGACACGAAGCCTCCCTCCATGCCCATGAAGGTACGCCCCGGCCGGTACTCCGCCTCGACCCCTTCGAGGTGCGAACAGGTGTTCTCGTTGGCCGGGATGTAGAGCAACCTTGTGTCCGGGTTCCAGGCGGCCGGCGGCCAGTTCTTGGCGCCGGACCAGGACGGACAGAACACGGCTCGTCGTACTCGGGCCGCCCGGTCTCCGGATCGATCGACGTGAACACGTCCTGGTACACGAAGCGCGTCGCGTCCAGGAAATCGATCGAGTCGGCGCTCCGTTCCAGCACCCAGAGGTAGGCGTTGCGCCCGGGATGAACCAGCGCCTTGCGGGTCGAACCGCCGCGCTCGACGTCGATCAGCAGCGGCGGATCGACCTCGTCCCAGTCCCAACTGTCGTTCCAGTGGTACTGGTGATGCGCCTTCAACTCGCCGGTGTCGACGTCGAGCGCCAGCACCGAGGTGGCGTACAGGTTGTCGCCCGGCCGGGCGTCGCCCATCCAGGGGCCGCCGTTGCCTGTACCCCAGTATGTGAGCCGCAGCTCCGGGTCGTAGGTGCCGGTGACCCAGACCGGCACGCCGCCGGTCCGCCAGGTGTCGCCGGGCCAACTGTCATGGCCGGGCTCGCCTGGACCGGGAATCGTGTAGGTCTTCCAGAGTTCGTCCCCGCTGGCTGCGTCGTAAGCGGCAACGAAACCGCGGATACCCCACTCGCCGCCGGACACGCCGACCATCACCTTGCCCTCGACGGCCAGGGGCGCGAGCGTCATGTAGTAGCCGCGGGCATAGTTCTCGACCGCCGTCTCCCAGGCCACCCTTCCCGTCCGCGCGTCGAGCGCGAAGAGGCGCGCGTCGACCGTGGCGACGTAGACCAAGTCGCCCCACAGCGCGACGCCACGGTTCGTCGGGTGCATCTGCTGCAGATCCTCGGGGAGTTCCGGGACGAAGCGCCACAGCAGCTCGCCCGACCGAGCATCGAGCGCCAGCACGCGGCTCCCCGGCGTCGTGATGAACAGCGTCCCGTCG
>WTGL01000188.1:2970-3971 GCA_011523565.1 Acidobacteriota bacterium
GGCGACGTTCGAGGTGTCGATCCGGTCGAGCGGGCTGTAGCCCCAGCCGTCGTACGTGCGCCGGTACATCAGCCAGTTCTCGGGCTCGGGAGCGAGCAGCCGCTCCTGGGTCACCGCGCGGTAGGCGCGCTCCTGGCCGATCGCCGGCGCCGCCGCGGCGCCGAGAACGAGGCCGGCAACTATCCATCGGAGAAGCACATGCCGATCCACCATCACTAGAACTCCCTCTCGAACCGGATCGTCGCGCTGAAGCCGCCGGCCGCCACGAGAACGCCCTCTTCCGAGCGAAGCGGCAGCGACGGCAGCCGGCGCGGAGCCGGGCCCGAGATGACCTCGGCGCCGTCCCGCGGGTCGAACTCCGATTCGTGGCACGAACAGACGAGGAACTCCGCCTCCTCGGACCAGTCCTCGATGTCACAACCGGTGTGGGGGCAGATGCCCGAGTACGCCACGACGCCGTCCGCGGACGCTTCCCGCGTCTCCGGCGTCAGCGAATCGGGCTCGAAGCGCAGCAGCAGCACCTGGTTGAGGCGTGAGCCGTCACGCACGGCACCGGATGCCGGGTCCATCGCGTAGCAGATGAGCTGCTCGCTGGCCATGGGAACGTCGTCCACGCGGATCGTCTCGCCCTGGCGCGGCCCGAAGGCGAACACGAACCGATCGCCCTCCCGCGGGCGGACCCTGCGCGGATCGTCCTCCTGCGCCTGGAGCACATTCAGCCCTCGCACGGCCAGACCCAGCCCGAGGGCCGATTTCAGAACCATCCGCCTGTTCCGCATGGCCGGCGAAGGGTAGCAGTCCGGCCCGCTGGGGGAAGCCGGCATCGCACTCGCCCGCGGCCCGACGCGCCCGTCCGGTTGCAGTCCCCGGTGCTACGATTCCGCCTCTTTCACCCGTCACTTCCCACGACTTCCCGGACCGTCTCGGACCGGCAACAGGTAACCGGAATGATCGACATCCCCGCCATCCGTTGGGGCAAGCCCTACGAGTCGCTCGAGAAG
>WTGL01000188.1:3981-7280 GCA_011523565.1 Acidobacteriota bacterium
CTACCAGGCGCAGGCGCCGGTGATCGGCCTGGTGCTGCCGTCCAACTCGCCGGGAGTGCACACGCTGTGGATGCCGGTCATCCCGCTCCAGGTCGGCCTCGTGTTCAAGCCCGGACCGCAGGAACCGTGGACGCCCTACCGGATGACCGAGGCCTTCGCCCAGGCCGGCGTGCCACGCGAAGCCATCTCCATCTACCCGGGCGAAGGCGACATCGGCGCGGCGGTTCTCGCCTCCTGCTCGCGCAGCATGATCTTCGGCGGAGCGGACACCGTCGCCCGCTACCAGAACGACCCCCGCGTCCAGCCGCACGGCCCCGGATTCAGCAAGATCCTGCTCGGCGACGACGTGGTCGACGACTGGGAGCAGTACCTCGACGTGATGGTCGACAGCGTGTTGGTCAACAGCGGCCGGAGCTGCATCTCCTGTTCCGGCGTCTGGGCCTCACGCCACACGGAAGAGATCGCCCAGGCTCTCGCCGAGCGGCTGGCGCCCGTGCTGCCCAAGCCGGCCGACGACCCCGAGTCACCGCTCGCCGCCTTCACCGTGCCGGGCATGGCGAAAGCGATCGACGGCATGATCGAGCGGCAGGTCGACGTTCCCGGCGTCCGCGACCTGACGTCCGAGATGCGGGGAAACGGACGGCTCGACGAACGCGAGCGCTGCGACTACCTGCTGCCGACCGTCCTCCACTGCGCCGACGCCGACATCGAAGCGGCGAACGTCGAGTACATGTTCCCCTTCGTCTCCGTCGTCGAGTGCCCGCAAGAGAAGATGCTGAGTGCGATTGGCGACACCCTCGTGTGCAGCGCGATCACGAGTGACGAGCGCTGGCGACGCCAACTGGTCGACGCAACCCACGTCGACCGCCTGAACCTCGGCCCGGTGCCGACGATTCAGCTCAATTGGCTGCAGCCGCACGAAGGGAACATCATCGACTTCCTGTTCCGGGCGAGGGCGTTCCAGGAAGCGGAGGTCGGGTAGCGACCCAGTCGCGCAGGGGCATCTCCCGCCCGCGCGTGGCTGTACGATCGCCCACCATGCGCAAACGGCTGGCTTCCGGCATCGAGCTCCGGAACGCGAGTTCCGAGGAGGACTACGCTGCGATCGTCGATCTCCAGCGCGAGACCTGGGGCGACAGCTTCGACGACGCGGTGCCGCCGCCGATGCTCAAGATCTCCCAGAAGATGGGCGGCGTGGTCGCCGGCGCCTACGACGGGGCCGGCCGGATGCTGGGCTTCATCTACGGCATGAGCGGCTTCCGCTTCGGGCAGCGGGCCCACTGGTCCCACATGCTGGCAGTAGCGCGGGACGCCCGCGGCCTTGGGCTCGGTCGCGAGCTCAAGGCGTTCCAGCGCGAACTCCTGCTGGAACTCGACGTCGAGACGGTGTACTGGACCTACGACCCCCTGGTCGCCCGGAACGCGAACCTCAACCTGAACCGGCTCGGCGCGCTGCCGGTCGAGTACGTCGTGGACATGTACGGCGAGGACACGGGCAGCATCCTGCACAGTGGACTGGGTACGGACCGCTTCATCGTCGCCTGGGCGATCGGGAGCGAGCGGGTCGAACGCCTGATGGAGGGCGGCCCGACCGCAGGGCCGACCCGGGACACGGCGCCCTGCCCGGTCGACGAGGCGCTGGTGGACACCGCCTGGGTGGAGGTGCCGCCGAACATCGGCTCCATCCTGCGCTCCGCGCCCGAACACGCCTCCGCCTGGCGGCGGCGCACCCGGGCGCAGTTCCAGGAGTGCCTGGAGGCTGGCTACGAAGTGACCGGGTTCACCTGGCGCGAAGATCCCGAGCCGGATGCCGGCGAGGACGCCGGCGCCCACACGTTGCTGAACCGGCGCTACTACTACCGGCTCGAGAAGCTCGAAGAAACGGAGAAGCAATGAGCCTTCAGATCGACTCGATCACCCTGCGCGAGATCCAACTGCCCCTGGTCGAGCCGTTCCGGATCTCGTCCGGCGTCACGACGACCCGCCGCATCCTGCTGCTGGAGCTGGTCGACGCGGACGGGGCCTCGACCTGGTCCGAGTGTGTCGCCGGCGACTTCCCGAACTACTCTCCCGAGAGCATCGACACGGCGACCCTGGCGATCCGCGAGTGGCTGGCGCCGCGGGTGCTTGGCCGCCGCTTCGAGACGCCCCGGGACGTGTCAGCCGCCCTGTCCGAGGATCTCCGCGGCCACGAGATGGCACAGGCCGCGATCGAGATGGGGGCCTGGGCGCTGGCGGCAACGAAGGCGGGCCAGAGCCTCTCGTCACTACTCGGCGGCACGCGAAAACGGATCGGCACCGGCATTTCGATCGGCATCCAGAGCTCGCCGGCGGAGCTCGCCGACAAGGCCGAGAAGGCGCTGGCCGAGGGCTACCGGAAGATCAAACTGAAGATCAAGCCCGGCCAGGACCTCGACTACCTGCACGCCGTCCGCGAGCGCCTCGGGCCGGACGCGCCGTTGATGGCCGACGCGAACAACGCCTACACCCTGGACGACACCGACCACCTCGTCCAACTAGACGACCTCGACCTGGTGATGGTCGAACAGCCCCTGGCCTGGGACGACGTCGCCCGGCACGCCGAACTCCAGCGACGGATGCGGACCCCGGTCTGCCTCGACGAATCGATCACCAACATCGCTCGCGCCGAGGACATGATCCGCCTCCAAGCCGGCCGGATCGTCAACATCAAGCCGGGCCGGGTCGCCGGGTTCACGGCCTCGAAGGCCATCCACGCGTAGCCAGCGGCCCTCGATGAAGCCCGGGGCGATCGTGTTGACCCGGATCTCCGGACCGAGCACCCGCGCCAGCGACTTCGTCATCACGATGACCGCGGCCTTCGACGCGGCATAGGGGATGCTGCTGCCGCCGCCACCGATTCCGGCAATCGAGGCGACGTTGACCACGGCGCCTTCGCCCGCCTCCTTCATGTGCGGCGCGGCCGCGCGCGTGCAGTTGAAGACGCCGCGAAGGTTGGCGCCGAGGATGTCGTCCCAGACCTCATCGGTGACGCCCTCGAGGTCGTCATGGGCGATGAAACGGGTCATTCCCGCGTTGTTCACGAGGATGTGCAGCGCGCCGAAGGCCTCGACAGCCGATGCGATGAGCCGCCGGCAGTCGGCGTCCTTCCGCATGTCGGCCTGAACGGCAACGGCGTTGCCGCCACGGTCGCGGATGCCGCCGACGATCCGCTCGGCGGCTTCGGCGCCGCTGTGGTAGTTGACGACCACCGACGCGCCCAGGCCCGCCAGCAGTTCGGCCGTGGCCTCGCCGACGCCGGAGGACGAGCCGGTGACGAC
>WTGL01000162.1 GCA_011523565.1 Acidobacteriota bacterium
CTTCTTCGGCGGCCGCCAGGTCAGCTTCATCTGGCGCTCGACGAACTCGTTCATGGTGCGTCCCCGTCGGTCTCGGCGAGCGAGCCGGTGAGTCGGCGCTGGAAGGCGGCCGCGAACGGGGCCGGCGTGAGGACGAGGGTCCTCCCGGCCTCGAACCAGAGCTTGGCCGGGATGCCGGCGATCTCGCCCTGGGCGAGGGCCGGCCTCGCATCGGGACGACGCCACTCGCACTCGCGATCGAGGAACCGCTCGGCCGTGGCTTCGTCGAACCAGACGTAGCTGAACGCGGTTTCCCGTTCGACGATCGCGTGCGGGTCGCCGGCGACCTCGAAGTCCGGCGACGCCGTCACCAGGAGTTCGTCGGGTGCGGTGCGGAAGGCGAGCGCGCCGGTGGGCCAGGGCGGCTCGGCGACCAGCGCGTCGAGAGCCGCGGGCGTGGCCGACACGCGGGTCGCTTCGAGCGGGCGCAGCCGCGGCGGCTCGGATGGGGCTTCGGCGGCGAGGTCGGTCGCCTCCGGACGCGCAACCGGGAACTCACGGAGATCCTGCCGCGACTCGCTGGCAGTGTCGACCGCCACTCGTGCGCGTTCGCCATCCGGGTCGTAGGTCGGGCCGTCGACGCGACGGGCCGGTCGGCCGTCGACGGTAACCTCACGAGGCAGGTTGCCCTCCGCGTCCAGGTAGAGCCAGCCGAGCATCGGGGCGCCGCCTGCCACCGAGCCGGCGCCGGAGGTCACGTAGCCGGCGTAGCGGTCGCCGTCATGGATCGCCGCGCCCTCGGCGGAGGGAGCTTCGACGGTTCCCCGCGGCGGCGGATCGTCCGTCCGGAGCGCGACGAGTCGCTTGTCGAGCGGTCGTTTGTTCGTCCGCAGGATGGCCTGGCGGCCCACGAAATCGCCCTTGTTCAGGTTGACCGCCCACTCGTGCGCGAGCCGGCGCGGGGTCGAGTCGTAGTCGGTGTCCTGGCCGACGACGATGTGGCCCTTCTCGAGCCGGAGGTGGAGCAGGGTCTCGAGCCCGTGCGGCTGGACGCTGAACTCGGCGCCCGCGGCCAGCAGCCGCCGCCACAGCCTGCGGGCGTCAGCGGCCGGATGGTGGAGCTCGTAGGAGAGCTCGCCGGTGAAGCTCAGGCGAACGATCCGGCAGTCGACGCCGGCAACGCGCACGCACCGGTGGCGGCCGAACGCGGGAAGCTCCCGGGCGCCGGCACGCGCCAGCAGCCGGGCCGCCTGGGGTCCGGTGACGTTGATCGCTGCCAGCGACGCGGTTTGGTTCAGGATGCGGACATCGCAGCCGAATGCCTCGGCCCAGTCGCGCAACCACAGCTCGAAGAAGCCCGACCCGCCGGAGGTTGAGGTGAGGAAGAACCGGTCGCCGCCGTCCTGGTCCGCTTCCCTGCAGAGCATCCCGTCGTCGAGCAGGTAAGCCCGTTCGTCCAGCATGAGGACGTAGCGGCAGCGGCCGGGGCGGATCGTCGCGACCTTTGTGGGGACGATCCGCTCGAGGAACGCTTCGGCGTCCGGCCCGGAGATTGCCATCTTGCCGAGCGAACTCACGTCGCCGAGCGAGACGTGCTCGCGCACGGAGCGGTACTCGTCGTCTTTCCGGCCGTAGGTCCAGGGCCGCCACCAGCCGCCGGCGCGGTCCATCCGCGCGCCGAGGTTCAGGTGCTCGTCGTGTAGAGGCGAGCGCGCGGTCACGGCGGTGTGCGCGCCGGCGGCCAGCTCGCGCACGGTGAGTTGCCGGTTCAGCGGCCGGGCGGTGAAGGCGGGCTGAAGGCTGCCGCCCCGCTCCAGCAGGAAGCTGCGTAGGTAGGGCAGGCAGACGCCGCCCTGGCAGGTGCCGGTGCCGGCGAGCGTCGCGCGTTTGAGCAGCTCCATCTCGTGGAAGCCGCGCTCCCAGACGTCGTCGAGGTCGGCGACGGTGACGCCGCTGCACGGGCACACCGTTCCCTCCCGAGGGCAGGACGGCAGTTCGGGTTCGGCTGCGGCGAGGCCCGTGACCCGCACCGGCAGGTCCGAGGCCATCCGGGCCAGGGCGTTGCGTGGATTGCGGCCGAGGCCGAGCACCGCCGTGTCGCATTCGATCCGCTCCTCGATGGCATCGGCGTCGCCGTATCGCCGGACGACCACCGCCTCGATGCGACCGTCGCCCTCGAAGCGGACGAGCTCCCAGCCGTTCTGATCGACCGGGCAGTGGGCGACCAGTGCCCCTTCCGGCAGCCCCGCTGGCCTCTCACCCAAGGCGACGGCGCGGCCCAGGTCGATACCGGCGGCGACCAGCTCCGCGGCTGCCCGCGCGGTGACCAGTCCCTCCAGATCGCTGCCGGGAACGACCGGCTGGATCTCCGCGGCGCCGGAGGCGACGACGATCTCGCGCCGCGGATGGACATGGAGCACGCGCCCCGCCTGATCGGAGGCGACGACCAGCGGCCCAGGATAGACGCCGGTGACGTACTGCCCCTCGCGGGCGTCCAGGGTGACGACGGAGAGATCCGCGTCCCTGGCCTCCCGCGCGGCCTCGCGCCCCGAGTCGCCCTGGCCGATGACGACCGTGTCGCAGTGGACATGATGCACGGGCGCCGCCTTCCCGGCCGACATCGGCTCGTCGGACAGCAGGGGAGGCTCCTCACCTCCCAGATGATCCCGCCGTACGACCATCCCGTCTCGCGCCGGGACCTGGCAACTCCGCGTGTAGGCGACGCCGTCGACCGTCACCAGGCAGTTCGGGCAGTCGCCGCCTGCGCACAGGCATCCGCCGCCGGTCGGGTAGAGGCCGGCGCGAACCAGCGCGACCAGCAGGCTGTCTCCGGGCCGGGCTTCGACCGGCCTTCCGTCGACTTCAAGGCGGACCACGGCGCGAATGGTACTGAGGTCCGCCGGGCGACCGTGGCGGCGGCGCCCGTACCGTGATCCGGCGGCAACGCTACGATTGCGGCCGGCTCATGACTGCCTCCCTCTCCGGCCAAGTGGTCCTCGTTACCGGTTCGACCCGCGGCATCGGCCGTGCGAGCGCCGAGGCGGCCGCCGCGCTCGGCGCGACGGTCGCCGTTCACGGGCGCGATCTGAGCCAGGTCGAGGCGGTGTGCGGCGAACTCGGCACGGACAGTGTCTTCCCGCTCGCTGCCGACTTCGACGACCCGGACAACGCGGCTGGCCTGGTCGATCAAGTGGTTGATCGGTGCGGTCGGATTGACGGTCTGGTCAACAACGCGGGCGGTGGTCGCCCGGTCGCGCTCCGCGGTCTCGATCTCGACTCCTGGCGTGCGACCCAGCGCGTGAACCTGGAGGCGACGTTCGCGGCTTCGCGGGCCGCCTACAAGGTCATGCGCAAAGCCAGGAGCGGCAGCATCGTGAACGTGGCTTCGCTCGCGGCCCACGGTCCTGGGGCCTGGATGGGTGCCGACTACGCCGCGTCGAAGGCGGGCATGGTGAGCCTCACCCGCAGCCTCGCCCTGGAGGCAGCGCGTTTCGGCGTCCGCTGCAACGCGGTGTCGCCGGGCTTCATCGAAACCGACATGACGGTCGAACTGACCGACGACCAGCGACAGAGACTCCGTGTTCCACTTGGACGGCTGGGGTCACCGGCCGAGGTGGCCGCCTGCGTCACCTTCCTGCTTTCATCCGAGTCGTCGTACGTGACCGGCCAGGTGCTGCACGTCAACGGCGGCTTGTCGATGTATGGCTAGGCGAGTCGCCGTCACCGGCCTCGGTGTCGCCTGCGCCATCGGCGCGGACATCGAGTCCTTCTGGACGAACCTGATCGCCGGCCGCGGCGCCATCGGCCAGCTTCAGTCGCTCGACACGTCGGCGTTGAAGGTCGGCATCGGCGCGGAGGTCGACGCCGAACTTGTGCGTGCCGGTCTGAAGCGGCTGCGCCGCCGGCCCACCGACCGCGCCGTCGACTTGGGTCTGGTCGCCGCCGCCGACGCACTTGAGGAGGCTGGCCTGATCGACGGGGCGCCGCCGTACGAAGCACAGCCCGTGGCGGTCATTCTCGGTACGGGCGCAGGGTCGGCCGAGAGCCACACGACCGGCCATGCCCGTTTCCACGAGCGCGGGGTGCGGGGACTGCGTCCGTCGACGGTGCCGCGCTGCATGTACAACTCGATTTCAGCGGGAATCTCGATTCACTTCAAGCTGACCGGCATCAACTACGTCGTCGTCTCGGCCTGTACGTCGGCGACCAACGCGATCGGCATGGCCTGCCGCATGGTGCGCGACGGCTACGCGGACACAGTGCTTTGCGGCGGGGCGGACGGCTTCTTCGACCCGTTCTACTTCGGCATCTGGAACAACCTCGGCGTGATGTCGAAGAACCCCGATCCGGCACGCGCCTGCCGCCCGTTCGACGCCGACCGCGACGGCACCGTGTTCGGCGAGGGCGCCGGCATGCTGGTCGTCGAATCCTGGGAGCGGGCTCGCGGCCGCGGCGCGCGGATCCGCGGCGAGGTCGTCGGCTACGGCGAGTCTTCCGACGCCAGCCACCTGACCAGTCCGAGCGCCGAGGGACAGGCGGTGGCGATGCGGGATGCGCTGGCCTCGGCGGGTGCCCGCCCCGACGAGCTCGGCGCGGTCAACGCGCACGGAACGGCAACGCGGGCCAACGACGAGTGCGAGAGCGAGTCGATCAGAGCGGTTCTGGGCGACGCGGTGGAGGCGGCACCGGTTTCTGCGAACAAGTCCTACTTCGGCCATACGCTCGGGGCGTCCGGGGCGATCGAGGCGATCGCGGCCCTGCTTAGCATCGAATACGGCGTGCTGCCGCCGAACCTCAACCTGGAGAACCCGGACCCGGAGTGCCGGGTACGCCTCGTGGGCGCCGAACCGGAGCCGCTGGAGAGGCCTCTGGTGATGAAGAACAGCTTCGGCTTCGGCGGCAGCAACGGCGTGCTGGTACTGGGACCGGGGAATCGGGGATAACCTACCCGCCGATGGACGAAGACGGAGGGGCGGCGATCCTCGCCCGGTTGCGGGACGTGCTGCGCGACAGCGCGGTCGAGGAGCATGACTGGGACGCGGTGGTCCCGGAGACACACATCGAGTCGCTCGGCTTCGACTCGCTGACCATTCTCGACGTGCTCTACGACCTCGAGGAGGAGTTCGGTGTCGCCCTGGAGCCCAAGCAGGTCGTGAAGACCCACACGGTCGGCGAGATCGTCACGCTGCTGCAACAGAACGGAGCCTGAGTCTCGGGCCAAGGCCCCGGTGCTCCACTTCCTCGAATACCTGGCGGCCCGGCTGGCGCTGTTCGGCGTCGATCTGCTGCCGCCGGCCGCGGCGTCGCGTTGGGCAGGTTGGTTGGGGGTGCTGTGGTGGACCGCCGACCGGCCGCGACGGCGGGTGGCGACTTCCAACATCCTGCGGGCGGGCGTGGCGGACGGTGCGCCGGACGCTCGCGCGCTAGGACGCGCGGCAGCGCGCCACATGGGGATGGTGCTGGTCGAATCGATGAAGTCGGCCCGCGTGCTCGACGATCCGGAACGGGTGCGGGCGCGGATACCCGGCGACGTTCAGGCGATGCTCGAGGATCCGGCCCAGGGGCTGATTGTCGTGTCGGGGCACTTCGGCAACTGGGATCTCGCCGGCCAGTGGCTGTCCCGGTACAAGCCGGTCGCCGGCATCTCGCGGGCCATGAACAACCCGCGCGTCGAGCGATTGGCGCAGAGCCGGCGGCCGCGGCGCGGCTTCCGGATGATCCCGAAGTACGACCCGGATCCGCGGCGCTTCCTGAAGCTGTTGGGCGACGGCGAAGTCCTCGCGCTGCTGGTCGACCAGCACGCGCGCCAGGGGATCGAGGTGCCGTTCTTCGGGCATCCCGCGAAGACCCACACGACCGCCGCGATGCTGCACCTCGTGACCCGGACGCCGCTCACCTTTGCGGTCTGCCGCCGGACGGCGCCGATGACCTTCGAGCTGAGCCTGTCCCCGCTGATCGAGCAACCCCGTAGCGGTGACCGGAAGGCCGATGTCGAGGCGATCGTCCGAACGCTGAACGCGCGTCTAGAGGAAGCGATCCGACGCGACCCGGACCAGTACCTATGGGGCCACCGCCGCTGGCGCTAGTCCGGCGCCGTACGCCGGCGCTGCGCGATGCACTCGATCTCCACCGCGGCGCCCAACGCCAGGGTCGGCGACTCGATCGTCGCCCGGGCTGGAGGGCTGTCCCCCAACACGGCGACCCAGGCCGCGTTCATCTGATCGAAGTTGGCCATGTCGGTCAGGTAGACGGTGCACTTCGCCAGGTGGGTGAGGTCTGAGCCGGCCTCTTCGAGGATCGTCTCGATGTTCCGGAGCGCCTGCGTCGTCTGCGGGCCGATGCCGCCGGGCGCCAGGTCGAAGCTCTGTCCGACCGTGCCGAGCGTGCCGGCGACGAAGATCAGGTCGCCGACCCGGGTGGCGTGCGAGAACGCTTCGAGCCGGGGCAGTTCGTCGGTGTTGATGCGAGGTGGCTGGGCGGCCAGGGGCGAGCCAAGCAGGCCCAGGACGGCGGCGACGGTGAACGTGAGACAGGCGGGACGTGAGGCGCTAGGGATGTGCATGCCGGAGATTGTAAGTGCCAACTCCAACTAGAGTAGGCGCGTGACGCGACCCTTGCTGATCTGTTTCCTGTTGGTGGCCCTCGTCGGGCCGCTCGTCGCCGCTCCGGCGGCCGACCAGGAAGCCGTGTCCGGCGAGAACGAGCAGGCGGCCACGCAAGGCGAGTTCGCGGAGGAGATCGACGTCATCGGCCTCGCTCCACTTGACCACGCGGGCGAATCGCCCGACCGCGTGCCCTGGACCGTCCACCAGGTGGCGCCGCAAGCGCTCGACCTGTCGGCGGTTTCGGGTGTCGGCGCTCTGCTCGAGACGGAACTGCCCGGTGTGAGCCTGGCGCCGGCGCAGGGAAGCGCCCTGCAGTCCGACGTGCTCTACAGAGGCTTCGGCGCCTCGCCGCTCCTGGGCGCGAACCAGGGCCTCTCCGTCTACGAGGACGGCGTGCGGGTCAACGAGGTGTTCGGTGACGTCGTCGCCTGGGACCTCGTGCCGACGTTCGCGGCGGAGCAGGTGGAACTCCTGCCGGGCGCGAACCCGATGTTCGGCCTGAACACCCTCGGCGGCGCGCTCGCCCTGAACACGCGGAGCGGCTTCGACTCGGAGCGATTCGACCTGACGCTCGAGGCCGGTTCCTTCGGCCGCCGGGCGGGCGAGTTCGGCGCCGGCGGCGCATTCGGCCCCGATGACGAGTACGGCTGGTTCGTCGGCGGTCGCTCCTTCGAGGAGGACGGCTGGC
>WTGL01000210.1:0-547 GCA_011523565.1 Acidobacteriota bacterium
GATCGTCTGAAGCTGGAGCCGGAACCGGTGCAGGTCGTTGGCGCGCCGGTACGCTCCGGCGCGCAGTTCGAAGCGTTCGCTCTCGCCGCGACCCGCCTCGACGCGCCGGTTCCGGTAGGCCTCGGCTTCGAGGAGCTGCCGGCGGGCCTCGCCGCGGGCGATCGGCAGGCGCTCGAGCGCGTAGCCCTCGGCTTCGTCGATCAGAGTCTCCCGCTCCTCGAGCGCGCTCGCCGCGTCGCGGAACGCGTCGACGACGTCGAGCGGCGGGTGAGCGTCCTGCACGGTGGCGCTCACGACCTCGACGCCGGCGCCGAGGCTCCCGAGCAGTGCCGAGAGGTGCGCATGCCAGGCCTTCTCGATGCCGTCGCGTTTGCCGGTCAGCACGTCGTCGAGGGAGTGGCCCGCAAGCACGGTGCGGAGCGACCGCTCGGCACTCGTCTCGACCAATAGTGCGGGGTCGGCCGTGGCGAAGGCGAAAGCCGCGGCGTCGGCGACCCGGTAGTGGATCCGGGCCGCGACCTCGACCAGATTCTCGTCGCCGGTCAGC
>WTGL01000210.1:557-4670 GCA_011523565.1 Acidobacteriota bacterium
AAAGCGGCCGAAGCCCCGGTCTTCGCGCGCGGCCACCGCCCGTCCCTCGTAGAGGAGGCGGACGCAGTTCAGGATGACGAGCAGCGACGCGGCCTGGTGGACGATTGCCGCCGCGGCCGGTGGCAGCCAGCCGAAGGCGGCGAAGCCGACGGCGACGAAGTTGATCCCGAAGGCGAAGATCAGGATGCTGCTGCGGATGCGCGCGACCACGCGGCGGGCGTAGCGGAGCAGGGGCGCCAAGTAGTCGAGCCGGTCGGGTAGCAGGACGACCTGCGCCGCCTCCGCCGAGAGGTCGGCGGCGCCATGGCCGATCGCGACGCCCACGGACGCGGCGGCGAGCGACGGCGCGTCGTTGATCCCGTCGCCGACCATGAGGACGCTGCGGTCGCCGCGGGAAAGCTCGCCGAGCCGCTGCACCTTGTCTTCGGGCAGCAGTTCCGCCTGGACCTGGTCGATGCCGGCCCGCCGGCCGATCGTGCGCGCCGTCCCCTCGGCGTCGCCGGTCAGCATGACGATCGGCTCGATCCCGGCTTGACGCAGGTCGGCGACCGCGTCGGTCGCTTCGTCCCGGAGCGGATCGGCCAGGGCGAGCGCGCCGGCCAGCGCGCCGTCGACGGCGACGGCGAGCCGCGTCTCGCCGCTGCCAGGGGTCGGCACGACGCTTTCGGCCACGGCCTCTATCCCGTCATCGCCGACGACCTCCGCCAGCAGCGCCTGGTTGCCGACCGCGATCTCGTGTCCGTCGACGGTGGCCGTCACGCCCCGGCCGGGATGGAGCCTGAAGTTCTCGGGCTCCGAGAGGTCGAGCTGCCGCTCGCGAGCCTCGGTGACCAGCGCCCGCCCGAGCAGGTGCTCGGACGTCAGTTCGGCGCTCGCGGCGAGTCGGAGCAGGCGATCCTCTGCCATGCCGCCGACGGGCGCGATGGCGGTCAGCGCGGGACGCCCGCAGGTCAACGTGCCCGTCTTGTCCAGCACGCAGGCGTCGATGCGCGACAGCGACTCGATCACGTCGCCGCCCTTGACCAGCGCGCCCTCGCGCGCGAGCCGCGCGATCGCCGAAGCCATGGCCGCCGGCGTCGCCAGCACGAGCGCGCATGGGCAGGCGACGATCAGCGCCGCCACCGTGCGCATCATCTCGCCGGTGAACAGGTAGATCCCGCCGGCCGCGACCAGCACCGCGGGCAGGAAGAAGCGGGCCAGCTTGTCCGCGGTGCGCACGACCCGGGCGCGGCGACTCTGCGCGTCCTCGATCAGACTCGCGATCCGGGCGACGGTCGTGTCGCTGCCGGTCCGTTCGGAGCGGATGTCGAGGACGCCGTACTCGTTCAGGCTGCCGCTCCACACCGCGTCGCCGACGCCGAGCTGGGCCGGCAGCGGTTCGCCGGTGACGCTGCTCTGATCGACCGACGACTCGCCGCGCTCGATCATCCCGTCGACCGGCACGCGCTCGCCGGCGAGCACCCGCACCAGATCCCCGATCTCGACCTCGCCGAGCGCTACGAGTTCCTCGCGGCCGTCGCGCAGCACCCGCGCCTGCTCGGGCTGGCTGGCGACGAAACCGGCGATCGCTCCCTTGGCGCGGTCGACCGTCCAGTGCTCGATCCCTTCGCCGATCAGCATGATGAACATGACCTCGGCGGCGGCGAAGTACTCGCCGATCCACACCGCCGCGCCGGCCGCGATGGCGATCGTCAGGTGCGACGAGAAGTGCCCCTGGAGCAGGTCCAGGATCGCGTGGCGGATGAGCGGATAACCCGCGACCAGGGTGAGGATGAGCGCCAGATCGATGCCGGCGACCGTGCGCACGACTCCCAGGAGGTAGAGCAGCAGCAGCACGCCGACCGCGACGCACAGCGCGATGTAGCCGATCCGCTGCAGCAGTCCGTGGCTGTGCGAGTGGCCGTGACCGTCGTCGTGGCCGTGAACCTGGAAGTCGGGTGCGCCCATTCGACAGCGCGTCCTAGACCGCGAACAGCAGGATGGCGAGGCCCGAGCTGGCGATCGCGAGCCCGCTCAGCGTGTGCACGTGCGCCCGCAGGCGTCGGAAGCGCACGAATTCGAGTCCGCGGTAGGCGAGAGCGACGACCCCCGCCATTGTGGCGATCGTCGTAACGCCGAACGCCAGCGTCACTGGCACGACCGCCCACAGACCGACCTGGAACGCCGGCACCATGAGGATGGGGATCAGCGGCTCGCAGGGCCCGAGCACGAAGATGACGAACAGGCTCCAGGCGGTGAGTCCTGCAACCCCGGCGGCCGGAGCATTCGAGTGCTCGTGGCCCCCCGCTCCGGGAGGTTCATGGGAATGGACGAGGCCGCCTGCGTGGGCGTGGACGTGCCGCTGCTGCCTGCGCCTACGGGCCAGCGACCAGCCGGCGTAGGTCAGGCCGAACGCCACCAACGCCCATGCCGCCAAGTCGCCGCGGACCGCCTCGATCGACTCGAAAACGCCGACGCGGCCCTCCATCCAGTGGTGACCTTCCTCGAGATCCAGACCGGTGGCGAAGATGGCGAGCCCGATGCCGGCGCCGCCGAGGAGGACCGACGAGGCAACGTGCCCGCCGCCGCACAGCCCGGTGATCCACAGCGTCCTGCGCAGCGACCATCCCCGAGCCTTGCCCAGGACCACGAACGGCAGCGTGTGGTCGATGCCGATCAGCGTGTGGACGAAACCGATGCCGACCGCGGCCGAAACCAGGACCCAGACTGTGTCCATTCCGTCGAGGGTAGCAGCGCGTGAAGAGAGTATGATTCACTCATACCGTCTCCGGGGAGATTCCCGCACCATGCCGAACGCCGTCCGAAAGACCATCTCGCTGCCACCCGATCTTGCCCGCGCCGCCGAACAGATGGCGCAGGCCGAGGGCAAGACGCTGAGCGCCGTCGTTCAGGAAGCGCTTCGCAAGGCTCGTGCCGAGTACTTCGAGGAGGAGTTGGAGGCCCTGCAGGACTACTGGAGTCGACGGGCGAAGGAGCGCGGGATTGTCACCGAGGAGGACCTGGACCGGTACCTCGAAGCGTGAGGGTCGTCTTCGACACCAACATTCTGGTGTCGGCGCTGACGCTTCCCGGCGGCCGAGCCGATTCCGCGCTTCGGCGGATCGTTGGAGGCGAGGACTCTCTGGCCGTCTCCAGGTCGATCATCGACGAGCTTTTGTCCGTTCTCGCGCGGAAGTTCGCCTACGACCGTGAGGCGCTGTCTCGGGTCGCCGTGTTCCTGGCCGACCTTGGTGAGATGGTTGAACCGAGGCAGTCGTTCAGGATCCTGGCCGACGATCCGGACAATCGGATCCTCGAGTGCGCCGTCGCCGCGGGAGCGGATCTGATCGTGACTGGAGACCGCGCGATGCTCGCCGAAACGGAGTTCCGCGGCATCCGGATCGTGTCCCTCCGCGAGTACCTGGGCTAGCGCCCTACTCGACCGTCACCCAGATCGGCGACGACCAGGCGATCTCCTTGTTCTTCTGGAGGATGATGTTGTCCGTCGCGGCGTAGGAGTGCCGCTTCTTCATCGCGTCGAGCAGGCCCTGAGTGGTGAAGTCTTCGGCGATCGTGGCGGCGTAGGAGATGTGGGTCGAGATGTGATCCGAGGCGGCCTGCACGCCGAGCTTGTAGCCCTTGGCCCAGGCGTTCCAGACGAACCCGGCGGGTTGGAAGCCCCCCTGCTGGCCGATCGGCTTCTCGCGGGTGGCTGCCCGGGGGGCCCCTTCGTACTCCGCCGACGTGCGGTCGCCCTGGTAGATCTCCACCAGCGGTTCCACCTCGGGGTCGTTGTCGCGCCAGTCGGTGCCCATGCCGGTGGCCGAGGTATGGGGGATCGAGATCGCGTCGTGCTCCCGGAGGTACGCGAACAGCCGTGCCGCGCCTTCCTCGCTCTGTGACTCCGCCTCGGTGATCGGCAGGGTCGGCATGCCGCGCTTCGCGGAGAGGATGTTCCGGTGACCGCCCGGGTAGCTGATGCTGCGCTCGTAGGTGTAAACGGGCACGAAGCTTCCCGGCAGGCGGAAGATGTCGGCGATCTGGGGGTGCAGCCAGTTGATGTACGGGGTGTCCTGGCCGCCCCGGTTGTTGTGCTCGCTGACGCCGAGGAAGTCGAGTTCGGCGGCGTCCAGG
>WTGL01000210.1:4680-5395 GCA_011523565.1 Acidobacteriota bacterium
GTAGGCCTCCATCAGCGAGCCGTCGTTCAGGCCGTCGTGCGAGAACTCGGTGTGACGGTGGGTGTCGCCCCGGTAGATGCGGTAGGTGCGGCCCTCCGACTCGATCGTGTACGCCCGGATGCGCGCGACGTCTTCCGCTTCGTTGGGATGCACCGGGTAGGTCGTGTAGGCGCGCGTCTCCGGCGCGACGAGCCGGGGCGGCGTGGCTTCGCCGGTCAGAGCGGGCAGTCTCGCCGCGTTGATCGAGGAGTGCTCGAAGAGGTACTCCTCGGAGTTCCGGCTGTCGGTCGGCCAGGCCGCGAACAGGTTGCCCCGGCCGTCCGAGGCCAGTTCCCAGCGCACGTCCTGGCGGTCGCGGCTGAAGGGCAGGTGGAGCGGCCGCGTCCATTCGCCGCCGACGTAGGCGGTGCCGAAGATCTGCCAGGCGGCGCGGTGTGCCGGCGTGAAGTCCGGCGTGTCGCGGGCCCGGATCGTGCGGTGGCGGAAGAACAGCCACATCCGGCCGTCGGCATCGGTCTGCAGCACCGGCAGGTCGTTGAAGCCCGGGATGTACTCGGGCAGTTCGCGTTCGAGCAGCTCGTTCACGTCGGCTTCGGGCACTTGCCAGCGGAGGCCGTTCCACACCGCCACCGCAAGAGTGCGCCACTCGTAGATGCGCGTCGCCTCCTTGTAGATCTCGAAGCCCGAGTCCTTGCCCCACTGGAAGCCGCTCTCG
>WTGL01000210.1:5405-7240 GCA_011523565.1 Acidobacteriota bacterium
CCGGGCGTCGCAGGCGATCGACACGTGGGCCTCGAACTTCGGCGTGTCGGCGACGGGGACCACCTCGCTCCAGCCGGTGCCGGCGAAGCTGCGCAACTGGATGTCGTAGTTGCCCTGGTCGTAGGTGTCCCAGGCGACGTAGACCCGGCCGTCGCCGCAGGCCGCGACGGCCGGCGTCCAGTCGTTGGCGGCGGAGGTCGAGACGGCCCCCTCGGCCGACCAGCGGGAGCCGTCGTGGCGGCGGGCGAAGATGTCGGAGCGGCCGTCACGGAAGCCCTGCCAGACCAGCCACAGGTTGCCGTCGGCGTCGCTGGCCAGCTCGTGTTCGATGTCGGCCTGGGGCGCGTAGGTCAGGCGTTCGGTGGCCGACCAGGAGCTGTCGTCGGCACTCTGCAGATAGCGCCCGTATAGGTCGAAGTTGCCGTCCACCTGCTCGGACCAGACGACCCAGGGGCGTCCCCTGCGGTCACGCGCGAGCTTCGGCATCAGGCGGTCGCCCGGTTCGTTCGTGACCTGGATCGCCGGCTGCCAGACGGAGCCGTCGAAGCGCCTGGCCATGATCGAGACACCGCCGTCCCGGTAGGCGGTCCAGGCCGCCCAGACCTCGCCGTCACCGCCGCCCGTCATCGTCGCGAAGTCGCTCTCGACTTCCGGCGACGACAGCCGTTCCGCCGGTGCGACCCGGTCGGCCAGCACGGCGCCGTCGAGGAATGCGAGTTCTTCGCCGACCCGGAGGTCGGACGGTCGCAGGTCGAAGTCGCCGTGAGGCGTCGAGAAGGCGAGCCGCGTCCCCGACCGGGCCGCCACGTCGACGACGATGCCGGGGTGGTGGAGGTAGGTCACCGTGCCCTTCGGGTCCTCCCACTGGTAGACCCGGCGCGGGTAGTTCATCCCGGGCCTGGTTGCCATCGTCCAACTCGCGCCGTCGACCGACTCCGACGGATGGACGCTCCAGTTCCGCAGCGCCAGCAGTTCGCCGCCCGAGACCTCGACCGAGCCGTCCCAGGACTGCGGTTCGCTGTCGGTGACGCCGAACTGCACCCGTACCGATACGACGTCGTCGCCGGCGAGCGGTGGAATGGCCTGGGCGCTGAGCGAGTCTGCCGTCAGGAGCAGGCCGGGAAGACAACAGAAAGCGGCGACGCGCGGGGCGAGTTGTCGAGCCATGGCTCCTCCAAACGAGGCGAACACGAACGGGGTTGGCGGTTCATCCTAGCGTCGCCGCATCCGGCGCGGCACCGCCGACGTTGCGCGCCATCGCTACACTGCATCCATCCGAGATCCCACCAGCCGAGGGGAGGTTCGCCGTGCAGCGATTCGCCATCTTGATCCTGATTCTGAGCCTGATGCTGCTCGGTTGCGCAGCGGAGGGACCATCCGACTCAGCCACCTCAGCTGACACCTCCGGCCAGAGCACCGGCAACCCCGCCGATCGCCAGGCCTTCTTCGGCGACCTGCACGTCCACACGAAGTACTCCTACGATGCCTTCGTGTTCGCGACCCGCGCCGGTCCGGACGAGGCCTACGAGTTCGCCAAGGGGAACCCGATCGAGCACCCGGCGGGCTTCGAACTGAAGCTCGACCGCCCGCTCGACTTCCAGGGCGTTTCCGACCACGCGAACTATCTCGGCATGCTGCCGGCGATGGTCGACCCGGATCAGCCTGCCTACAACCACCCCGCGGCCGAGACGGTGCGCAACGCCGAAACCGTCCAGGAGCGGCGGGGCATCTTCGCCGCCCTGCAGCCCTACGTGCGCTACATGGCGGACGCCGACCCGAGCATCCGCGAGCATCTCGACAAGAACGTCGTCCGCTCCGCCTGGAGCGAGATCGCC
>WTGL01000178.1:0-3086 GCA_011523565.1 Acidobacteriota bacterium
CGCCATGAAGGGCGTGTGGACCCGCTCGGTGTCGACCGGCCTCACCGTGCCGCTTTCGGCGTCCACGAGCAGGAGCTCGCTCCACGGCACGCCGTCGTCACCGGGAATCGGCATGCGGTAGGTATGCAGGACGGGCCGGGCGCTGTCGCCGAGATCCGTGGCCTGAAGGACGTGCATCTCGCCCACTGTGCGCTGGTCCAGGCGGACGGTGAGAGCTGTCCTGCCGTTGGGCGACCACAGAGCCGAGGGCGGGGGCACGACGCCGGCGCGCTTCTCGGTGATCGTCGAAAGCCGCGCCTCGGGACGCGAGGCGTAGTCGTGGAAAGGCTCGCCGTCATCGGTCAGGCGGCGCTCCTCGCCGCTCCCGGTGGTAACGAGGTAGAGGTCGTGATCCCGTACCAGGAGGCTGTAGGCCCCGTCGGGAGACGGCAAGGGCGGGGTCTGCTTCTCGCCCTCTTCTTCCGCCGCGGCGGCCGGCACTTCGACGCGCGAGCACCCGGCGCCGTCCACGGTGCATCGGAACGACTCGGGCCCCTCCTCGCCCGGGATCTGGAAGGACACCTGGCCGTCCGTCGACAGGTCGATGCTCTCGAACGGCAGCGCCAAGGGCTCCGCGGGCTCGTCGCGAAGCCCGCTCAGCGACGCCGCCAGCCGGGCGTGATCGAAGGCCGGACGCCGCCGCTCGTCGCTCGCCAGCGGCTCGACCCGCCAGAATCGGTGGCCGTCACGATCGTCGCTGCGATACCAGAACGCCTCGCCGTCCCCGATCCAGTGCGGCGTCACCGTCTCGTTGAAGATCAGCGACGCGACGCCGAGCATCTTCGCCGCGCGGTCGTAGGCCGAGGCGGGCACCTCGTCCTGCGCCGAGGCAAGGGCCGGCGCCGCGAGCACGATGAACATCGCCGGCGGCAGCATGGCGCTTCGCATCTCCATTCTCCTCACTCCTCCCAGCTCCCCGAAGCTCATCCACGACCGGCTCGCGCTCCGCTCTCCGGCCCGTTCTCGTTTGGTTACAGTCGTATACCAGTTTCGCCGACCCGCGGCGCCGCGGCCTGGTGAGCGGCGCCTGATCATCAGGAGATCCGATGTCCCGACTGCACTCCTCCCGCCTCTGCCTGCCCGTCTTCCTGGTCGCGTGCACGATCGGCGCCCTGGCGGCCGCACCGGCTGCGGCCTCCGAGCGTCTCGAGATCCTGGGCGACGATCCCAACCTGAAGCACCTGGGTTCCGAGATCGAACGCCTCGCCGAAGCCAGCCTAGGCACGGTGGGAGTCGCCGCGATCCACCTCGAGTCCGGTCGCGGCGTGCTGCTCAACGGCGACACGCCGGGCTCCCGCCTGACCATCCAGAACGTCCTCGGCCTGATGCTGCGAATCAGCGACAACATCGCCACCGACCTGCTGTTTCGGGAGGCCGGCGGCGCCGAGGCCATCACCGCGCGCATGAGGGCGTCCGGCGCAGAAGGAATCCGCGTCGACCGAACGACCCGGGCGTTGATCGCGAACTTCCTGGGTCGGGATGACGCCACCGTCGCCAGGCCGATGCCGCCGGCCGAGTACAACCGTCTCATTCTGGAAGGGAACTCGAGTCAACTGGACGAGCCCCGACTGGCCGAGTTGAACGAGGCGTTCAATTCCGATCCACGCGACACCGCGACGCCCAGGGCAATGGCCGCCCTTCTGCGGAAGATCTGGAAGCGGGAGCTCCTCAGCGAGAAGAGTTCGGCCCTGCTGATCGACATCATGGGCCGCTGCCAGACCGGCGAGAACCGGATTCCAGGAGCGCTGCCGCCGGGTACCCTGGTCGCACACAAGACCGGCACGATCGGCGAGAGCACCAACGACGTCGGCGTCATCACCCTGCCGGGCGACGCGGGCCACGTGATTTCGGTCGTCTTCGTCAAGGAGTCGAAGCTGCCCTCCAATGAGGCGATGGAACCGGTGATCGCGGAGATCGCGCGGGCTTCGCACGACTACTTCCTGTTCAACCGCGACTAGGAGGCTGCGGCCATCTTCGACCTGGCAGTCTTACTGGTAAGATTCTCGCCATGGCCGAGATCCGGACGACCAGGATGTCCTCCAAGGGCCAGGTCGTCATACCCGATGCCATCCGGACGAGGCTGGGGCTCGAACCGGGCGTCCAGTTCGTGGTCATCGGGGAAGGAGACACGATCGTGCTCAAGCCGATCGTCGCACCGTCGATGCGCGAGTTCGACGAGGTCGTGAAGCGAGCGCGCCACGAGGCGCGTCGCGCCGGCATGAAGCGATCGGACGTTGCCTCGGCGATCGCGGCCGTGCGCTCGCGGTGAAGGTCGTCCTCGACACGAAGGTGTTCGTGTCCGGAGTCTTCTTCGGAGGCCCACCGGGGCGCGTCCTCGAAGCGTGGCGGGACGGCAGGGCGGAAGTCGTTCTATCCCGCGAGATCATCGAGGAGTATGTGCGAGTCGGCGAGGAACTCGCGGCCCGCTTCCCGGGCGTCGACCTGGGCCCGGCTCTGGAACTCCTGGCAGTATCAACATCTCTCGTGGACTCGACGCAGCTTCCCGAGCCCGTTTCCCGGGATCCCGACGACGACAAGTTCCTCGCCTGCGCACTGGCGGCAGGAGCCGACTGTGTGATCAGCGGCGACCGGGATCTGCTCGATGTCTCGCCGTACGAAGGAGTCGTTGTGCTGACTCCTCGAGACTTCTGCAACCAGCTCGAACAGAGGTGATCGGACCATGCGCCTAGACCAGCAAATCTGCCTTGTCACCGGCGGGGCCTCCGGAATCGGCCGGGCCACCTGCGAGGCGCTTGCCGCCCAGGGCGCCCATGTCGTCGTCACGGACGTCGACGAAGCCGCGGGAAGCGACGTCGCGGACGCGGTCGGCGGCGAGTTCGCGCGTCTCGACGTCAGCGACCGGGACGCCTGGACACGCGTCGTTTCCGGGATCGTCAGGGACCACGGCGGGCTCGATCTGCTCCATCTCAACGCCGGCGTGACGACCTATCCCGCGGCCGGGGGTGACTTTCCTGCCTTCGACATCGCCGCCCTGCCGGCGGACGCCTACCGCCGGGCCATGGGGGCCAACGTCGACGGAGTCGTCT
>WTGL01000178.1:3096-7039 GCA_011523565.1 Acidobacteriota bacterium
CTGCCCGGCCGCGGTCGCGACGAAGATCTTCGGCCCCGAGGCCGAGGACTTCGTCAGGGAGGCCCGCCTTCGCCTCATGCCGCCCTCCCAGATCGCGGATGCCGTCATCCTGGCAGCGGCAAGCAGCGAGACCGGCCAGTGCTGGGTCTGCTACGACGGCAAGGACCCGAAGCTCTACGTGCCGGCCCCGCTTCCGGGGCTGGACGACTAGCTGCCCTCGGACGCTACTCCTCTGCCTCGCCGCCGGCCCCCGCCGGGAACAACACGCTGGCGGCGCCAGGGAAGCGGGCGCCCAGTTCCCGCATGATCTGTCGGGCTTCCTCCTCCGTCACCCTGCACAGGTCCGATGCCCAGAACCCGGTGACCGCAGCGTAGCCAAAGCCCGCGCGCCGGATGTCGGCGACACCTTGGCGGAACGCTTCCTCGTTCCAGTCCTGGCGCGCCCCGTCGAGCATCCGCGTCGACCTGAGTGCATGGTCGAGTGCGTTCTGGGGCATCTCGCCGGGAACGCCCACGTACATCCTGAACATCGCGGCGTAGACGACGCCGCGGACGTAGGAGACCTTCCACGTCCACTCCTCCGAAGGCGGCGAAACCTCGAAGTCCTGCCCCGCCTGCAGCATCCAGTTCTCGATGAACGGGGGAATCAGGGAGATGTCGGGAGCGCTCTCAGGAAGGCTCCACTGATTCGAGGCAACCATCACGGAAAGGTCCAGATTCGGCCATCCCCAGCCGTCGGTACGCCAACCGAACATGTGACCGCCGGCGTGACTGAAGGACATGGTCGGCTGACCATGGTCGCGCAGCAGCCAGACCAGACCCAGATCGAGGCCCGGTCCCAGCTCGTCGTGCTGGGGAGTGAGCATCTGCTCGACGGTTTCGGCCTCGAGGACCTGATAGTCGTTGTAACGCCCGCCCACGAGCATGGCCATGAGCAGGCGCAGGTGGTCGGCTGGCTTCGCCAGCACGCCGCCTGCAGGATAGTGGCTGAAGTAGAGCGGGATCGTGGGAATCAGGGCTCCGCCCATCCGCGCATAGCCGGTGCTCATCTGCTCCCAGATCTCGGGACGCACGTAGTCCCGGTGCTGCGCGGGCGGATACTGGGACGACTCCATGCCCAGAGGATCCATGACGTGCTTCTGGACGTAGTCCGCAAACGAAAGCCCTTCCGGATTGACCGTCTCCACGATCAGGCCGAGCGTGGCCAGACCCGGGTTCGAGTAGTTGTAGCGCTCGCCGACGCGCGCGACCCAGAACGGGGTCACGCCGCCGCCGACGGGGCTCACCTCGGAGTCGAAGCTCTCCTGGAGTGCTTGCGCGAGGGGCATCGGCTTGTGCCAGACGCCCATGGCGCCACCGCTAGAGATCCCCGAGCGATGGGTCAGCAGATCGTGCACGGTGATGTCGCGCTCACCGAGCGGGTTGGACACCTCGAAGGGCAGGTGCTCGTTGATCGCATCGTCGAGCGACAGGATCCCGCGATCCACAAGCTGCATGACGGCGGTGGCGGTGTACGTCTTGCCCAGCGAGCCGGAGTGGTAGACGGTCTCCGGAGTCATCGACTTCTCGCTTGCGGCATCCGCGTAGCCGAAACCGGCCTCCCAGATGAGCCTCCCCCTGTAGCCCAGGGCGAGGTTGAGTCCTGGGGTGCCCTGGGCTCGCACGACGTGCGGCACGAAGTCGCGCAGGGCATCGATCAACTGCAACTCGAAGGGGCGTTCCGTGTGCACCGTCTCGGTGATCGGGACCGACCGCTCGGCCTGGGCCTCCGCGGCCACCGTCAGAATCGACGTCAGGAGGACCGAGGCCAGGAGGACCTCACGGACGCGCGTACCGGCGGCGATCCGGATAGAGCGGTGAACGTCCATTCTCAGGCTCCTTCCCCGGCAGGGAGAACTCGGACGCCGCGATGGCCGGCAACGTCGACGTAACCCGCCCTGTCCACCCGGCCGTTCAGGTTCTGGCTCGTACAGCCGTGATCGACGTAGTCCACGACCTCCCGGCCCTCCGGTGTCTCCGGATCGACCGCGCGCACGGCACCTTCCGGATTCAGCCGGCAGGGCACGAAGCCGAACTCGGAGGGCGTCCCCTCCGCGAGCTTGACGTAGCCCAGAGCAGTCATCCGGGCCTCGGGGTGCAGCGGCATCAACGGCCAGCCCCTGCGCGGCGCCACGCCGTAGTAGTCCGCATCGTCGTCGAGGACCGGCATGGCGGCCACCATCTCCTCCGGCCAGCGGTCCAGCCGGACGTCGAAGACGAAGTGGCCGAGTCCGTAGAACACCGGCCGGTCGCGGTACCACTCCATGCCGCGCAGGACGTGCTGGTGATGGCCGACGACGATGTCCACGCCCAGGTCGATGCACAGGCGGGCGGTGCGCAGCTCGTGGTCGGTCAGGTGGTGAGCCTTGAAGTGGTCGCCCCAGTGGAAGCTGGCGACGACCAGATCCGCCTGGTCTTTCGCGGCCGCGATGTCGGCCGCGAGGTTGTCGTGGTCCGCCTTGTCGGGCACGGTCGATACCCGCGGGTCGGCGCCCGGCGTGTAGGCGTCGTCGATCAGGTCCTGGTAGAAGTTGTGAGCCCTGAGCGGCGCCAGTCCGGCAAGGCTGCCCCGCGCCTCGTAGCCGCGGGGGAAGACCGAGGCGTAGGCGAGGTAGGCGACCTTGACGCCGCCGGCTTCGAGGATCGCGGGAGCGCGGGCCTCCTCGAGGCTGCCGCCGGCGCCGCAGGTCATGACCCCCTGCTCGTGCAGGCGCTGCCGGTTCTCGAGCATCGCCTCGCGCCCCCCGTCGAGGATGTGGTTGTTGGCCAGCGACAGCACGTCGAAGCCGACCCGGCTCAGAACGTCGAGATTGCGCGCCGGCGGGACGAGGGCCAACCCGGCGCTGGGCACCGATCGGGGATTGTCGGAGTACGGCCCCTCCAGGTTGCCGAACAGCACGTCCGGCGCGGCGAGTAGATCGCGCACCGGCGCGTAGGCCTCGTCCGGATCGTCGCGGTCGGTGAGCAGGTCGCCGACGAAGCCGAGCAACACGTCGCCGTCGGCGGCGCGGATTGAAGAGGGGCCGCCAACCAGGGCGACGACGCCGGCCGCGGCGCCCGATCTGAGGAATTGTCGTCGGTTCACGTTCGCACCTCCGGGTCAGCGGTCGATCCAGTCGCCGCAGATCGCCACAGCCTCGGCGAGCTTGTCGCCCTGCCCGAGGTAGTAGTGGGTGGCCCCTGCGATCTCGTGGAACTCCTTGTCGGTGTGAGACACGGCAGCGTAGAGGCGATGCGCGTGGCTGGGGGTGCACGCGTCGTCGGCGCCGTTGTTGATCACCAGCACCGGAACGCTGATGTCGGCGGCGCACGCGAGACCGTCGGCGTTCGACTTCTCGAGGCTCCACTGCGACAGCCAGCTGCGCAGCGTCGTGAACCGCGCCAGGCCGGTCGGCCCCGTGTTCACCGTCTCCGGGTCGCCGAGGTAGCACCGACCCGGCGGCCGGTCGTTCGGGTCGACCGCCGGATCGAGCCAGCGCGGGTCGGCCATCGTGCCCTGGACAACGAAACAGTGCTCCTTCCCGGCGCCGTCCTCCCGCTTCAGATCCGCCAGCCTCTCGACCGCCCAGGCCGTGATCCGCGCGTTGCGGGCGACCTGCGCCTGCCGGTAACGCTCGAGGAACTCGTCCGAGTAGGGCGGCTGATTCGGGTTGTCCGGGTCGTAGAGATCGAGCTCCGGGGCCTTCCGGTGCGGCTCGCGCTCATCGAGGATCGAGGCGTCCATCCACTCGGTAAGCGTTCCGGCGCGGCTGATGTGGGCGGCGAGCAGCATCACGCCGTCGGCCGGAACCAGTCCGGCCGCCGTCACGTCGTACGGGTCCCCGGCCGGCGTGTGAGTGACGGTCGGGTTCTCCGCCTGCTGCTGGTAGTAGAGCGACAGCGAGCCGCCGCCGCTCCACCCTCC
>WTGL01000008.1:0-1514 GCA_011523565.1 Acidobacteriota bacterium
TCGTCCAGCGCCGAGACGTCCGTACCGAGGATCATGGCGTTCTGGAAGCCGAGAGTGAGCGCCGCCTTGCCCTGCTCATGGGCAGCGACGATCTCATCGGCCGACCGGGCGAGCACCGCGTTGTTCGCCGGGTCCGCAGCCAACTCGAGAACAGCCACGACCTCCTCGACGGCTCTTGACCGGGCCGCCGCGTATCCGTCCGCCGTGCGCGGCCCCGAACCGACCGCGACGGCCATGACGACCGCGTCGACGCCGCCGGCGTGGAGCTTGGACGGGTCGACCTGGGACAGCCCGTCATCCCCGACATAGGGTGACGGCGCCTCCGGAAGCTCGGTGTCCGCGTGGGCGTCGAGGACCAGCACGCGCTCGTGAATGGCGCGAGCCTGTTCGAGGAGCGCCTCGGGCGACCGGTCGGCGTCTCCTGCGCTCTCACCCGGAGGACCGGCGGCGCATCCGAACATCAAGGCAGCGCCGAGCGCAACGGTCAGGAGTGCTCTTCGGTCCATCTTCCTCCTCCCTCCAGTCACGACGCGACGCGGACGATCCGCGTCCCCACGTTGCCGCCGGCCAACAGGTCGACGAACGCTTCCGGCGCCTTCTCCAGACCTTCGAAGACGTCCTGCTTCGGGACCAGTCTGCCGGCCTCAACCCATTCGCGCATCCGGGTCCAGGCCTCCGGATAGCGCTTCGCGTAGTCGAAGACGAGGAAGCCCTCCATGCGGACGCGGAAGTTGATCAGGAGACCGGGGACGCCGAACGGCCCCGGCGCCGGCTTGGACGTGTCGTACTGGGAGACGACGCCGCAGCAGACGATGCGGCCGCCGATCTTCATCCGCCGCAGCGCGCTGCCCAGGACCTCCCCGCCGGTGTTGTCGAAGTAGATGTCGATGCGATCGGGCGTCGCCTCCTTGAAGTCGCTCCGGAAGCTCGGGCTCTTGTAGTCGACGGCAGCGTCGAAGCCGAGTTCTTCCGTGAGCAGGCGGCACTTCGCCTCGCCGCCGGCGACGCCGACGACGCGGCAGCCGGAGATCTTCGCCATCTGGCCCACCAGGTGGCCGACCGAACCGGCAGCGGCCGAGACAAGGACGGTCTGCCCTTCCTTCGGCTCGCCGACGTCGAACAGCCCGAAGTACGCCGTCAACCCGTTCGTGCCGTAGACGCCGAGGTGGTGCGCCGGGTCGCCGCCCTCGTCGACGACCCGCACCTTCGACGCGGCATGAGCCGAATAGTCCTGCCAGCCGGCCGGGCAGACGACGAGCGAGCCGACCGGAACCGCGACATCGTTCGACGCCTCGACGCGAGCCACCGCGGTGCCGCTCATCACGATGCCGGCGCGCGGCGCCCCAGCGTAGCTCGCGCTGCCCTGGAGACCGGCCCGCTGGCCTGCACCGATCGTGATCGCCAGCGTGCGGCACAGCACCTCCCCGTCGCCCGGCGCCGGCGCCTCGGCGGTCCGCAGCGCGTAGTTGCCGGGCTCGAGCCGGTCGGTGGGCAGGGAGTCGATGATGATCTGG
>WTGL01000008.1:1524-2243 GCA_011523565.1 Acidobacteriota bacterium
CGGTTCTCGGTCATGCGCGGCTCCCGTGGTCGGGACGGTTCGTAGAATCGGCACCAAACCGACCCGGGGAATGTAGCTCATGAAGAACAGTGCACCGCTCATTGTCACGATGGTCGCCCTGGCGACGGGGTTGACCACCTGGAGCTGTCAAGGCGAGTCCCCTCCCTGCGGCGAGTTGACGGGCACCGACATGGAGGAGTGGAACCCGAGGCTCCGGGGAGATGTCGAAGCGGCTCTTCCCTCCCGCCAGCAGGCCTTCGACGCCGAGCCCGACAGCGACGAAGCCCGCCGCGCCTACGCCGAGGTCCTGTTCAAGCTGGGCGACATCTGGGAGGCCGACGAGGTCATCGCCCCCCTGGGCACGACGACGACCTGCCACGCGCGCGACCTGCGGCTCGCGGCCAGGACGGCGTACCTGCTAGGCGACTACGAACGGGCCGTGACCCTGAACGAACGGCTTCTGGAACTCGCCGACGCGGGCTCGGACATCCATGCCCAGGCCCTCCGCGGGCTGACCCTTGCCCACTACCAGACCAACGACTACGCCGGGGCTCGTGAGCTTCCCGCTCCGGACACGGCGGAAGGCTCGGACAGCCTGCTCACCTTCATGCAGGCGTTCGAGGGCGAGCCCTACGGCATCGAGTGGACCGGCGCCGAGAGGATCGCCCACCTGCCGATGACGAACGACATCACCCAGCCCGGCGCCCTGCCCCTGGTGA
>WTGL01000008.1:2253-6281 GCA_011523565.1 Acidobacteriota bacterium
CACCGGCGGCGACCGGCTCTATCTCGACAGGGGCATCTACGAGCGCCTCGGCCTCCCCACCCTCGCCAACCGCGAAGCCCGCTACGCCTACACAGGGGGCGAAACGGTCGAGGAACCGCTAGGGGTCGCCGCAACCGTCACGATGGGCGATGTGACGCTCTCCAACGTGCCGGTCATCGGCGCAACCTGGAAGGCCCTCGGCCAGACATCCGACGGCGTCCTCACCACGCAGATCCTCAAGCAGTTCCTGACCACCGTCGACTACGACAACCGCCGCATCACCTTCCGCGAGCGAAGCGACGAAGCTCTTGCGGAAGTGATGGAGACGTTCGGCGACACGCCGCCCGTCGACTCGCCCTTCTACATGACGAGCACCCATCTCATGTTCGCGAAGGGCAGCCTGAACGGCCACCCGGGAATGAACTACTTCCTGGACTCGGGCCTGGCCGCGAGCATGCCGCTCGTGATCGTCGAGGAAACCGTCGAGTTCCTCGAGCTCGAGAAGACCGAGATCGAGGGAACGCCCTACTACTGGTCCCCGATCGAATCCCACGGCCTCGACGGTCTGCCCAGCGGCCCGGCGCAAGCGCTCGGCAACGTCTTCGTCGAAAGCGACTTCTTCTGGAGTTCCGGCTTCATGGCGGACGTCCTGATCTCGCACCAGTACCTCTGGCCCAAGGGGTCGTGGACGATCGACTTCGACGAGATGAAGTACTACTTCCCGGGCGAGGGCTCGTAGCCCCCCAAGTTGCGAACGACGCCTATCGGGTCACGGCAACATAGAGCGACGCTTCCGCCCAGTCTCGGTCGCGGCTGAACTCGACGATCATCGGTCGGGAATCCGGCTTCCAGCCGTAACGGGGGAACCAATCGCGAAAGTGGGCCTCGTAGGTCTCGCGCACTGAGGCCGGACCGCGGTGGTGCACCACGGCGTAGGCGCCGCCGGGAAGGTGACGCTCCTGAATTCCCGGACCGACGACTCGCTCCAGATCGTCCGGCACTTCGATCGCGGCGTCCGACCGCGTCTTGTCGGAATCCGTGATCGTCTGATCATCCCAGTAGATACCGAGCATGTTCCGGCCTTCGAGCAGGCCCAGGGGCTCGGCCCAGTGCCGGAGGTGATCGTAGGCATCATCCGACTCGTCGTAGTGCCCGACGAGGCGGACGCAGGCAACCCGGGAGGGTGGACGTCGCACCACTTCGAAGACCTCGATGCTCTCGCGGCGCCGAACTCTCAAGCTCTGCCGATACGCACTCGGCGATACTCCGAACCGCGAACGGAAGGCCCGGCTGAACGCTTCGGGCGCTTCGTAGCCCGATTCGAGCGCCACCTCGGTGACGGTCGCTCCCGGTCGACGCAACAGCCATGCCGCCCGCTCGAGCCGGAGGCGCCGCGCGTACTGTGCCGGCGACTCCCCCACCTGCGCGACAAAGAGCCGCTGCAGGTACGTGGGGGACAGTCCGATGTAGCGCGCCAGATCCTCAAGCCGAACCGTTTCGGCTGGATGATCCGCGATGTAGTCGATCGCCGCCTGGACGAAGAGACGATGTCGGCTGTCCGTGGAAGCTCTCATCTCGCGTCATTCGAAGATACCCGGCTGTGAACGTAGGACAACCTCCTTACCGACGGCTGGCGGCGACCATTCCTCGTAGCGATCACGGTTCCAGACCATCCACAGGTAGCGCTCGGCCTCCAGCGGCTCGGCGAAGTCGTACCGGATCGACGTCGGTCCCGCGCCTCCCGGATCCACCTTCAGGACTTCGACCCGGAGGTCGCTCAGTTCCTCCACATCTCCTTCCCGGAAAGGCCTCTCCCTCGACCGGTGATAGCGGCTGAAGGGGTCGGGGAACAGACCCGCCGCGGGTTCGACAACAAGCGCGGTCTCGCCCACGCGTTCCACCCGCACATCGGTCAAGCCGTTCGACAGCACCCGGACCCGGCGCGGCGCCGCACGTCCGTCGGCCCAGCGCATCGTGAAGATCGAGGTCGTGAGGTACACGGAGTCCGTCGGATTGACCAAGATCAGGTCGCGATGCTCCAGTCCAACGTCGTCGGGCACGCTCTCCGACGCGGCCTCCATGCGCCTTGCCGCCCGATTCTGGACGTCCAGGAACACGTAGGCCGCCACCGGCGCCACCACAAGATGGAACGCCAGGAGCCCGCCGAATGCCAGCCGCCGCGACCCGTGGAGAGGACCAGCGGCAAGGCAAGCAAGAAGTCCCATCGAACAGAACCCGACGAAGAACAGGAGCCGGTTCTGCGGGCCGACCGCGCTGATCGGAACCAGGGAGAGGACCGCCCCGAGCAGGAAGAACCGTGCCAGAGCATTCCGGCGCAGGACCCGGATGAAGAGCCAGGCAAGGACGACGACCAGGATCAGCGCCGCGAGACGGAGGCCCCACGCTGCGCTCGTCCCGGGATCCATGACAAAGGCCCAGTCCGCGGGGAAGGGAGTCCACTGCCCCAGAATCAGAGCCGACGTCCGATCAAGGAGAAGGGCGACAAATCCCGCCGGATCGCCTAGAGGATCGACGTAGACACCAGACCCCTGCGCACCGAACCCGACGACTCGATAGGCGAAGAGCCAGCCAAGCGCCACGCCGCCATGCGGCAGCAGAGACAGGAGCCGCTCCCGCCACGAACCGCGGTCGAGGACCAGGATCCAGGCACAGAGCAGCGCCAACGTCGACACACCGAGTTCGGCGGACAGCAGTGAGAAGGCGAGCCAGACCGGAGCCAGCACGCCGCCGGCCCGCCACCCATCGTCGCGCCATCTCGCATGGCACTCCAGGCACAGGAGACCGAAAGACGTAGCCAGGAGCGCATTCCGGTTGGCGATGTACGCCGCAGGCAACGAATGAGCGTCGTCCACAGCGTAGAGAATGGCGGCCAGGCCGGCCGCCCACAGCACCCCCGAGGCCTCCCGCCCGAACAGGCGGCGATACAGCGCGGCCGCGACTCCGACGCAGATCCCCAGCCAGACCAGGCTGTGCAGGTGCATGAGCGCGGGTGAGTCCGGCCACAGCAAGTAGTCGAGCTGCATCGACAGCACGCTCAGGTACCGGAAGTTCGCGTGGCGCAGGTCCGGGCTGGCCCACCACGGCAGCGTGCCCTCTTCCATCTGGGCTCGATTCCTGACCGGGTCGCCGTCGTAGAAGACGAAGAGCTGAATCGAGGGGTCGCCGAGCCCCAGGAGCCGGAAACGCTGGAGGTGGTCGTCGAGCTGGAAGCCGCCCCGGAGCGCGGGCAGCAACAGCACAGCGGCCAGCACTCCGGCCACGACCGGCAACCGCCGGTGTTGCAAGAGCCGGATGACCGGCCTGGCCCGGTCAAGTGTTCTTCCCACGCCCGAAGTCTGAGGCCGCGGGAGCGAACGCGCCTGACCGAAGCTGCGCCCGGACCTGACGGTTCTTGCGATTTGCCGGGACGATAGGATGCGCCCTTGTCTCCAGGACAGGCCTCAGGGAGCGAGGGAGGAAGGCGGATGAGAGTTCCGGCCGCGCCGGCATCGGTACCGATGGTTCTAATGGTTCTCGCGGCGCTCGGCGCCGGCTGCACGCGCGGCACGGGCGCCGAAGACGCTGAGGCCCAAGAGCCCGCGAGTTCTGTTCCGCTACGCGCCGTCCAGGACGAGGAAACCGGCTCGATCTCGATCTACCGGGAAGGCGAGGACGAACCGATCGTCACCCAGAACGCCGGCGCCGAGCACCGGCCCTTCCTGCACCCGATCGTCGCTCCGGACGGCAAGGGTCTGGCGACGGAGTACAGCCCGGGCCACCACCCCCACCAGACGGGTCTCTACTGGGGCTTCACCCGCGTCAACGGCGAGCCGATGGACGATGGAGAGCTCCGGCAGTGGTTTTACCGCCGCGACAAACCGGAAGACATCGCGCGGGCCGTCGGCCGCGACTACTTCCACAACCCGGGCGGCGACTACTGGCGTCGCGAGTCGGCTTCCGTGGTGACGGAGGCCGGGACCGAGGTGCAGTGGCAGACGGTCTACGGCATGCTGGACGCGGACGGCAAG
>WTGL01000008.1:6291-6895 GCA_011523565.1 Acidobacteriota bacterium
CGTCTCGATCAACGAGATGTCCTACGGCGGCATGTTCCTGCGCATGCCCTGGAAGCAGGGCATCCCGGGAGAAGCCGTCAACGCAGCCCGCCAGCGCAATCGGCAGGCCGAAGGCCAGCGCGCGATGTGGGTCGACGTCGGCATGCAGGTCGAAGGCCGCGACGACTTCCTGCACGTCGCCATCTTCGACCACCCGATGAACGCGGGCTTCCCGCAGACCTGGCGCGTCGACGGCCAGCTCGGCGTCGGGCCCACCCGGGCACGAATGGGCGACTGGCACATCCCCGAGGGCACGACCGAGGTCATCCGCCACCGGCTCATCGTCTACACCGGCGAGCTGAACGACCTCGAACTGACGGAGGACTGGGAGGAGTACACCGGGGCCGCCGAGGGTTCCTACTCGACGTCGTCGCTATGGGGCATCGCCCAGCGGGAAGCGAAGCAGGAGAAGTTCCTGACCCCGGAAGAGGCGGTCGATGCGATGACCGTGCGCGAGGGATTCAAGGTGAACGCCTGGGCCTCGGAGCCCATGATCACCCAGCCCATGGCCTTCGCCTGGGACGACCGCGGCCGCATGTGGATCGCCGAGAACCGCGACTACGAG
>WTGL01000319.1 GCA_011523565.1 Acidobacteriota bacterium
GTGGACCATGTCGAACGTGACGATCACGCCGCACCTGGCGACGATCTCCGACCGGCTCGAGGAGCGGCGAACGCGGCTCCTGCGCGACAACATCACCCGCTTCGCGACCGGCAGGCCGTTGCGCAACGTCGTCAACAAGCAGGTCGGCTACTAGGAGGTTGCGTCACAGAGCGTTCCTCGCCCTCCTTCTCTGTGCCCTCTGTGCCGCCTCCTCGGCCGCCCAACCCGCCGCGGAGGCGCCGCCGGAGCTTCTCGATGCGTTCGCGTTCCGTCACATCGGACCGATCGGCAACCGCGTTTCGGCAGTCGCCGGCGTCCCCGGCGATCCGCGGATCTACTACGCCGGCGCCGCGTCCGGCGGACTCTGGCGCAGCAGCGACAGCGGCGTCGGCTGGGAACCGATCTTCGACCGCCAGGAGGCGGCTTCGATCGGTTCGATCACCGTCGCTCCGTCCGACCCCAACGTGATCTGGGTGGGTACCGGCGAGAGCTTCATCCGCAGCAACATCTCGATCGGCGACGGCGTCTATCGATCAACCGACACCGGCGACAGCTTCGAACCCCTCGGCCTCGACCGGACCGGTCGCATCGGGCGCATCATCGTCCATCCCGAAGACTCCGACACCGCGCTGGTCGCGGCACTCGGCCACGCCTATGGGCCGCAGGGACGTGAAGAAGCGGCCCGCGGGGTCTTCCGCACCACTGATGGCGGCGCGACCTGGGAGCACATCCTGTTCGTCGACCCGAATACCGGCATCATCGATCTCGCCTACGCGCCGGACAATCCGCGGCAGGTCTACGCCGCCGCCTGGCAGATCGAGATCCGGACTTCCGGCCGCACCAGCGGCGGCCCGGGCAGCGGCCTCTACCGCTCCAGGGACGGCGGCGCCACCTGGGCGCCTCTCGAAAGCCCCGGTCTGCCCGGGCCGCCGCTCGGCAAGATCGGGCTCGCCGTGTCGGCGGACGATCCGGATCGCGTCTATGCCCTGATCGAGACGAGTTCGAACCGCGACTTCGCTCCCTCCGATCCCTTCGCCGGCGTCCTCTGGCGCTCGGACGACCGGGGCGACTCGTGGCGACTGATCAGCCGCGACCTGAACCTGATCACCCGGCCGCTCTACTACACGCGAATGGCGGCGGCCCCCGACCGCGCGGACGAACTCACCTTCGCCGCTACCCGCCAGTCCGTTTCGCTCGATGGCGGCCGCACCGTCGCCACCGAAGGCTCCGATCAACCCGGCTGGGATCACCACGACATCTGGATCGATCCGCTGGACGCCGACCGGCGGATCGTCGGCCACGACGGCGGCGTCAGCATCACGACTGATCGCGGGCGCTCCTGGTACCGGCCCCAGTTGCCGATCGCGCAGATGTACCACGTCTCCACCGACGACCGCCGGCCCTACTTCGTCTACGGCAATCGCCAGGACGGACCGTCGATGCGCGGGCCGAGTCGTGTCCTCTACGGAGGACGCACCCAGGGCATCCCGGTCGGCGAGTGGCACTCGGTCGGCGGCTGCGAGGTCGGTTTCTCCATGGTCCACCGCGCCGACCCGGACCTGGTCTGGACCGGCTGCTACGACGGCCAACTCGAGCTCTACGACCTGCGCTCAGGCCAGGCCCGCGATGTCAGCGTCTGGCCGCTGGCGATCGAGGGCTCGCCCGCCTCGAACCTCGAGTACCGCTTCCAGTGGACCGCCCCCTTCGCCGCCTCGCCGCACGATCCGGAGGTCGTCTACGCCGGCAGCCAGTATGTCCACAGGAGCCGCGACCGGGGCCAGAGCTGGGCGCGGATCTCGCCCGATCTGACCACCGCCGACCCGGCGCTCATGCGCCGTACCGGCGGTCTGACCCTCGACGACGCCGGCCCGACGATCGCACCGGTCGTCTTCGCGATCGCCGAGAGCCCGATCGAGCCCGGCCTGATCTGGGCCGGCACGAACGACGGCCAGGTCCAGTTGACCCGGGACGGCGCCGGGTCCTGGACCAACGTGACGGCGAGCCTTCCCGGCCTGCCGCCCCTCGGCACCGTGAGGAACATCGATCCGTCGAACTTCGACGCCGGCGCGGCCTACGTCGCGGTCGACCGTCACCAGGAGGGCGACACGACACCGTACGTGTTCCGGACGAAGGACTACGGAGCGACCTGGACCGACCTCGCCGCCGATCTGCCGCGCGGCCCGCTCGCGAACGTCCACGCGATCCGTGAGGATCCGGAGCAGCCGGGGCTACTCTTCCTGGGCGCCGAGAACGCCCTCTGGGTTTCCTTCGACGACGGCGCCGGCTGGCAGCGGCTCTCCCGCCGTAGCGACGGCGAGGCGAACCTGCCTCCGGCCCCGGTACACTGGATCGAAGTCCAGGAGCACTTCGACGACCTGGTCGTCGCCACCTACGGCCGCGGCATCTGGATCCTCGACGACCTGACCCCGCTACGCGCGATCGCCCGCGGCCTGTCCAGCGACGGTCCCGAGCTGCTGCCACCCCGCGTCACCTACCGCTTCCGCACCCGCGGCGCTCCGATGGCCCAACCCGACGTACCGGCGACCGGCACGAATCCGCCCTCCGGCGCACTGCTCCACTACTGGATTCCGGAAGCGGCCTCGGCCGCAACGGCTCCCGGCGCGGACCCCGAGAGTCAAGGGCTCGCGACGATCCGTGTCCGCAACGCCGGCGGCAACCTGATCCGCACCCTGGACGACCTGCCCGCGGCGCCGGGCCTTCACCGCACGACCTGGGACCTCCGCCATGAGCCCACCACCCAGGTCCGGCTGCTGACGAAGCCGGACGAACGGCCCGACTGGGAGATGCCCGAAGAGGGCTGGCGACCGCTTCCGGACGGCGGCCGCTTCTCGATGCTCGCGGCCCCGGGGACCTACCGGCTCGAACTCGTCGTCGGTGGGGACGAGGCCGGGACCGACGACGAGACGGAAGGCGTCGTCGAGCCGGACTCCGCGGTCGAGATGGACCTCCTGCTCGACCCGGCCTCACCCGCTTCGGCCGACGACCTGGCGGCGCAGCAGGCGCTGCTGGCAGAGATCCGCGACGGCATCGAAACCGCGGCCTGGGTGATCAACGGGGCGGAACGGCTCCGCCGCGACCTGCGCCAACTGGAAGATCGCCTGCGGGAAAGCGAGGATGCGGACTTCACCGAGGCAACCGCACAGGCCGCCTCGCTCCGGGAAGCGTTCCGCACGATCGAGGAGGCCTTCTTCGATCTGCGACTCACCGGTACCGGCCAGGACAGTCTGCGCTGGGAGCGCCGGCTGTACGCGCGGCTCATCTACATCGCGCGCTCCGTCGGGCAGGCGGACGCGCGGCCGACCGATCAGCAGCTCGCGGTCTGGCGGCAGCTCAGGGCCCAACTCGCCGAGCAGAAAGACCGCTTCGACGCTACGCTTGCCGGCCCGCTCGCGGCCCTCAACGGGACCCTGGCCGAAAACGGCTTCCAACTGGTACATCCTCCTTGACCGCCACCGCAGCCCCGACCGCACTTCACGCCGAACCGGCCGCCCCACCGGTGCGGCGCCGCATCGCGGCGAGCGGTACCGAGCTCGAGGTCTACGAGTGGGGCCGGCCGGACCAACCCGCGATCCTCCTCGCCCACGGCATCCAGGACTTCGCCCTGACGCTCGCACCCGTGGCGGAGGCGCTCGCGGCGGACCATCGGGTCGTTGCCTACGATCTGCGGGGCCACGGGGACAGCGCCCATCCCGGCATCTACACGATGGCCCACCACATCGCGGACCTGCACGCCGTGTTCCTGGACTGCGAACTCGAGCGGCCGCTCGTTGTCGGGCACAGCCTCGGGGGCCAAGTCGTTGCCCAGTGGGCCGGCATCTTCGCCGAACTGCCGCGCGCGATCGTCCTGATCGAGGGTCTCGGGCCGCCCTACGCGCTGAACCGGTTTCCCGAAGACGTCAAGCAGAAACGGGCCAGGAACGCGGTCGAAGCGCTGACGCACCCACGGAAGCACCGGTTGGTGGCATCCTTCGACCACGCTTGGGATCTGCTGCAGCGCGTCCATCCCCGTCTCGACCCGGACCGCGCCAGGGAGTTCGTCGAACAGGGCACCCGGCCGTTGGCAAACGGCGGTCTGGAGTGGAAATGGGATCCCCAGGTCGTGACCACCTGGATGTCGAACGCGCCCGAAGCCTCCGAGGAACGCTGGAGCTGGGTCACCTGTCCGGCCCTCATCCTCACCGCCGGCCTGGCGAACGAGTTCTGGAGCGGCCGCCGCGGCGTCGACGAACCGCACGCCACGCCCGAACCGGCCGAAGTCGCCCGCCGCGTCTCCCTGTTTCGGAACGGCGAACACGAGGAGATCGCCGCGGCCGGCCACATGGTCCACTACGACACCCCGGATCAACTCGTCGAGTCGATCCGGGGCTTCGTGGAGCGGCTGCCTCCGGACGACTAGGAGCCGCTGCTGCCGATCTCGACGTGCACCGACCACCAGTCGAAAGTCTCACCCGCAGCGTCGAGTTCGACGTCCAGCATCTCCCCGGCCGCCAAGCTGACGTTCGGCGTGGGGCCCAGTTCCGTTCCGTTCGACAGGTGGATCTCCACCCGGACGTTTGAGATCGCCCGGCCGGTCGTGTTCGTGATCGTGCCCTCGAACCTGTCCCCAGGCCTGTAGTGAGACATCACGAGGTCGACGCCCTGGCGGCTTTCGTAGGCCGTGTCTCCGGGGTTGTAGCGGTTCCCGGACTCGCCCAACTCTCCTCCGCCTTCGCCGCTTTCGCTGTGTCCGCTCCCTTCCGCTCCCTCGCCCACCCCGGCGGGGCTGCGGAAGTCGTCGCAGGCCGCCAGGGCCAGGATCAGGAACATCGGCACCAGAATCTTCTTCATTGGGTCTCCTCCCATAGTTCGTTCATCGTGAACAGGTCGTTCATCGTGAACAGTCGAGGGTGCAACCGACGTGCCAGAGCATCCGTCGTTGCCCTGTCATCGCTCAGCCTGAGGGAGACCGCGGAATCGTCTCAGTTGGCTCCGTCTTCGTTTCGCTCCAGCGGGTAGGTCGCCTCGATCGTGTGGCGCGCCCCCGACGGGTGCAGGATGCTCGAGTACAGATGAAACGACGCGACTTCGCAGACCGGGCTCCGGAACAGGGAGTGGGCCGCCAGATACCTCTCCAGGTCAACGGGCGGCGGCGGCCGGCGGAATCGAACCAGACTGACGTGCGGAGTGAATCTCCGGCGCTTCAGGGCCACGCCGGCGCGCCGCAGGCCCCGCGTAACGACACTGGCAAGGTCTGCAAGCTCGGCCTTCGGCGACGCGCCCGTCCAGAGCACCCGCGGGGCGCCGCGCCCGGGAAAGCAACCGACGCCGTGGAGTTCGATGCGCATTGAGTTGGCCTCGACCTCGGCCAGAGCACCTTCGACCCGCTCCACGACCGAACCGTCGACCTCGCCCATGAACGCCAGCGTGAGATGCAGACCGGCGTCGTCCAGCCAGCGGGCGTTGCGAAGGCCGAACTGAAGGCCTCGCGCAGCCGCCTTCAACTCCGGAGGCAGGTCAAGGGCAACGAACAGGCGGGGCAACGCGGATCTACTCCCTGCAGCCCGCGGTTGCGCGACAGCGCACGGAAGCGATCGTGAGGCAAGCCTGGGAGCTTGCGCCGCAGAACGCTACGGCGTGAGTTCCGAGGCGCAAGCTCCCAGGGAGGTGGGGGCTGGGGCCAAACATGGAGCCTGCGACAGGTTTGGCGGCGCTACGGCGCCAGGAGGTTGGTGAGCAGGTCAGCCAGGCGATAGCCGGCGAGGGCGGCGCGCTGCAGGGAGATGTCGTAGGCCCGATCGGCGTAGGCGCCCGACGGTGCTTCGCCCCGTTTGAGGTCGGGGGGATAGAGGGCGTTCCGGACGATCTGGTTGGACTCGCGTGCCCAGGCCTCGAAGTCGCCGGACTTGAGGTTCGCCCGGACGGCGTCGTCGAGCGGGTGTCGCTCGCGAGCCTCGGCGGCGACCCGGTCCTTGTGGGCTTCGTACTCCCGGTCACGGGCCTCTCCGAAGAACCTCCAGAACTGCTCGGGCAGCTGTGGCCCGCCGGAAGGCGCGTCGAGTCGAGCCAGTGCCCGATCCCTGTATTGAGCCCTTAACCGGCCGTCGAGGGCGCCGTCCCAGAAGGCGTGGAGGTTACGGTTCCACTCATCGAGACCGAAGCCGTTGCCGCCGCGGTCGCCTTCGCGTTCGTCGCGGCGCTCGGTGACGCGCGACGCGGCGTGGAGCGGCTGGTGAACGTCGCCGACCAGGTGGAAGATCCAGGCCAAATCAACGGCGCGCCTGGCCGGCCGGCGAGAGACGTCGGCCACGGAGCGCGCCAGTTCTCGTAGCTGGCTGACAGCGTTCGGCTCGGGCACCGGCAGATCCGTGTCGTGGGCGGTCCCGTCGGCGCCCTGGCGCCAGGTCCAGCCGATGTAGTGCCAGGTGGGCCGGTTGTACTTCTCGAGTTGCCGCGCGAGGTCGGGCCAGTAGGCGGCCCGCTCGAACAGGATGCGGCCCGCGTCTTCAGCGCTCTCGGCATCCCCCAGGCGATACGCGAACCGCCCGCAGCCCCGACGCCGATCCTGGTTCAGATCGAGGCAGTGCATCAGGCTGTCTCTGGGCGCCTGCCGGAACAGGGCCAGGACCCGGCTGCGGACCTCCGGCTCGAGTTCCTGCCAGGCGATACGGGCCACGACCTCGTGGCCGAAGTCGTTCCAGGCGTTGGCAGGGACAGCGGCTAGCAGGGCGGCCGCCACCGCGGCCAGAACGACGCGTTGGAAGGGCATGGGGGGAGTCTACAGACGTTGATAAAGTCCGCGCCGGTCCGATCCCCTCCGCCCAAGTCCCGTCCACCGTGTCCAGCGTTCAGAACTTCACGCTCTACGACGTTCTCGTCCGCAACGCG
>WTGL01000187.1:0-4744 GCA_011523565.1 Acidobacteriota bacterium
CTCGAGCCAGAGCGCCATGGACAGGTATCGGTGCGCCGCCTCGAACTCGAGTCCGAGGTGCGCGTTCAGACGATCGTGGAGGGTCTGGTCCATCGTGTTCCTCCGGGGCGGGCGATGTGGGGGCGATTGGAAGCGAACGCCGCGAGCATAGCGCCGCCCGATGGAGAGCCGGTGAAGCTGGGCCGGTCGGTGCCGGTTCGCCTACGGCAGGAGTTCTTCGACGCCGGCGCGCTCTTCGAACAACTCGTCGAGCGTGGCCTGCATCCGACTCTGGCTGAACTCGTTGACGTCGAGGCCCTGGACGATTTCGTAGTCGCCGTCGCTGCAGGTAACCGGGAACGAGTACATGACGCCTTCGCGAGCCCCGTAGCTGCCGTCGGCCGGAATCGCCATGCTGACCCAGTCGCCGTCGGCCGTGCCCTGGACCCAGGTCCGGTTGTGGTCGAGCCGGGTCATCGCGGTGAACTGTCGCCGGTCGAGCCCCGGGGCGTTGCTGGCCGCGATCAGGGCGTTCGTGTTCGCCGGGTTGCCGACCACGACCACGCGCACGTCGCGGCTCGCGTGCGCGTTGAGAGCCTTGCCCTGAACGGAGAAGATCGCGGCGTTCGCCTGCAGCAGGTCCTTACGCTCCATGCCCGGCCCGCGCGGCCGCGCGCCGACCAGCAGGGCCAGGTCGACGCCGTCGAACGCCTCATGGGCGTCGGAACTCGTGACGACATCGTGGAGCAGCGGATACGCCGAGTCCCGCAGTTCCATCACCACTCCCGCGAGGGCATCCATCGCGGGCGGAATCTCCAGCAGGTGCAGGCTCACCGGCTGCTCCGGCCCCAGCATCTCGCCGGCGGCGATGCGGAAGATCAGGGAATAGCCGATCTGGCCGGCGGCTCCGGTGACGGCGACTCGAACGGGTGTCTGCATGGCCTGGTTTCCTCCTCGATCCGGCGCGGGATCGTAGCACCGCGGGCTTGTGAGCGTGCCGGTCCGGAAGGATCGGTGGCGGCGACAGGTTGCACAGGGCGTTCGATAGATTCTCAACTCCCGCCGCGAGGAGAGTCATGCCGCGACGCGTGTTCAATGGCGTTCGGAATCGGGCTGCCGCCACTGGTTTGGCGGCCGGCTTGGTGGCGGCGGCCGGAGCCGCGGCTTCCGTAGAGGTGCATGGCTCGATCGGGGAATCGGCGGACGTTGGTCCCGTCCAGGTTTCGTTGGTGCCGGCGCCGTCGTTCTACGCACTGTTCAGCGCCGTGCTGAACGACGACATGAGCGGCCTGTACCCCGTCGAAGCGACGGTTGACGTCGTTGACGGCCGCTTCACGTTCGAAGTCGGTGAGCCCGGTGTGCGCTGGATCAGGGTGCGAAGTGCGGGCGCCGGAGAACGGGCGTTTCTTCTGGTCGGTCCGGAGACGCACACCCTGGTGCCGTCGCACGACTTGAAGAAGGTTACGTCCTGCTCGGTGTCGCTGAAGACCCCTGAGAGCGCCTGGATCGTGCGCGGCGGGACTCTGCGCGACTTCGGCTACGCGCGCTCCTGGACTGCCTGGCCCTTGATGCGCCGGATCGAGGCCGGAAGGTCGGTGCGGCACGAGTTCAGGGATGAGCCGTACGCTTCGTCCAGGTCCGGCTCGCGCCGCTTCGAGCGCCTGACAATCGGCGCTCCCGGCTACGTACCGAAGGTCGTGGAGTGCGAGGCGGCAGCCGACCTTTCGGTCGAGTTGACGCGGTCGACGGCGCCGGCCCTCAACGGCGTGCTGAGAACGAACGGTGTGCCGGAACCTGGCGCCATCCTGGTCGGCGAAGATGGTTGGCCGGTCGGTGCCACGGACGAGGGAGGACGCTTCCGGGCACCGGCGGGCGTGTACCACGTTCTGACCGCGGCCGGCGGTCTGGATGCGGTCGAGATCGTCGTGGGGGGTGCGGTCGAGCTCTCCGCGAACGCGCCGCCGGCGGTGGCGGTCGGAACAAGACGCTCCGCCTCGAGATCGGGTGACGTGCCGCGGTGGACAGCGGTCCACTGGTCGTCGGCGAGGGTGCCCCTTGCCCTTGAACGGGGGAGACTGACTGGAGCTCCGCTGGCGGTGAAAGGCCCGCGGGGCGCTGCGACGACGACCCTACTCGCGGAACGCTACGCGCCGCTCACGATCGACTGGTCGGCGCCCTCCGCGGCGCCGTCGCTGGAGCCGCTGTTGCGGCTTGAAGGGACCGTTGCGGATCCGACCGGTGTGGGGATCGGTGGCGCCAGGCTGTCGATCGGCGCGTACGGCGCACGCCCTGTGGCCTGGTCCGACAGCGGAGGACGGTTCTCGCTGGAGGTCGCCGCGTCGCCGGGCCGGAAGCAGCTCGTCGCCCGGGCGGCCGGCTACGGCGAGGCGCGTCGCGACCTGAGCGAGGTTCTGGGCGTCGGACGGGAGCCGATCGTCCTGGAACTGACCCCTCACCGCGCGATTCTCGGCCGGCTCGTAGCCGCCTCCGGCGGCGGGATTCGAGGGACCGTTGGGCTAGCCGGGCCGTGGCATCGGGAGCACTTCATCGGCGACGCCGCCTTGTGGAAGGTCGAGAACCCGGCCCTACTGGAGGTAGTCGATACGGATGACGACGGCGAGTTCGCGCTAGATCCCACCGGCGAGGAAGATGTCTGGCTGGTCGCGGCCGCGCCCGGCCACGGCACGGTGAGGACGAAGCTGCCCGCGCCGGATCCGGGTTCGCCCGGAGAGCGGCATGTCGGAGACGTGGTCCTGGAACCGGAGATCGTCCTGCGGGGTCGCGTGGTCGACACAGACGGGGCGCCGGTCGAAGCCGCCGCGATCCTTCTGGATGAAGGTGAGACCTTCGTGCATTCGTTTCGACGAGGCCCCATGCGCCTTCCAACCAGGAAGCTGACTTCCCGCCCTGACGGCCGCTTCCATATCGCCGGGTTGGCGCGGGGCGACCAGCTCTCCCTTCACGTCTCGGCGCCCGGTCTCGTGAGGGAGTCGATTCCCCTGGTCAGGGTAGACGCCTCCCTCGGTGCCGAGGAAGTGGAGATCCGGCTACGCCATGCCCTGGAGTTGAGCGGGCGGATTGCGGACGAGGTCACCGGCAGCAGCGTCGAAGGAGTCCGCGTGCGCTTTACGCAGACCGTTCGCGGCGGCTCCGCATGGGTGGAAACCGACGAGGCGGGCGAGTTTCTGTTGAGCGGCTTTCCGGTCGGCGCCGGCGTCCTCAGCGCGTCCGCCGACGGCTACGAGGACCTTGAGCTTTCCCTGAGCGAACCGCCGCGTGAACCCCTGGAACTGGTGCTGCGGCCGAAGCCGGAGATCGTTGTGGCGGGTACGGTGATCCGGGAAGGCGCACCGGTGGCGGGGGCATCCGTGTCGATCGAGTCGGTCGTGTCGCTGACCGACGCCTCGGGCCGGTTCGCGGTGAGGTCGGCGCAGGGATCAGCGAGTCTCGAGTGCCATGTGCCGGGCTCGTCCCAGGTCATACGGAGGCAGATCGAGGTCGACGCGAACCTCGGCGAGGTCACGATCGATGTCACGCCGGTCGTCCTGCGAGGGCGGGTGATCGAACCGGACGGCGTGCCGATGCCGTCCGCCTCGGTGTCGGCTCGACGTGACGACGGAGGTTGGTTCGATACGCGGCGGACATCAACGGGGCCGGAGGGAGAGTTCGAGTTGATCGTCGAGCCGGGTTCCTATTCGGTCGGCGCCAGATCCGACAACTTCGAGGGTCCGCAGGTGGAACTGGAGGTCGGGGCGGGCGACTCGCCGTACGTGGAGTTGACGGGGCCCGGTACGGGCCTGCTTCGAGTTGTGGTACTTGGCCTGACTCCCGCCGAGGCAGGCGCGGTCTTTCTGATGGTCGAGACGATCCGTCCCTCCGGAGGAAGGTCTGGTCGCGGGATGCGCGCTGCCACCGGCGGTACGGCGACCGAGCCGGTGTTCGAGATGCCGTTCCGGCAGACGAACGGCACAACGACGGTCATCGCCTCCGTTGAGTCCACTGGTCGCTCCCGCCGGGCGCCCCTGCGGATGGCGCCCACCGGGGTCACCGAAGTGGAGCTCTCGTTCGCTGAGGACACCGTTTCCTTGGAGGGAACTGTCACGCTCGATGGTTGGCCACTGGCGGGCGAACGCGTGTTCGTGACCGACGAGCGGCGGAACCTGGCCTGGAGCGTGAACACGGATCACCGAGGCAACTTCCTGATCGACGGCCTGCGCAAGGGTGGCGAAGTCGCGATTGCGGCCGTTGGCCAGCAACGCCGGGTGCGAGTGGCCGAAACGATCTCCCACGTCGATTTCGAGGCCTACAGCGCCTCGATCCGGGGTCGGCTGCTCGATGTGGAAGCGGGACTGCCTGCTGCCGGGATGCGGGTCACCGCAGTGCCCGCCCGGAGCTTCGGGGAGAACGATGTGACGCGAACGTTGCGCCGGCAGGCCACCACGGGTACGGCGGTGGACGGCTCCTTTGTCATTGATGGCCTGTTCGCGGCGCCGTACCGGTTGGAGATCCGGCCGGGGGGCAGGAACCTCTCTACGGAACTCGTTGTCGGCTCCTCGGATGTCGACTTGAGCGGCGGTGACCTGGACGTGACAGTGGCCGTGCCTATCCGGGAAGACCGGCCGCGTCGGAACTAACGCGGCGGCGGACAACGCCGGCGTGCTCCCAATAGACTCCGCTCATGGCGGCGCGGGTTCTGGTCACCGGCGGAGCTGGCTTCATCGGCAGTCACACCTGCGTCGAGCTGCTGGGTGCGGGCTGGGACGTC
>WTGL01000187.1:4754-6786 GCA_011523565.1 Acidobacteriota bacterium
GTCATCGACGATCTGTCGAACAGCTCGCCGGAGGCGCTGCGGCGGGTCGAGGAGTTGGCCGGACGGAGACTGCGCTTTGTCGAAGGAGACGTACTCGACGAGGCTGTGCTCGAGCGAGCGTTCGGTGACGGCGGCTGCTCGGCTGTGATCCATTTCGCGGCGAAGAAAGCGGTCGGGGAGTCCTGCTCGGACCCCCTGGGCTACTACCGCACCAACGTAGGCGGCACGCTCAGCCTGTTGGAGGTGATGCGCAGGCACGATGTGCGCCGGCTCGTCTTCTCGTCGTCAGCGACGGTCTACGGCGATCCGGCCCCTGGCGCCTGTCCGCTGGCGGAGAGCGCACCGCTCAGGCCGTCCAACCCCTACGGTCACACCAAGCTCTGCGTCGAGCGGATGCTGCGTGATCTCGCCGCGTCCGAGGACGGTTGGCAGATCCTGTCGCTGCGCTACTTCAACCCCGCCGGCGCCCACCCGAGCGGGCGGATCGGTGAGGCCCCACGTGGCGTGCCGGAGAACCTGCTGCCGAGTGCCATGCAGGCCGCGGTGGGCAGGTTCCCGCAGTTTCGAGTGTTCGGGACGGACTATCCGACCCGGGACGGCACGACGATCCGGGACTATCTCCACGTCGTCGACGTGGCGACGGGGCACCTGCGAGCCCTGGACCATCTGGCGGCGGTCAACGGCTGCATCGAGTACAACCTCGGCACTGGCCGCGGGGTCACCGTGTTCGAGGTGCTCGAGGCCGTGAGACGGGCCAGCGGCCGGGAGATCCCGACCGTGCTCGAGGGGCGGCGGCAGGGTGACGCGACGGAGGTATGGGCGGACCCGGCTCTCGCAGGCCGCGACCTCGCCTGGACGGCGGAGCGCGGCCTCGACGACATCTGCGTCGACGCCTGGCGCTGGCAGAGCGCGAACCCCGAGGGGTTCGGGAGTTGAGCGGAGGCGGCGGCCCGGGCTCCGGCGACGTGCCGCTCGAGGTGTTCGTCTACTACGACTTCGCCTCCAGCCTGAGCTACGTCGCGCAGCGGGTCCTGGCGCGGATCGACGAGCAGCTCGAGGCGGAGCGGGTCGACCTGCGGTGGAAGGCGATCGATCTGACCGGAGTTGGGAACTTCCAGCGCGGCAGGCTTCTCGACCCGGCGCGGCGGCAGAGTCTGCTGAGGGTGGCGGCGGCGCTGGACGTGGACCTCGACCCGCCCGCGCGCTGGCCCGACTCGCGCCTTGCCGGCGAGGTCGCGGTGATCCTGGACGCACGAGTCGACCGGGGACTCGACTCGACAGTCGAACGCGAATGGCGTGAGGCCGCGTTCGCGGCGTACTACGAGGAGAGGGCCGACATCGAGACGCTGCTCCGCGACTTCGAGCGCCACGCTTCGTTCCCGATCGGGGATGCCGCCGATCTTGCCGTCGGCCGCCGGCTGGCCGCGGCCACGCGCAGCGCGGTGGCGGCGGGCGTCGAGGGCGCACCGACCCTGATGCTCGATGTCTTCCCGCTGTGCGGCATCCACGACGAGGAGACGATGCTGGGGATGATCCGGCGCTATGCCCGCCGGCGCCGGCGGCTGGAGGCGAAGGCGGCCGTCGGGGTCAACTGATGCGCTGGCTCGCCTTGGCAGTGGCGGTTTCCGCGATCCTGGGTTGCGCGCCGGAGGAGGGTTCTTCGGACCCGGCCTCGCCGTCGTCGCCCACCGATGCGGCACCAGCGACGGGCTTCCGCTTCGTTGACGTGACGGCCGAAACCGGCCTCGACTTCATTCACGCTACGGGCTCGGCCGGGACGTTTCCCATGCCGGCGATCATGGGGGGCGGCGTCGCGGCATTCGACGCCGATGGTGACGGCCTGCTCGACCTCTACTTCCCGAACGCGGGCAGCGAGGTCGCCGGCGAGGCCGGGCGCAACCGCTTCTACCTGCAGCGACCGCGCGGCCGTTTCGTAGACGCGAGCGAGGGTTCGGGCCTCGACAACCCCGGCTACGGGATGGGCGCCGCGGTCGGAGACATCGACAACGACGGCGACCTCGACCTGTACGTG
>WTGL01000054.1 GCA_011523565.1 Acidobacteriota bacterium
TCACGCCCGCCACGGCGAGTACCACCTGAACTGGGGCAAGACGGACTACGACCATCTACACCAGGTGCGCCCGGCGGTCCTCGTGCTCCACGAGGGCTCTGTGGTGACCTCCGAGAAGATCGATCGCGGCACCGACGGACGCTTCGCCCGCGACTACTCCGCCTGGTACGTCAACCAGCAGCCCCCCTGCGCGCCATACCGGCTCATCGTCTACATCGAAAACGAGCGCCTGGAACGCCTTCGCCCGGCGCTCGCCGGCCTCGTCATCGAACCACTGGCGGACGGCTAGCAGCTCAGCCGACCGGCAACCGCCGGCGAAACCAGATCGAGCCGAAGTGGGTGTCGTAGTCCTCGACCTCGACCGGGCGGTAGTCGGGAATCGTCCGTTCCAGGAAGGGCTCGTCGAAGTGGCGGATCATCGGTGCCGACAGCAGCAACTCGAACTCCCGGTTGAAAGTCAAGAAAGCCTGGAGGACCATCGCCTCCGTACGGTAGAGCGGCCACTTGGCCTGGAAGATGTACTGCTCGGCCGGGTAGGGCGTGTTGTACGGGAAGTGAATGTCGTGGACGTGGACCACGACGCCGGGCCGCAGCCGCGGCAGCACCTCGAGAAAGAGAAACGCGACGTCGCCGCCGAGCTTCAGCACGTGGGTCGAATCGATGAACAGCACGTCGCCGGCTTCCAGAGCCTCGAAGAGCCCGGGGTCCGTGGCCTCGACCTTCGAGACCACCGCATGGACGGCGGGCTCGCGCAGCTCGTTCAGCCGGCCGGTCGGGAACGGGTCGACGCAGGTCATCTCACACCCGCGACCGTCACGACCGTTCGCCGCTGCGGCAAGCCACGCGTAGTAGGTCGAAAGACCGGACCCGATCTCGACGTAGCGCGCCGGCCGCAGATCCCGCACCATCAGGTAGGTCGTCAGCGCGTCGATGACCGGAAAGCCGGGGCCGTACCCCAGCCCCCTGATCTCACCGTGCGGCGGCAGCTTCTCGAACTCCCCTCCATGCGTCTCGACCAAGGCTGCGAGCAGAGACTTCATCGCCTCCAGGTCGTAGTCGACTCCCACCAACTCGCTCGGCCGGTCCCACAACGCCCGGGTCTCCGCCACCTCTGAAAGCACCGGCAACGGCGAGTAGAAGTCGGCCGTGCGCGCCACATTCCACCCCAGGCGCCGCAAACCAGCGAACAGGGCCGCGTGCAAGCGGCGGTAGGTGGTCTTCAGGATCTGGACCATCAGAGGCCGACGATAGCCCGTCCGGCGACTAAGGAGCGAGGCCTCATCTCGCGCGGCCGCGAGACAAGGCGCGGCCGTGGGAGCCGAGTTCAATGCTCGGGGATCGCCGGGATCTCGTCTTCCAGGAAACCCTTCGTCAGCAGGTACTGCCGGATGCGGCCAAGAAACGCGGTAGCCCGGTCGTGTTCATCCCGAGCGTCCTCGCCGGTGAAGTCGCGAAGGCTGCCACTCCGCGCCGATGAGCTTGGGGTTCAAAGAACGGTCACCCCTTCCCCTCGACTGCGGCACGGTAGGGAGAACAGAGACCTCTCAGCGCTTCCCACTCGCCTTCCGTGTAAGCCTGGATCGAGGGGGCCATAGCGGAGGTAGCGGCCATGGTGTAGCCCAGCCGCCGGAGCGGTCGCATCAAATCGGCGGCGTCGTCACGCACGATGAGTAGCAGATCGATGTCGCTTTCATCGTGCGCGTCGCCACGCGCCTTGGAGCCGTAGACGACCAAGCGCTGCACGGCGTCGCCGTGCCTGCGTTTCAGCGCTTCACGGTACTCGTCGAGCCAAGCGCGTTCTTCGGGGTGGAGCGTGAGCATTGTCTGCGTCCCCTGCGGGGCCGTGAGCCGCCAGCGATCCTGGGCGCGTCGATTCTACTAGGGGCGACCAAGAACTCCGCGCCAGAACCGCACCTCTGGCCAAAGCCCGCGGAGCAGGCGCCCCTCCACGTCACGGTCGCGTTCTTCACTAGGCCGCTAGGATCGACTGGCGTTCCTGGTGAAGTCGCGCGGGGGTTCGGAGAGCCAATCACTGCAGCCCCAGAACGGGTCGGCCGAGTTGCCGTTGAGGGTTAGCACACCCACGCGGAACTTGGGACAAGGGTGGGCGTACGGTCTGCAGGTGGCGTTCGCGCATCGAGCCCGGTTTCCCTCCCTGAGCAGGAACCCCCGCTCGCAATCCGAGCAGCGCGGCGCCATGTGCGGACACATGGGAAAGTAGGTGCAACGGAGGTTCTTGCCGCTCCGGGAAGGGACGAGGGACCCATCGCAACGCGGGCATGCAGGTGCCGGTTCAAGGCGCAGGCGACCGATCTGTCGCCGGGCAAGCCTGCGACATAGAACCGGCACCCTGCTCCATTCGGCGCTCTGGAGTATTCGGATCGACTCCTATCATCCGATAGGTGCGCTTTCCTGGACGAGTCCCTAGAGTCCGACCATCGATCCAGCGAGACAGCCCCTCAAGACGCGGTGGGTCGCACCGCGAACTGCCTCGCCGAAAAGATGGAGGCTACCCATGAAGAAGGACATCGTTCTCGCCGTCGCCGTCCTCGCGGACTTGCTGAGATCAGCGGATCGACGCGACGTTCGACTAGGCGGTCGGCGCGCTGACCCGTCAAGTCAAGGTCAAGTATGTGAAGCCGAAGCGGGAGAGAAAGTGACGAGCCTCAAAGTGGTCGTCCACAAGACTCGGCTGATGGTCGCCGCACTGCTTCTCGCCGTACCGCTAGCGGCACAGAGTCCCGAAGACATCAACACCGCGTCCCAGCTCCGGGACGCCGCAGACAGGGCAGGCAAGACGTTCCTCAGCTTCCTTGTCCTCTCGCTGGAGTTCGACGCGGAGATACAGGAGCGGCGCTCACCCTTCAACACCGCAGCGGCGGCGAAGTACTGCGCGGAGTACACGATTCGCGCACTGTTGACACCCAGAATGCGACGCGAGTTTGAGACCGTTGCCGGCAATCTCGCCTACGATGCCGTTGCTGAGGGAGCCGATGCTGCCGAGCTTGCGGCCGAGATGGCTGGCATGGCAACGGACCTCGAGACTGCCGAAGAAGCGGCGGCGCTCGCGCAGCTCTACTACGGGCTGGCCGAGACCTTCAACACGCAGGTACGGCCCGTGGACCGCAAGCAGGCAGGTCAGCGAATGCTGCGCGCCATGCACGCCGCCGAGCGTGCAAACCGATGGGTCGAGCGACTGAAGGCTCGGCGCTGATGCCCGTGATCGTCGAAGAACTCAAGGCCGCTCTTGACCAGGTGCCACCCAAGCTCCCCAAGGAGTGGCGCTGCGCGCCGTGGACGTTGGCGGTCAAGGAGGAACTCTGCCGATGGGGTTTGGTCCATGGCCTCTACGTGTACGCCCACAGCGTAGAGAAGCGGTTCCGGCAGACGTGGCCAAAGGACAAGCGCCCACGGTACGAGTGGCTCTTCGACGTGACCTGCCTCGCGTACACCGATGAGGACTACTTGGACCAAGTCGCGCTAGTGGCAGAGTGCGAATGGGGCTGCGAGCGGGAGATCTACGACGACTTCGAGAAGCTCCTAGTGGCTCGGGCGGATGTTCGCGTCATGGTCTTCGACGGTGGCGAGATCGACGGGGCCGACAAGTTCAGCGAGTTCGAGGAGTACATCCGACGATTCACCTTGACCGGACCGGATGACCTCTACCTGCTGGCTGCCTACTGCGAAGACCTGAACCGCTTTGAGTACCGTGTCCTTCGCGGCGGTTAGCCGATGAATCCTCCGGCACTCTCGTATATGACCTCCAGTCGCTGACCGGAGCCGAGGCCGTGGGCAACCTCTCGCCTCGCCTGCGGCACTCGCCCACCCGGCGCTACGGGTCGCGGACGAGATCGGCTAGCTAGCGGCCGATCAGCTAGGACGGCGACTGCATCTCTGCCACATCGGCTACATCCGCCGCAGCAACTACCGGATGACGGCGCATACATCACGGTCCGCAGTTGTAGCGGTTGGGTTCGCTGCGGTTCAGAAAGTCGGCAATCTCTAGGCAAACATCCATGTCGTCGGCCCATCCGTGAATCACAGCCATCTGCTCCGACTGGCCTCCCATGTTGATCTTGTAGAGCTTGACGCCGGCAGGAGCGCAGGAAGCGCCGATGAGCGCGAAGGCCAGCACGCACCAAATCGGGCGCTTGATCGGTTGCAGTCGTTTCTCGGTCATGGCTTCTCCTGAGAGTGGGTGCCGCCGCCTTGGCCGACGGACGAGGTTTGCGCGATGAGTTGGCGTGCTGATGCTACGAGCATCCGCGGATACAGATGACCTCTGCGCCCGGCCCCGAAAGACAAGACCCGGCTTCGCGCTCCGACTTCGCCGTTTTCTCGTAGGTCACTAGTCCTCTTCTTCCGGCGGCTCGACTGCGCGGCGCAATAGCCGTTGCGCCTGCTCCAGCAAGTGCTGAGCGACCAACAGGTCATCGAGCGGCGTTTCGGTGCTCTCGTGCAAGTGCCGGCGCGCGTTCTTGAGTCGCACTCTTGCATCCGTGGTCCGATCAAGAGCTCGGGCCAAGCGTCCCCTGACGGCCTGGGCGGTGTCGTACTTCATCGTTGCTCCCTAGAAAGAGCCGGGAAGCGGCTTTGGTCGACGCACCCCGAGCCGCAGGGACCCAAGTACTTCGCCTCCTGGCGGACTCAGCGCAGCGCCGCTATCCCGGACTCGATTCCGGCGGCTCTTCCCCATTGAGGGCAGCGAACAGGTCCACCGTCAGTTGATCGGCGATGTCTTTGTCCAGCCGCTAGCGGCGCTGTAGCCGCAAGCCGACGACGATCGTGCGGCCCGGCGTGACGAAGCCGGGGACCTCGAAGTAGTCCTCATCGAGGAGGTTCTCGATCCGTACGAACGGTCTGAGCCACGACAGGCTGTAGCTCAGGTGGAGGTCGAGCTTGGTGTAGTCGTCCATGACCGCCCCGTCCGAATCGGTCCGGTCGGAAACGAAGGCCGCCATGACGGCCGCCGCCAAGCGGGCCGTCGGCTGCAATAGCGCAACCGCCGTCGTACGGTTCTTCGGGCGCCGGGCCAGGGGATTGCCCGTGGCCTCGTCTTCTGTCCGGTTGTACGTGTGCGAGAACTCGAGGCTGGTCGTGACGTCCGGCCGGTAGCGCAGGGTGAATTCCGCACCGTTCGAACTCGCCTGGGCAACGTTGCCGAAGGTAAAGCTCGTCAGATCGAACTCGATCAGTTGATCGAAGTCGATGTCGAACCAGGTCAGATCGAGCGTCACGCCCGAATCGCCCAGCCGCTGCTGCACCCCGATGTCGAAGCCTTCGGTCGTCTCGGGCAACAGGTTCGGATCGCCCGAGAACGGAAAGTAGAGCTCGTTGAAGTTGGGCGCCCGGAACGCCGTGCCGTAGCTTCCGTGGACGCGGCCGCGGCCCTCGCTCCAGCCGCCCGACACGGTGACCCGATGGCTCGTCTCGGAGCCGAACGTCGAGTGCTCGTCGCCGCGCAGGGCGGCGGTCACGTGAATGTCCTCTGTGATCGACCACTGGTCCTGCACGAACCAGGAGTCCAGGTCGGCCTCCTCGTCGAACGTGCCGACGCTCGCCCCCCGCCGGTTCTCCGTCCCGAGCCCCAGGTTCAGCACGTTGTTCGTGCCCAGCCTGATGTCGGACTGCAGGTCGATCTGCCGGATCTCGGAACGGATCTCGTAGTTGTTCCAGATCGTGTCCGGGTCGGTCCCGAGCAGCGTCGCATCGGTCCGACCGACGCGCACGGTCTGTCGCCAGAACGAAGCCAGGTCCTTCTCCACTGTCAGGGAGACGGTGTCCTCGTCCTGGGCGGCCATCGCGTTCAGATCCTCGAGGCCGAATCCGTCCACCGCGGTGTCCCCCCGGTAGGAGCGAGCCCGCATGTCGATCCGGCCGTCGCCCGCGAAGGCGGCGCCGAGACGGGTGCTCCAGGTCTGGTTCTCGTACGGATCGTCCTCGACCGCGCCGCCCTCGATCGCGCGGTGGGACACGCCGTCGGTGCTCAGGTCGATCGCCGAGACGCTGTAATCCCAACGGTCCGTCGCGCCCAGGAGGCCCAGCTCGAACCGGCGGTGGTCGTGGGTCCCGGTCTCACCGGTCCCGCTCAGTCGCAGACCGGCCTGGCCGCGACCCGTGGTGATGCTGACGACCCCGGTCATCGCCTCCGAACCGTAGGTCGCCTGCGGACCGCGAAGCACCTCGATGCGCTCGATGTTAGCCGCCAGCAGGTGCGCGAAGTCGACCGTGCCGCCGGTGACCGAGTTGACCCGCACGCCGTCGACGAGGACCAGGGCCTGCGCCCCGGAGCCTCCGCGAACCCTGACCGTGGCAATCTTGCCCGGGCCTCCGGCGTGGGTCACTTCCGTGCCGGGAACCGTGCGGAGCAGGTCGAGCACGGCCACCGGATTGCGCCGTTCGATCTCATCGGCCTCGATCACCGTGACCGCGCTGCCGACCTCCGACGCAGGTACCTCGTAGCGATTGGCGCTGACGACGATCTCCTCCGCGACGGTCGCCGGCTCGGCTTCGGCGCCGGCTTCGTCGTCCTGGCTGCCGGCTACCGGCGCCACCAGCAGGACGGCCGCCGCGGCGTACAGCCACGGCAGGCGCGAGCCGCATCGTGCGCCGCCCCAGGGACGTTGTACGTCGAGAGTTCTCTTGTCTTCCATTCGGGCCTTCCTCCCCCTTCGGGATTACCGCTCGACGC
>WTGL01000130.1:0-1959 GCA_011523565.1 Acidobacteriota bacterium
GATCATCGATCCCCGCGAGAGCCGGCCGATGGTCTGCGACTTCATCGACACCGCGCAGGCGGTTCTCGAGACCCAGCTCGGACCGGGTCCGACGCCGTACATGCCGTAAGCGCGCCGCGAGGCGAAGGAGGCCCCACCCATGCCGATCGTCGACCATTCCATGGACGGAAAAGTGGCCCTCATCACCGGTGGCTCCAAGGGCATCGGCCGCGCCATCGCCCTCGCCTTTGCCGAGAACGGCGCCGATGTCGCGATCACCGCTCGAGGTCTCGAGGCACTCGACGCCACCGCCGGCGAGTTGCGGGAGCTCGGCAACCGCGTCCTGGCGGTTCCGGCCGACGTCGGCAGCACCGAAGCAGTCGAGGCGCTCTACGAGCAGGTGGTCGCCGAACTCGGCGGCATCGACGTCCTGGTCAACAACGCAGCCAGGGGCGGCGGCGGGGCGATCTCCAAGCTGAACGAGCAGGTCTTTCAGCGGGTGATGGCGGTCAACCTCTGGGGACCCATCCGGCTGTCCCAACTATGCCGGACGACGATGCAGGATCGCGGCGGCGGAATGATCATCAACATCGCCTCGAACGAGGGCCTGCGGGCGTCGCCCGGCCTCGGCATCTACCCGCCGTCCAAGGCGGCGCTGATCAACTTCACGGAGCTGATCGGCAAGGAGTGGGCGAAGGACGGCATCCGCGCCGTCGCCATCGCTCCCGGCCTGTGCCGGACGGAGCTCGCCGCCGGCCTGGTCGAGATGGTCGAGAAGAACGACATCGCGATCAACCCGATGCGCCGCATTGGCGAGCCCGAGGACATCGCGGCCCTCGTGTTGACCCTGGCGACCCAGGCAGGCCGGTTCGCGACCTCTACGACCTACGTCCTGGACGGCGGCGAACTGAGCGCGGGACCGCTGGGTTAACGCCAGCCTCCCAGTGCTTCAGACGTCCGGATGGCGCAGGTGCCAGTCCGTGGCCTGCTCGTAGGCGTGGGCGAGTCGGCAGAGCGTCGGTTCGCTCAAGTCGCGGCCGACGAGCTGCAGGCTGTGGGGCGCGCCCGCGGGCGAGAAGCCGCACGGCACGGAGATCGTCGGCGTGCCGGCGAAGTCGGCGGGCACGGTGAAGAGCTGAATGCTGCCGAGAGGCGGATCGAAGCTCGCGGCGAACGACTCCAGGGCCTCCCTGAACGCCCCGACCGTGTCGTACCCCATCGCGTCCCGCATCGGCAGCGCGGCGACATTGGACGGGCAGACGAGCGCGTCGACGGTCGACAGCATCGCCTCGAACCGCTCGCTGAAGGCCGCGCGGCGTTCGGTCGCCTCGGCGTACGCGTCGTCGCTCACCTGCGAGCCGAAGGCCAGGAACTCACCGAAGTACGGCCCGTAGTCCGCGGCGCGGCTGGGGTACGTCGCGGCGTGCGCCCGGACGGCCTCGTAGGAGCAGAGCGGCCACCAGTCGTCGAAGGGCGCCGACCGCCGGGTCGACGCCCTCCGAGGCGTACCGCCGGTCGAAGCCGAGCCGCAGCCCCGCGACATCGCCGTCCAGCATCGGCAGGATGGACGGCACCGGCGCCTCGAGAGAGGTCGGGTCGTTCGGATCGGCGCCGGCGATCGCTTCGAGCATGATCGCCGCATCGGCGACGGTCCGCGTCATCGGCCCGATGTGGTCGAGCGACCCCGCCAGCTCGAGCACGCCGTAGCGGCTGACCCGCCCCCAGGTTGGTTTGATGCCGACGATGCCGCACTGGGCGGACGGAAAGCGGATCGAGCCGCCGGTGTCCGAACCGAGCGACCCGAAACAGAGGCCGGCCGCCGTCGCAACGCCCGAGCCGCTCGACGACACGCCCGTCCACAGGTCCTCGTCCCACGGGTTGACCGGGATGTCGAAGTCCGGGTGGTAGGCGCCCATCGCGCCTTCCGTCAGGTTCAGCTTGCCGAGCAGAACGGCGCCCGCGGCATGCAGCCTCTCGACC
>WTGL01000130.1:1969-33294 GCA_011523565.1 Acidobacteriota bacterium
CAGCACCGAGAGCGCGCCCATCGTGCGCACGCCCTTCGTGTAGCAGAGGTCCTTCACGGCGATCGGGACGCCGTGCAGCGGCCCGCGATAGCTACCGCCCGCAATCTCGGACTCGGCCGCCCGGGCCGCGGCAAGCGCCTCGTCGGCCATGACGGTCGCGTAGCTCCTGAGCCGTCCGTCGACGGCGGCGATCCGATCGAGCATCGCCTCGGTCAGGACGACCGGCGACAGCTCGCGGGTCTCGATCATGCGCGCAACGTCGCGCAGGCTCATGTAGTGGATCGGTTCATCGGGCATCGATGCTGCCTCCGGCGTCGCTCCTGTGGTCCGTTCGTCTCCGCCGCAGGATCCGAACAACGGCATGGCCGCGCCGGTCCCGATCAGCCCGAGCGCCTCGCGGCGCGTCCACGTCATCCGGCCGTCCCGCCGCCGACCGCTTCGAGTTCCGCGTCGACCATCATCTCGACGAGCCGGCGGAACGTGATCCGGGGGCGCCATCCCAGACGTTCCCGCGCCAGGCCTGCATCGCCGCAGAGCGCATCGACCTCCGCCGGCCGGAAGTAGCGGGCGTCGACCGCGACCAGCACCCGGCCATCCTCGGCGACACCCTCCTCGCCGGCGCCCGAACCACGCCAGGTGAGCGGCAGGCCGGCACGGGCGAAGGCGAGCTCGCAGAACTCGCGCACGCTGCGCGTCTCGCCGGTGGCGATCACGTAGTCGTCCGGTTCGTCCGCGCGCAGCATCAGCCGCATCGCCTCCACGTAGTCGCCGGCGTAGCCCCAGTCCCGCCGCGACTCCAGGTTGCCGAGCATCAGGCGCTCCTGCAGGCCGGCCCGGATGCGGGCCGCGGCCAGGGCGATCTTGCGGGTGACGAAGTTCTCGCCCCGGCGCGGCGACTCGTGGTTGAACAGGATCCCGTTGACCGCGAACAGGCCGTAGGCCTCGCGGTAGTTCCGCGTGATGTGGAAGCCGTAGGCCTTGGCCGCGCCGTAGGGGCTGCGCGGATAGAAGCGGGTCGACTCCCGCTGCGGCGACTCCTCGACCATGCCGAAGATCTCGGACGAGGAAGCCTGGTAGAAGCGTGCCTCCGGTGCGTGTCGCCGCATCGCCTCCAGCAGCCGCAGCACGCCCAGGCCGGTGACCTGGCCGGTCGTGCCCGGCAGTTCGAACGAGACCTTGACGTGGGACTGGGCGCCCAGGTTGTAGATCTCCTCCGGCTGGACTTCGGCCACCGCGCGATCGAGCGACGAAGCGTCCGCGAGATCACCCGCGATCAGGCGCAGCCGGGGCCCGGAGCCACCGTCCCGCTCCAGCAGGTGGTCGATCCACCGCTTGTTGCCCGCCTGGGACACCGGACGCACGAGACCCCAGACGTCCAGGCCATCGTCGAGCAACTGCTCGGCAAGGTAGGAGCCGTCCTGGCCGGTCACTCCCGTGACCAGCGCCCGCCGCCTGGAACTGCCGTCTTCGGGGACCCTCCGCCAGTACGACGTGCTGGGCACGCCGCTACCGGGCTGCGTGACCGAGCTCACACCAACTGCAGCAGGTGGCCCATCTTTTCGCGCTTGGCCTTGAGGTACTCGCGATTCGACTCGTTCGGCTCCACCTCGATCGGCACCCGGTCCACGATCTCCAGGCCGTAGCCGGAGAGGGCGATGTACTTGTGCGGGTTGTTCGTCATCAGCCGCATCCGGCGGACTCCGAGATCGCGCAGGATCTGCGCGCCGATGCCATAGTTGCGCTGGTCGGCGCGGAAACCGAGCTTGTGGTTGGCCTCCACGGTGTCGTGCCCCTGCTCCTGCAGCTCGTACGCGCGGAGCTTGTTGAACAGGCCGATGCCCCGGCCCTCCTGCAGCAGGTAGAGCAGGACGCCCGTTCCCACCTCGGCGATCCTGGAGAGGGCCTGGTAGAGCTGGATGCCGCAGTCGCAACGCTCGGAGTGGAAGACGTCGCCCGTCAGGCACTGGCTGTGGACCCGCACCAGGATGTCCTCGTCCGGCTTCGGCTCGCCCATGACCAGAGCCACGTGCTCCTCGCCGGTGAGCTCCGCCCGGTAGGCGTGCGCCTTCATCGGACCGTAGAGCGTCGGCAGCGTCGGCGCGGCGATGCGTTCGACCAGGCTCTCGTGCTTCAGCCGGTAGCGGATCAGGTCGGAGACCGTGATCATCGGCAGGCTGTGAACCCTGCTGTACAGGGCCAGATCGGGCACCCGCGCCATCGTGCCGTCGTCGTTCATGATCTCGCAGATCACGCCGGCCGGTCGAAGGCCGGCCAGCGTCGCTAGATCGACCGACGCCTCGGTCTGCCCGGCACGCTTGAGAACACCGCCGCGCTTGGCCCGGAGCGGGAACACGTGACCCGGACGCAGCAGGTCGCGGGGACTGGTCGCCGGGTCGATCGCGGTCCGGATCGTGGCCGCGCGGTCAGCGGCCGAGATGCCCGTCGTCACCTTGCCCCGCGCCTCGATCGACACCGTGAAGGCGGTCTCGAACGGCGACGTGTTGTCGCGCACCATGAGGGGCAGGTCGAGTTCGTCGCAGCGGTCCTCGGTCATCGCCAGGCAGATCAGGCCCCGGCCGTGCGTGGCCATGAAGTTGATCGCTTCCGGCGTCACCTTGTCGGCGGCGATCGCGAGATCGCCCTCGTTCTCCCGATCCTCGTCGTCGACGATGATCACCTGCCCGCCGTCGCGGAACACCTCCACCGCCTCCTCGATCGGCGTGAAGATCGCCCCTTCCCGACCTTCGTCTCGCTTCGACATGGCGCGATCGTAACAGCGCTTTCTCCCCTGCCGCTCGGCGGCCGAGCGCTTTCTCCCCCCTGCCGCTCGGCTGCCGAGCGCTTTACTCGCCCCAGCCGAGTTTGCTGCGCAGGGCGTCGTAGTGGGTCTGCCCATCGACCCTGGCCAGGAGGGCCTTCGATTCCGACGCCGTGACCACGACCCGGTCACCGGCCATCAGCCGTGTCCCCTCCTGTCCGTCCAGGGTCAGGTAGACCTCCTCGTCGCGACTTCCCAAGGTCATCGCGATCGTGCTCGTGTCCGGCACCACGACGGGGCGCATCGACAGGGTGTGGGGCGAGATCGGCGTCAGCAGCACCACCGGCAACGTGGGATAGAGAATCGGACCGCCCGCCGACAGGCTGTAGGCCGTCGATCCCGTCGGCGTCGAAACGATCAGCCCGTCCGTGCGGTAGACGGCGACCGGTTCGCCGTCGATCTCCACTTCCAGGTGGATCATCCTCGCCAGGGCGCTCTTGTGCACAACGGCGTCGTTGAGGGCCCGGTACGGCGTCCGGCCGCCGCTTTCGTGCTGGAGTTCGACGTCGAGCAGCAGTCTCTCCTCGACCTCGAACCCGCCCTCCAGGATGGTCCCGAGGTTCGCGTACAGGCGATCGCGGCCGATCTCGGCGAGATAACCCAGGGTACCGAGGTTGACCCCGACGATCGGTACGGCCGGCCGGTTGCGGGCCACCGACAGCAGGGTGCCGTCGCCTCCCAGGACGACGACGAGATCCGCGGGCGCCGACTCGGGCGCCACGACCGTCACACCGCGCTCCTCGAGCCAGCGCCGCACTTCGGCGGAGGTCGCCGCCGCGCGCTCGCTGTCCTTCTTGGCGACGACCGCGACTTCTTGGATCCTGGTCATGTCCTGAAGTGGGCGAGAACTTCCCGATTGCCCGCTGGTCCCGGAAGATCGCAGTCTACCGACGTCACGTAGCGAAGCCCCAAAGCACCCAGGTCGGAGACGCGCCGCTCGGCAATCCGGCGGCGGAGCTCCTCGTCGCGCACCACCCCGCCCTTGCCCACCTGACCGCGTCCGGCCTCGAACTGCGGCTTGATCAGCACGATCAGATCGGCGCCGGGCGCTAGATGCGGCAGCAGCGCCGGCGCCACCTTGACGACCGAGATGAAGGAGACGTCGACGGTTGCGATCCGGCATCGCTCCGGCAGGGCGTCAGCGGCCAGGTGACGGGCGTTGACCCGCTCCATCACGACCACCCGGGGGTCGCCGCGCAGCCGCGCGTCGAGTTGACCGTAGCCCACGTCCACCGCGTACACCCGGGCCGCTGCATGCTTCAGGAGACAGTCGGTGAACCCACCCGTCGAGGCGCCCACGTCGAGGCACACGGCGCCTTCGGCATCGACCTCGAAGCAGCGCAGCGCCTGCTCGAGCTTGCGGCCCCCGCGCGACACGTACGGCTCCGACCGGCGCCGCACCTCGACGGAAACGTCCGCCGCGGCCGCGGCCCCCGGCTTGTCGCGGCGTTCGCCGTCGACCCAAACCTCGCCCGCCATCACCGCCCGCTTCGCCTGCTCCCGGCTGTCGAAGAGCCCGCGCTCGACGAGCAGTTGATCGAGTCTTCGCTTCACGAGCCCCGGTGGACCAGGAACGCGACGAGGGACCGGAAGAGCTGCCGCCCCGCCGGCAGTTTCTCGACCAGGACCAGGCACCGGTCGGCCGCCTGACGCGCCTTCCGGCGGCTGCCGTCCAGACCGAAGAGGTGCGGATAGGTCAGCTTCTCCGCCTCTTGGTCCTTGCCGGCCGTCTTGCCCAACTGCTCGGAACTGCCGACGACGTCGAGGATGTCGTCGCCGATCTGGAACAGGAGGCCGAGCTCGGCTCCGATCCCGGCGAGCTGCTCCGCGCGATCGCTCCCGGCGCCCGCGTAGATGCCGCCCAGCCGCGTGCTGGCTTCGATCAGGGCGCCCGTCTTCAGGCGGTGAATGCGCTCGAGCACCCGCGCGGCGTTTTCGCGCCCCCGGCCGCCGTTCCCGCTCGCGGCCCCTTCATGTTCCAGGTCGAGAACCTGGCCGCCGATCATCCCCGCCGTGCCCACGGCCCGCGCCAAGAGCGCCACGGCCTTAAGCCGCCGCTGCGGCGGCGCCGACGCCGGTTCGGTGGCCAGCACCTCGAAGGCGTGGTTCAGGAGAGCGTCACCGGCCAGCACCGCCATCGCCTCGCCCCGCGCCTTGTGCAGGGTCGGCCGACCCCGACGCAGGTCGTCGTCGTCCAGAGCCGGTAGATCGTCGTGCACCAGGCTGAAGGTGTGCACCATCTCGACCGCGGCGCCCCCCGCCAGAAGGTCGCTCCGGTGTGCGCCGCAGGCCTCGCCAGCCATCACGACCAGGGCCGGCCGCACCCTCTTGCCGCCCGCGAACACGCTGTAGCGCATCGCCTCGCTGATCGAGGCGGGCTCCGTCCCGGAGGCCGGCAGGAGCCGGTCAAGCGCCTCGTCCACCTGCGGCCGCAGCGTGGAGAGGAAGGCCGCGAAGTCGGTCACGAGTCGGCCGCCGCGTCGCCCCCCGAGGCGGCCTCCGGCAGCACCTCGGCCGCTGGCAGCGCCTCGTCGATCAGCATGATCGGCATGTCGCTGACGATCGGGTAGACGAGGCCGGACTCCCGGCACCACAACCCCTCGGAAACCTCCGGCTGCTCTCCCGCGAAGTGCTCCCGGTAGCGCGCCACGAGCCGCTCGCACACGGACGGGGGCAGCGGTGTTGTGGTCAGTTCGCCCTTCGACTTGGGGCACACCAGGAGTTCGAGCAGTTCCGGATCTACGGCCATGTACTGATGTCCTGTTACCTGGACCAGCGGAGAAGGAGGGAGTTCATACCCGGGTTGCGACGATAGTAGGACGAGTTGGACATGTGGAAGAAGCCGAAGCTCACGCGCGATCCGTCCCGCAGCCGCCGTCCGACTGCAATTCCGGTGCGAAACTCGAGCTCGCCGCCGATGTCCTTGCCGTCCCCCTTCTCGTAGAAACCGACGGTGGTGATCGAGTCGATGAACCAGGAGCGCCCGAGGTTGATCCGCTGGTCCGTGCCGGCGTAGACGTAGAAGGACCCGTCCGCCGTCACGAAGGCGCCGACGTTGGGACCCATGCCCAGACACCAGTCGGTGGGAAACCGATGCTCGATGCCGACCTCGACGGTCTCATGGCCCCTGCCGAAGTCGATCACGCCGGTGCTGAAGCTCAGACCGGACTCGTCCTCGCGGCGAGGCGCGTCGTGCTCCGAATCCGCGTTGCAGGCGAAGGCGGCCGGGCCGGCCACTGCCCCCAGCAACGCCAGCAGAACGGGCGCCCCGTGGCGCGGACCGGGGAAACGCACGGCCGCGTAGCCTACAATGCGCGACGTGGGGGAAACGTCGGCAGACGCCCAGCGGCCGCCCATTTCGGCCCTGGTCACGACCTTCAACGAAGAGCGCCACATCGCGGAATGCCTGGCGTCCCTCGACTGGTGCGACGAGGTGCTGGTCGTCGACTCCTTCTCCACGGACCGCACGCCCGAGATCGTGCGGGGATGCGACCGCGCCCGCTTCGTGCAGCGCACCTACTACGGCTCCGCGTCCCAGAAGAACTGGGCCATGGACCAGACCCGGAACGAGTGGGTCCTGATCCTGGACGCCGACGAGCGCTGCACGCCGAAACTGAGGAGGGAGATCGAGCGTCTGTTCCGAACCGGCGAGCCCCCTCATGAGGCCTACACGATCAAGCGCCGGGTCTACTTCCTGGGCAGGGTGATCCGGTTCTCGGGCTGGCAACACGATCGCGTGGTGCGGCTGCTTCGCCGCGACGCGGGCCGGTACCCGAACCGGCGGGTTCACGCCGACATGAGGACCCGCGGTCCCGCACCCGTGCTCCGCAATCCGATGGACCACTTCATGGTCGACGACCTGCTCTCCTACTCGCGCCGCATCCAGCGCTACAGTTGGTGGGGCGCTGCCCAGGTCTGGCGCGAGGGCCGGCGCTCGGGACCGGCGGAAGTCCTCGGCCGTTCGCTGTGGCGCTTTCTGCGCACCTATGGTCTCCAGCTCGGCGTCTTCGACGGCATGCGCGGCCTGGTGTTCTGCCTGCTCCAGGCCTACGGCACCTACCTCAAGTGGTCCTACGTCTGGTCCTGGCACGTGAACCACCAGCGCGGCATCGAGCCGCCGCTGCCGTCCTTCGACGACAGCAAGCAGACCTGGCGCGGCCTGACCGAACTGGAGACCGGCACCGCCAACTAGCTGGCGCCGCTAGTCAACGCTGATCAGCAGGGGCTCGATCTTTGTCGCGCGGCCGGTCGTCTCGTCGGCGTCCACGAGGACGGCGGCGAGCCGGACGTCCCGCTTGGCGACCTCGAAGCCGGACGGCACGTTGAGCAGGAACCGCTTCAGCGCCCGGTCGGCCCGCACGCCGATCACCGAATCGTACGGTCCGGTCATGCCCACGTCGGTGATCAGCGCCGTGCCGCCCGCAAGGATTCGGGCGTCGGCGGTCGGGACGTGGGTGTGGGTGCCGAGCACCGCACTCACCCTGCCGTCGAGGTGGTAGGCCATCGCCTGCTTCTCGCTGGTGGCCTCGGCGTGGAAGTCGACCACTACCAGCCTGATCGCCGGGTCGAGTTCCGCCAGGAGCCTGTCGGCGGCCGCGAACGGCGAGGGGAGCGGCTTCATGAACGCCTGTCCCTCCAGGTTGATCACCGCGTACGGCGTTCCCGCCGGCAGTTCGCCGACGAACACGCCACGCCCGGGGTTGCCCTCCGGGTAGTTCGCCGGCCGCAGCAGGATGGACATCCGGTCGAAGAGCGGCACGCCCTCCCGCTTGGCCCAGGCGTGATTGCCGGTCGTCATGCAGTCGATCGGCAGCGCGGCGAGCTGCTCGAGCACACCCGGCGTCACCCCGCTGCCCCCGGCGGCGTTCTCCACGTTGACGATCACCGCGTCGACGCGGTGACGGTCGATCAACTCCGGCAGCAGGCTGGACAGGGCGCGGCGCCCCGGCTTGCCGACCACGTCGCCGACGAACAGGAATCGGGCCATCCGGACCCTCAGCGCGCGTACTCGATCGACCGCGACTCCCGGATCACGGTGACCTTGATCTGGCCCGGGTAGGTGAGCTCGCCCTCGATCCGCCGCGCCACGTCGCGGCTCAACCAGACCGCCTGCTCGTCGCTGATCTCCTTGCAGTCGACGATCACACGGACTTCACGACCGGCCTGGATCGCGTAGCTCTTCTGCACGCCCTTGAAGTCGGCGGCCAGTTCCTCCAGCTTCTTCAGGCGCTTCACGTAGCTCTCGAGAATCTCTCTCCGGGCTCCCGGCCGCGCCGCGGACACGGCGTCGGCGGCCGTCACCAGCACCGCTTCGACCGTCTCCGGGTCGTAGTCCCCGTGGTGGCACGCCATGGCGTGAACGACCTCCTCGCTCTCGCCGTGCCGGCGGAGGAGGTCGATGCCGATCTCGAGGTGCGTGCCGTCGATCTCGCGGTCGACCGCCTTGCCGATGTCGTGCACCAGCCCGGCCCGCTTGGCGACATGCACGTCCGCCTTCAACTCGCCCGCCATCGCACCGGCGAGGAAGGCGACCTCCTTGCTGTGCTGCAGCACGTTCTGGCCGTAGGAGGTGCGGAAGCGCAGGCGCCCGAGCAGCGTGACGAGTTCCTGGTGGAGCCCCGACAGGTTCAGTTCCAGCAGCGCCTCGCGGCCTTCGCGCTCGACCCGGTCCTCGAACTCGGATTCGACCTTGGCCGCGACCTCCTCGATCCGGGCCGGGTGGATACGGCCATCCGCGATCAGGCGCTCCAGGGTGACCCGCGCGATCTCCCGCCGATACGGGTCGAAGCCCGAGAGAATCACCGCCTCGGGCGTGTCGTCCACAATCAGGTCGACGCCCGTGGTCAGCTCCAGGGTCCGGATGTTCCGCCCCTCACGGCCGATGATCCGACCCTTCATCTCGTCGTTCGGCAGCATGACCACCGACACGGTCGTCTCCGAGACGTAGTCAGAAGCCGAGCGCTCGATGGCGAGGCTGATGATCCGCTGGGCCTCCCGCTGCGCCGACTCCCGGGCTTCGTCCTCGATTCGCTTGGCGAGGTGCGCGGACTCCATGCGCACCTCGTGCTCCAGGCTGTGACTCAGTTCCTCTCGCGCCTGCTGCACGGTGAGGCCGGAAACCCGTTCCAGTTGGCGGCGGACGTTCCTGAGCCCCTCCGACAGTTCGGTCCGCTCGGTGTCGAGCCGCCGCTCCGCGTCGGTGACCGTCCGCTCGCGCCCTTTGAGTTCCCTGCCGAGCTGCTCCAGCCGGGCGGTTTCCTCGCGGGCTCCGGCGAGGCTCTCGCCCACTTCCCGTTCGCGCTCTTCGAGCCTCTTCCTCTGCCCGGCCGACGAGCGCTCGAACTCGGTGCGCAGCGACAGGACCTCCTCCTTCGCCGCGAGCTCCAGTTCGCGCCCCTTGGCGGCGCACTCGCGTTCCGTTTCTTCGATGAGGCTGTCCGCCTGGCGGCGCGCCTCCCCAATCAGTCTCGCCGCCCTACGCCGACCGACAAGGCTCCAGAGCAGCCAGACTGTAGCGAGAGTAGCCGCCGCGACCGCGACGGCAATCAGAGTAGTTCCGGTCATCGGCCCTCGATTCGGGCAGAAGGGCATCCCCCGCGAGGCCGTGTGAACGCGCCCCGACACAGAACCAGAGCGGGACCAGGTGGGTGTCCGCACCACTCGCCGTCAGCGTCCCCGTTCCAGCGGGGCTGGCACGGGCGAGCAGTTGAGAGACTCCCTCAAAAAGAGCGATGGTTCCAACCACGGCTTTCATCACGAACCGCGCAGGGGATGCAAAGTCAGAAGTTCTTTCCAGTAACGATCAGGAATCGAGCGCCGCCTCGAGCTCGGAGGTCAGGCTGGACACACGCTCAACCATCTCCACGAACCGCCCGTCCTCCGCCTCGTCGCCGTTCCCCGACGACTCGTTGGCGAGATTCAGGGCGGCAAGGATGGCGATCTTGTCCGGTTCCAGATTGGGCGAGTGATCGGCCACCTCCCGCATCTTGCGATCCACCTTCCGGGCAAGCTCCCGGATGCGCTCGGCACCGGTCGCTCCGTCTTCCCGGAGGGTGTAGGAAACGCCGTAGATCTCGACCACCACGGTGGCCGCAACATCTTCCTGGCGTTCACTTTCGGCCACTGCTCGATACCCCGAAGGACCGGCACTATAGCACCCGGTCCAGGCTGCATCGGCGTCCCGGAACGCGCGTCGAACGAAACGGCGAGTGGCCGCCCCGACCGCGATCGGTTCAGGAATCGTCGGTGCCGAGCAACTCTTCGAGACCCTCGGCGAGCGCTTCGACGCGCTGGCCGATCTCGGACCGCTCCTCTGCTGCCCGCTGCTCCGCGGCCTCGAGCTCGGCGGTCAGTTCCCGGGTCCGTTCGCGCTCCGCCGCCAGGGCCGCCTTGGCCCGCTCGATCACTTCCTCCAGTCTCGCGATCGCGGAGACGGATTCGTCAGCCATCAGGACGAGGAGGCGGAGGAAGTCGCCGAATCCGCGGAGAGCGCTCCACGCGCCGCGTCAGCGACGGCGGCAAACCCCGCGGCGTCCCTGACGGCGAGATCCGCGAGCATCTTCCGGTTCAACTCGATGCCGGCCAGCCGCAACCCGGACATCAGGCGGCTGTAGGACAGGCCGTTCAGACGCGCCGCGGCGTTGATCCGCACGATCCAGAGGCTGCGGAACTGCCGCTTCCTCTGCCGCCGGTCGCGATACGAGTACGCCAGCGAGCGATCGACCGCCTGCTTGGCGATGCGGTGCCCCCTCGACTTGACGCCGTAGTAGCCCTTGGCCTGCTTGAGAATCTTCTTGCGCCGGCGAGCGCGCCGGCTGCCGCGTTTCACTCGTGCCATCGTCCCTGCCCCCGCGGCTCCTCAACCGGGAGCCGCCGGATCATCCGTGAATCATCCCCTTGACCGCCTTGGCGAAACTGCCCGAGACATCGGTCTGCTTGCGCAGCTTCCGCTTCCGCTTCTGCGCCTTCTTGGTCAGGATGTGGTTCATCATGGAGTGGCTCCGCTTCACCTTCCCCCTGGCGGTGAGCTTGAAGCGCTTGGCCGCTCCCTTGTGCGTCTTCTGCTTGGGCATCCGTAAGCCTCCTCGTGGGCTCGGAGGAGCCGCCGAACCGCGGATACTAGCCGGAAACGCGGCGCCGGGCTAGCCAGGGCAAGGGAGCGGAGCGGCGTCGGCCAGGGCCGCCTGCCGCGGGACCGAGGGGGGAGGGGCCCAGGGACCGCTCACGCCTTCCGGATCCATGGAGGGTCTGGCGCTCGCTGCGGTCGGCCGCGCTCCGGTTCGGTGTCGTCAGGATCAAGGGGCATGGGGAGTCGCTTGCCGACAGCTCCCTGGGACCCTCCCCCCTCGGTCCCGCAGCAGGCTGAATGGCGTCGGCAGCCACCGAACCAGCACAGCATCCCGCTGCACCTCCGCCCGTTCTCTGGGTGCGCGGACCTTCTGGTCCGCTTGCCGCCGCAGGCGGCCAAAGGAACGCGCCGCGAAGCGGCTCGACAACCGCAGCCCTCAGGTCTCAGTTGGCGAGCGTCGTTCGGCAGGGCCTCCAGTTCCGCGTCCAGTGCTCGTCCGTCTGAACGTGACCGGCGCGGACGCTCTTGCAGACCGAGCGGCTGAATTCGGATGCTGGGAATGAGCATGCCAAACGGATAACGACACCTTCTCGGTCCCCACCGAGGACTGAGGGTTCAGCATGAGCCTTGTGGACGAAACTGCGGAGTGCGTTCTCCGACTGGAAGACGCCGCCAAAAAGCACCGGCACCACCGGAATCTCGCGCTGCCAAGCGAAGTCAACGAGATCTCCGAAAGACGAGAAACGACCGCTGTCGTCGCGAAGGGCAAAGGCGTAGAACGTCTCGTCCTCCCGCACTGGTTCGTACTCGATGCTGTGAACTCCGTAGATCTCCTCACCGTAGAGGAAGACGTCGGGCTCGGCCACCTTCCAGGCGTGGTGCTTCTTCACCATCGCCATCCACTTGGCCGTCGTCGGCGCGGCGACGCTCCGGCCATAGACCTCGCCGCGATGCAGCAGGGTGCATGAGCCGTCCAGCTTCTCCGAGACGACGACCGGCTCACCGACGAACCGGGAGGAATCAGCGAGGCGATCGCTGTCGGGCGCGATGGATGGCGAGTACGGCAGGTACGGCGTTCGGGGGTACTTCGGCGGCGGCGTCACGGCTGGAACTCGCCGGTCACGCCCCGGCCTTCTTCGCGTGCTCCGGGCAGAGCTGGACGACGTCGATGCTGAGGTCGTCCGTGAGGCGCCGCTGCTCGGACCAATCGCTGTCCAGGGCATTCAGGATCCTGGCCTTTCCCACGACCGCGGCCGCGAGGAACTTCCGGTCTGAGGGATCGAGCTCGTTCGGCGGCAACTCCTCGAAGCCCCGCTCGTCGTCGACCTCGGTGATCGTCACTTGCCTAACCTTCTCGCCGCGCCACTGCTCGTCCCAAACGTGTTTGAAGAACCTGGCGCCGACGCCTCCGGGAGCGTGGCCCAACCGCTTCTCGTACTCTTCGACGATCTTGCCACCGTCGTCAACAACGATTACGCCTTCCTCCACCAACGCCTTGAGGGCCTCCTCGCACGCCTCCGTGCACCCTGCAGACACGAAATCGCTCCTACCTTCGGCAACGACGGCGACATTCGTGTCGACCACGCTCGCCGGCCCCAACGCTTTCGCCATCACTCTGTCTTCCGCATCCGCTTCTCTCGTCCCGCCTTGCTCGTCGCCGCGATCTCGCCGAACTCGTCGCCGAAGAAGTGCTCTGGCCAGTTCTCGATGCCACCCCACTCGTTGAGCCGCAGCGGATCGAGTGCAGCCTCCTCTCTCCCGGAGCGGACGAAGTAGAGCTTCAGCTCCGAGGGCGCCGCCCTCTCTTCGGCGACCCGGCGCTGGAAGCGGCGCAGGAGGTGCTCACTGTGGCTCTCGAGGACGATCTGGAGTTGGCGCTCCCTCGCGACGTCTAGCATTACGTCCGCGAGACCGCTCTGGACGGACGGGTGCAAGTGGAGTTCCGGCTGCTCCAACAAGACGATCGACCCTTTCGGTACGTAGTGGAGCAGGACGAGCACCGGTAACACTTGGGACACGCCGATACCGACGTCCGCCAGTGTCGCCTCCGGCCCGCCCTCGTGCCTCTGCACGACGGCCTCGTAGAAGCCTCTTCCCTCCCCGAACTCGCGCAGCGAGAAGGCTTCGATAAGTCCGAGCCCCTTCAGGTTCCGAGCGATCCGACCTTGGAAGCAATCGTCCTGATCCCGCGTAGTCGCTGCGAGAACGGCCTCGATTGCGTACTCACCGCTGTCGCCGACGCCCTTGGGACGCGCACCCGACCATGCGTAGCTCCTTCGAGGCCGGGCACGGAGTGGCCCCAGATAGAAGATGCGGTCCATCAATGCCTCGTAGGCCGCCTCAAGCCCCCCGACGACGTCGTAGAAGGTGCGTGACCGCTGCCGGGACTCAGGGGGGAACAGGTGCGTCTTGACAGGTCCGGGAAGACCCTCTTCGTGACTTGGGACCGGGTCTGGGGAATCGGCGGAGGAAGGAGCCGATCCGCCTCGCATCATTCCCAGCAGTTCTTGAGTCACGGACTCCGAGGACCGTGCGTCCGGGAGGAACGCCTCGTGCGAACAGGCTAGTTCGAATCGCTCGCTTTCCTTGAGCTTCAACTCGAACTCCACGTCCCGGTACATGTACGCCAGTCGCTTCACGACGAGCCGGCGGTCCGTCTCCGCTGACAGCCCGACGCGCGCGGTAAGGCGGACCTCGCGGTCGCTACCTTGCGGCATCGCCTGCACGAGGCCGAGGAAGATGAGACGACCCGCCTCGATGCGATACGGCTCCCAGGACAGGGACCACTCCATGTCCGGGGGACCGTCTCCACTCTCCGCGCCTCGGTGCACCGCCGCCACGAAGTTGCCGAGGTCGACGCGCTCGTTCGGCCCGCCGCCGAAATCGAGAACCAGCCCCCGATCCGTCGCGTCCTTCGTCTGCTTCAACAGGAGCAAGAACTGGAGCACGCTGCTCTTGCCCGAGCTGTTCTCCCCGAACAGGGCCGTGATCCGGCCGAACTCGATCGTCAGCTCCTGCCAGGCCTTGAAGTTCTCGAGATGGAGTTCCGTCAGCATGCTGTCCTCCCTCCTCCCCTGAGCTTCACAGATCCAGCGATTTCGACGCCGTGCGCTCGGCCATTCGCGCCGCGAGCTCGTCCACCGCGACCGCGCCCTGATCGGCGGAACCGCCCTCGGGCGCTTCGCGCAGGCGCAGCGAGACGGTGCCGGATTCCTGTTCGCGGCCGCCGACGACGAGCATGTAGGGGACCTTGCGGGTCTGGGCGTCGCGAATCTTGTAGCCGAGCTTCTCGCTGCGCTGGTCGAGTTCGACCCGGAAGCCGGCGTCCCGCAGCTTCTTCATGACGTCGGCGCCGTAGTCGAGGAAACGGTCGGACACCGGCAGGACGACTGCCTGTGTGGGCGCCAGCCAGACCGGGAAGGCGCCGCCCGTGTGTTCGATCAGGATGCCCAGGAAGCGCTCGACGGAGCCGAGCATGGCCCGGTGCAGCATGACCGGGCGCCGGGTTCCGCCGTCGCTGGCGGTGTACTCGAGGTCCAGCCGCTCCGGCATCTGGTAGTCGAGCTGAACGGTCCCCAGTTGCCAGCTCCGTCCGAGCGCGTCGCGGGCCTGGAAGTCGATCTTCGGGCCGTAGAAGGCACCGTCGCCCTGGTTGACCTCGAAGTCGAGGCCGCGGCTCTCGAGGGCGCCCATCAACGCGGACTCGGCCCGCTCCCACAACTCCGCACTGCCGATCGACTTCTCCGGCCGGGTCGAAACCTCGATCCGGATGTCGTCGAAGCCGAAGGTCCGGTAGATCTCCAGGATCGTCGACACCGGGCGCAGCACCTCGGCTTCGACCTGCTCCTCGGTGCAGAACGTGTGCGCGTCGTCCTGGCAGAAGGTCCGCACGCGGGTGAGCCCGGTGATCACGCCGGAACGCTCGTAACGGTGGAGTCGTCCGAAGTCGGCGTAGCGGATCGGCAGATCGCGGTACGACCGCAGGCCGGTCCTGTAGATCAGGCAGTGGGTCGGACAGTTCATCGGCTTCACCGCGTACTGCCGCTCGTCGACTTCCGTGAAGAACATGCTCTCCCGGTAGTTGTCCCAGTGCCCCGAGCGATGCCAGAGATCGACGTCGAGAATCTGCGGCGTGCGCACCTCCTCGAAGCCGTCGCGCCGGTTGAGTCCCTGCACGTAGTCGACCAGCAGGTTGTAGATCACCGCGCCGCGGGGGTGGAAGAAGGGACTGCCGGGTGCGGACTGGTTGAAGCTGAACAGGTCGAGTTCCGGGCCCAGGCGACGGTGGTCGCGGGCCCGGCGCAGCTCCAGGTCGGCCAGATAGCCGTCGAGCGCGTCCCGGGTCGCGAAGGCCGTGCCGTAGATCCGCTGCAGCCGCTCCCGGCTCTCGTCGCCGCGGTAGAAGACGCCCGAACTCTCGAGCAGCTTGACCGCGCCGACCTGATCCACCCGTTGCGCGTGCGGACCCCGGCAGAGATCGACGAACTCGCCGTGCCGGAACAGGGTGATCGGCTCGCCCTCCGGAATGTCGTCCAGGCGCTCCAGCTTCAGTTCCTCGCCCATGCGGGTAAACAGCTCGCGCGCTTCCCCGCGATCGATCTCGACCCGCTCGACCTCGTGCTTCTCGCGCAGGATCTCCCGCATCTTCGCCTCGATCGCTTCCAGGTCCTCGGGCACGAAGGCCCGCGGGAAGCGGAAGTCGTACTGGTACTTCTCCGAGTGATCCCGGCGGCCGACATCGATCTGGGTGCCCGGCCAGAGTCTCTGGACGGCGTCCGCCAGCACGTGCTCCGCCGTGTGGCGCAGGAAGATGCCGGCCTCCTCGTCCCTCGCCGTGAACAGCCGGAACCGACCGGACGCCTCGATCGGCGTGCGCAGGTCGAGGAGCCGGCCGCCGAGTTCGGCTCCCACCGCCGCCTTCGCCAGACCGGGGCCGATCGAGCGCGCCACCTCCAGCGCGGTCGTCCCCGGCGGCACGCTGCGCACCGATCCGTCCGGCAGGGTCAGGTCGAGCATCGGTCGATCACCAAGTGGCGGGTAGCAGGTTCGTCTGGCGACACGGCCGGGCCGCGCGGCCCGGCACCGCGATGGTAGGCGCTAGCGGACTCGAACCGCTGACCTCTACGATGTCAACGTAGCGCTCTAACCAGCTGAGCTACGGGCCTGAACCCGCGGACGAGAGCCGGCAACGGCCGCCCGCGAGAAGGCGCAACGGTACAAAGGGGAGAGTTGCCGTGTCAACGCAGGCGGATGCCGCGTCGCCGCGGGAATCCACCGCCTTGTTGCAGAATCGCGGGATGACGTCGGGTCTCCAGATGGCGGAGCTGATCGAGGAAGCGCGGCGGAGGATCGCCGATCAGGTCTACGTCAGTCCGTGCGCCCGGTCGGAGTACTTCTCCCGGCTGTGCGGGCTCGGCGCCTACTTCAAGCTCGAGAACCTGCAGATGACCGGCTCGTTCAAGGAGCGCGGAGCCCTGAACCGCATCCTCACGCTCTCCGAAGACGAGAAGCAGCGGGGGCTGATCACCGCCTCCGCGGGCAACCACGGCCAGGCGGTCGCCTACCACGCCGGACGGCTCGGCCTCCGCGCGACCGTCGTCATGCCGCTGCCGACGCCCCTGATCAAGGTCGCCAACACGCGCAGCTTCGGCGCCGACGTGCGGCTGGCCGGGGAGACGTTCGACGATGCCCAGGCCCACGCCCACGAACTCGAAGCGGAACTCGGAGCGACGTACGTCCATCCCTTCAACGATGCCCAGGTGATCGCCGGACAGGGAACGATCGGCTTCGAGCTGATGGCCCAGGAACCCGATCTCGAGGTCATCGTGGTGCCCGTCGGCGGCGGCGGTCTGATCTCCGGGATCGCGGCGGCGTACAAGGCGCACCGGCCGCAGACGCGGATCGTCGGCGTACAGACCGGCGCCGTGCCCTCGATGAGAGACAGCCTCGCGGCCGGCGAACCCGTGGCCGTCGAGCGCCGCCACACGATCGCCGACGGCATCGCGGTCAAGCAACCGGCCGCCCTGACGCTGAAACTGGTCGAGGAACTCGTCGACGACCTGGTGACCGTGGACGAGGAGGAGATCGCGAACGCGGTGCTGCTGCTGCTCGAGCGCGAGAAGGCCGTGGTCGAAGGCGCCGGCGCCGCCGTTCTGGCCGCGGTCGTCAACGACCACGTTCCCCAGGCGAAGGGGCGCCGAACGGCGATGGTGCTGACGGGCGGCAACATCGACGTGACCCTGCTCAATCGCATCATCGAGCGCGGCCTGACCAAGGACGGTCGCCTGGTGCAGCTCGATGTCTGCGTCAAGGACCGGCCCGGCGCGCTCGCCGCGCTGCTGAATCTCGTCGGCGAGAGCGGCGCCAACGTCCTCGAGACCCACCACGAGCGCGCCTTCTCCGAGTTCGGCCTGAACGAGGTCCACATCGGGCTGCGCCTGGAGACCCGCGGCACGGACCACGTCGAAGAACTGATCGAGTCGATCGCGGACGCCGGCCTCCACGTCCGGCGCCAGACCCAGCCTCAAAGCTGGCACGACTAATCCCCTCGTCTGCCCCGCTTGCTGCTAGCCTTGCCGCGCGTGAACGACGAAGCCTCGGATCCTTCGCCATCCGGCTCCAGTCTGGACGAACCCGACCCGGACTCCGACCAGCGCACCTGGGCTGCTGAGGCCGAGCGCCGATGATGCCGCTCTTCGTGGCGGCGACCGGGCCGCCCATCAACCTCGACATTCCGCTCGGCTGGGGCCTCACGCTGGGCCTCTTCCTGGTCGGCCTGAACGGGTTCTTCGTCGCCGCCGAGTTCGCGCTGGTCAAGGTCCGGCCGACCCAGATCGCTCCCCACGTCGAGACGCTCCGCGGCCGCATGGCGCAGCGGATGATCGATCATCTCGACGCCTACCTGTCGGCGACCCAACTCGGCATCACGCTCGCCAGCATCGGTCTCGGCGTCGTCGGCGAACCGGCGGTCAACCGGCTGCTCCAGCCCCTGTTCGAGCTGGTGCCGAACATGCCGGAGGAAGCCACCCACTCGATCAGCCTGATCGTCGCCTTCGCGATCATCAGCATGTTCCACATCGTGCTCGGCGAACTGGCGCCGAAGTCGCTCGCCATCCGGCGGCCCGAGCCCACCAGCCTCTGGGTCGCCCTGCCGCTCTGGGCCTTCTACTGGGCCACCTACCCCGGCATCTGGGTGCTCAACCTGATGGCGAACGCCTTCCTGCGCATCTTCGGAATCGAACCGGTCGGCCACGGCGAACTCGCCCATAGCGAGGAGGAGATCCGCCGCCTGCTCGCCTCCGAGGAGGACACCGAACTCTCCGAGCCCAAGCGGGAACTGCTCGACAACGTGTTCGAACTCTCCGACCGCAACGCCCGCCAGGTGATGGTTCCCCGGACCGAGGTCGTCTACATGGACGCCACCGAGCCGATCGAGGCGAATCTCGACGTCGCCCGCCGGAGCGGCCATACCCGCTTCCCGCTCTGCGAGGGGGACCTCGACCAGTTGATCGGCCTGGTCCACATCAAGGACCTGTTCATCGCCGAGGAACCGCCGACCTCCCTGCGCGACATCGCGCGCCAGACCTTCGCCGTGCCCGAGACGCTCTCGCTCGACCAGTTGCTGTCCCGGATGCGCCACGAGCACGTCCACATGGCCGCGGTCGTCGACGAGTACGGCGGCGTCGCCGGCATCGTCACCCTGGAGAACGTCCTGGAGGAGATCGTCGGCGAGATCCAGGACGAGTTCGACGCGGAGGTTCCCGAATTCGTTCGCCTCGAGGACGGCGGCTACAGGGTCCTCGGGAGCATGCTGATCGACGACCTGGAGGACGAGCTCGGCATCGACATCGCCGACGCCCGCGAGGAGGACACCGTGGCCGGCATCGCGCTCTCGGAGCTCGGCCGCACCGCGGAGGAGGGCGACGCGGTCCAAGCCGGACGGCTGCGTCTGGAGGTCGAAGAGGTGGACGGCAACCGGATAGTGACCCTCCGCGTCGACGTTCTACCCGAGCAGGCCGAGGACGACGTCTGAGACCTGGTCCAGCGCGACGACTTCGCGCTCGCCATCGCCCCGCGCCGAGACCTCGGCGCCGCCGCCCTTGAGCGAGCGGGCGCCGACCACCACCCGAACCGGGAAACCCACCAGGTCGGCGTCCTTGAACTTGACGCCTGGTCGTTCCGCGCGGTCGTCGTAGAGCACGTCGAAACCGCCGGTGGACAGCGTGTCCACGAGTTTCTCGTAGAGGGAATCGGCGGCCGAGCGCACCGCTTCGTCGCCCGGGTCCAGCGAACTGAGGACGACGGCGAACGGCGCCAGGGGCGCCGGCCAGACGATGCCGTCCCGGTCGTGGCCCTGCTCGATCGCGGCCGCCGCGGTGCGGCCGATGCCGAGGCCGTAGCAGCCCATTTCGGCGGGGTGGAGACGGCCGTGCTCGTCCGTGAAGGTGCAGTTCATCTTCTCGGAGTAAGCCGTGCCCAGCTTGAAGATATGGCCGACCTCGATGCCGCGGGAGAGTCGCAGTTCGCCCGCGCTGCAGCGCGGACAGGGATCGGAGGCTTCGGCGGTCATCACGTCGACCCATTCGATCGGCCGGGCGCTCGCCACGTCGCGGTCCCAAGAGACGGAGGCGAAGTGCCGGTCGCCCCTGTTGGCGCCGCAGACGAAACCGGCTACCTGACGGGCCGACTCGTCGACGACCAGGCGCAGGCCGGCGGGCAGGCCGACCGGTCCCGAGAAGCCGAGAGGACCGCCGGTCGCCGCCTCCACCTGCTCGGCCGTCGCCAGACGCAGGCCGAGGCCGCCGAGAACGTTCAGCAGCTTGGTTTCGTTCACCTCCCGGTCGCCGCGGATCGCGACCGCCGCCAGACCCTCGTCCGTGTCGTAGATCAGCGTCTTGACCACCCGGGCCGGCTCGACGTCGAGCAGTTCGGCGACCTGCGCCACCGTCGTCGTGCCAGGCGTTTCGACCTCCCGCGCGGCCTCGTCGCCGGCCTGGGCCGGCGTGGCCAGCTCGCCCACCTCCGCCCGCTCCACGTTCGCACCGTAGCCACAGGCGGCGCAGCTCGCGACCGCGCTCTCGCCGGTGTCGGCGAGCACCATGAACTCGTGCGACGACGAACCGCCGATCGTCCCCTGGTCCGCCTCGACGACCGAGAACTCGAGACCGCAGGCTTCGAAGATGCGCGAGTAGGCGGCGTGCATCGCCCGGTAGCTGCGGTCGAGCCCCTCCTCGTTCGCGTCGAAGGAGTAAGCGTCCTTCATGATGAACTCGCGGCCGCGCATGAGCCCGAACCGGGGGCGGATCTCGTCCCTGAACTTGGTCTGGATCTGGAACAGGTTGATCGGCAACTGGCGGTAGCTCTTCACGTCGCGGCGGACGAGGTCGGTGACCACCTCCTCGTGCGTGGGACCGAAGCAGAACCGCCGGCCATGCCGGTCCTCCATGCGGAGGAGCTCCACGCCGTACTTGTACCAGCGTTCGGACTCCTCCCAGATCTCGGCGGGTTGAATCGCCGGCATGGAGAGTTCGACCGCCCCGGCCCGCTCCATTTCGCGCCGGACGATCGCCATCAGCTTCCGCATCGTCCGCCAACCCGCCGGCTGCATCGTGTAGATCCCGGCCGCCAGCCGCCGGATGAGGCCTGAGCGGGCCATCAACTGGTGGCTGATGACCTCGGCGTCGCGGGGCGCCTCGCGCGCGGTCATGAGGTAGTAGTTGCTCCAGCGCATCGTCTTGCTATGTGCGACCGCGCACGCGTTCGATGATCCGCGCGGAGTCTTTCATGAACTCCATCATCCGTTCCTCGATCGCGTCGCCGCGGTCATCGAGCCGGCGCGCCCGGGCCAGCACCCGGCGCGCGCCGTCCTCGTCGCCCGAAGCCAGGAGCGCCATGCCCAGCCGCGTGAGCACCGTCGTCGACGGCCCGAGCTCGGTCGACTGGGACAGGAAGTCGATCGCCTCGTCCAGCTCCCGCCGCTTGTAGTGGACCCAGCCGAGCGCCGCGAGCGGAAACTGGCGCAACTCCTCCGGCGCATGCTCCAGGGACCGGCGCGCGAAGTCCAGCGCCCGGTCGAGGTCTTCGTCCATCTCGGCCAGGTTGTAGGCCATCTCGTAGTAGGCGATGCTCTTCGAGAAGTTCGACCCGCCCTCGTCCAGCAGGCGGCGGCCGACCTTGTTTCCTTCCCGGTACCTGCCCTCGCTGCGCAGGGACTCGATCAGGGTCGCGTATGCCGTCGCGCGCAGCATCTCGCCCGGGTTCGAGTCGAGCACCCGCTGGGTCAACTGCTCGATCTCCTGGCTGCGGTCGAGCCGGAGGCAGGCGAGGGCGTAGGTCATCAGCAGGGTCGGATTCTCCGGGTCGAGCGCCAGCGCCTCCCGGTAGCAGGCCAGCGCCTCCTGCGCGTCGCCGGACCCGATCGCCTCCTCGCCGCGGCTCACCCAGTCGGCGGCCGCCGGACTGGTCGCCGGCAGCTCGGCGCCGGTCCGGCCCGAGAGGTAGGCGATCAGATCGCGGTAGCGCATCCGCCTCGGGTTCAGTTGCTGCGCGGTACGGAACGCGGCCAGGGCCTTGCGGTTCCAGCCCCGGTCCAGGTAGCAGAGACCGAGGAGGTGATGGCATTCCTCGAACGAGGGGTCGATCTGAACCGCCTTCGCCAGGGATTCGATCGCCGCCGCGAGCCGGCCCATCTCGTAGCGGCAGCGGCCGAGCAGGTAGAGCGCCTGCGGCACGCCGTCGATCTCGACCGCCCGTTCCAGGAAGGCAGCCGCCGACTTCGTCTGCCCGCGGCCCGCCAGCGACGCACCCAGGCAGAAGTGCGGCAGGAAGGCGTCCCGGTGGACCATGACCGCTCGCTCCAGCAGTTCCTGGCCCCGCTGTTCGTCGCCCTGCTGAAGACGGATCACGCCGCTGTAGACCAGGCCCTGGACGTGATCCGGCTTGGTCGCCAGCACGCGGCTCATGTAGTCCAGCGACCGCTCCAGACGTCCGTCCTGGAAGTGCGACTCGCCGAGAAAGCGCGCCAGCTCATGATTGCCGCGGTCGATCCCGGCCGCCGCCTCGAGCGCCTCCATCGCCCTGGCCAGATCGAGGCCGCCAAGCGCGACTTCGGCCTCCTCGAGCAACTGCTCGAAGGCGCGGCGCCGGCGCCCCTCATAGAGGCCGAGAATCCGGTCCTTCCTGGCCGCGAACCGCTCCCGCTTCTCGAGCACCTGGAACTGGTAGTCCATCTTGGACTCCCAGAGGTCGCTCCATTCGGCCGCGTCGAGCAGTTCCCGCCGTTCCAGGAGATCGCGCAGCGCCAGCATGCCGGCGTGGTGGACGAGAATGCTCTCCTCCTGCCGGTGCATGGCGCTTAAGACCTTCTGCACGGTTTCGCCCGTGCGTTTGAGCACCTCCTCGAGGATGGAGATCCGCTCCAGCAGGTGCTCGTCGAACGAGAACTCCTCGTCGCCGCCGTCGAGCGTTTCCTCCGCCGGCGCCGACGAGCCGGAGAGCACCATCAGCTTCTGGCGGCAGCGCTGGCAGTACTCCGCGTCGTCCTCGTTGTGCGCGCCGCAAGCCTGGCAGTACATCGGCGCGAGCCTAGCGCCTGGAGGCTGCTGTCTGGCGCCTCAGTCGAGGCCGGCGAACCATGGATCGCGGCGTCCGAGCCTGCTGTCGAGCGCCGCGCCGACGCCGATGCAGGTGACGATGGTCCAGGTCCATCCACCCACGTAGGGCACCATCTTGACCAGGCCCAGAGCGAGCAGGCCCAGGAGCACGGCGGCCATCGCCCGGCCGGCGATCCGCGCGCGCTCCGGCAGCAGACGGGTACCCAGCGCCATGAACACCGCCACGGTGCCCCACAGCTTGCACACCATCGCCGCCACGGCGCACACGACGAGCAGCGGCACGCCGATCATGGCCGGCGCCACGGCCGTCACCAGGCCGAAGGTCAGGCCCACCGCGAGCACCGCCACCAGGCCAACGAAGAAGTTGCGAAACGGCCGCTCCAGGACGCTCTGGGCGGTCCCGAGGAGCGACGAATCGAACCCCCACACCAGGACCACCGACACCAGCAACCACGCCAGCAGCAACGCCAGGTTGAGCATCGCCACCGCCGGCGACAGCGGTGAGCGGCCCATCAACGGTCCCTCGGCGAGGACGAGCCACGAGGACGGCGCCCGCGGCCAGGCGACCGTGCGGCCCTCGACCACGGCCCCGGCCTCCGCGTTCACCTCGCCGCCCAGCACGAACACGTCGCCCCGCACGCGGGCCGGCGATCCCAGGTGAACGTCACCGCCGAGCACGATCACGTCGCCCGCCACGACGCCGTCGACGCGGGCGTCGCCGCTCAGAACGACGGCGTCCGAGCGAGCCGCGCCGCGCAACTCCAGATCCCGTCCCACCGCGATGACCTGCTCCCGCACGACCGCCTCCGCCTCGACGACGACGGCCGGCCCGGCGCTCTCCGCGGGCCGCTCGGCAGGCGTGCAGCCGCCCGCGACCGCCACACAGGCCAGCAGACCCGGAACGAGCAGGTACGGGCGCTTGTTGACGATGTCGGGCACGGGACCTCGCAGATCGTAGCGCCCGCTACGACCGGAGACCCTCAGCGCCGCTGCCGTTCCCTGACCGTCGCCCTGGAACCGCGTCTCAGCAGGGACAACAGGAGCGCGGTGAGGCCCGCGGCTGCCAAGCCACCGAACACGAGACCCGGCGCAGCGGGCTGGAGCACCGAGGACACGGCGCCGCTCACGCCCCGCCACGACGCCTCGAGCAAGCCGGCACCGACCAGCGCGACCGTGACGGTGAAGTCGAACAGCGCGGCCACCGCCGAGGTCGCCGACTCGACCTGGGGCGCGAGCCCGGCGAGTACCGCCAGCGAGCCGCCGAACAGCCCCACGAGGGCCGCGGCCACCGCCAAAGCCCTGCGGCGGCGCGCCCGCGACGGGGCGCGGACGGCGACTTCGAGCCGCTCGGGCGCGAGCCGTTCCGCGGCCAGGAGTTCGCCCAGCGCGGCCAGGGCGCGCGCCTCGTTCCGGCACTCGCCACACTCCAACAGGTGCCGCTCCGCCTGCTCGCGCTCGGGCCCGGCCACGGCACCGTCGACGTAGGCGTCGATCAGTTCGGCATGGGAACAGACTTCGGACGCCCTGCCGCTGAACCCACTCCTGGAACTCGTCATCGCGGAACTCCCCCCATCCTTCAGTCGGTGAGGTATTCAGCCAGCCGTGCCTTCAGCATCCGGCGGCCGCGAAACAACTTGTTCTTCACCGTGCCCAGGGGCATGCCCTTGAACTCGGCGATCTCTTCGTAGGTCATCTCGGCGAAGTGTCTCAACTGGATCAGCTCCCGGTACTCGTCCTTCAGACCGTCGATCGCGGCACCGATCGCATCGCGCCGTTCGAGGTTTCGAAGCACACGGTACGGGTCCCTCTCCTCACTCGGAAACTCCCTCTCCCGGGGTTCTCCGTCGAAGCCGGCCCGCTGCATCGGAACCAGCTTGAGGCGCCGCTTGCGCAGCAGGTCGATCGCCGCGTTCTTTGCCACTCGAAAGAGCCATGTCGAGAATCGGTAGGTGGGGTTGTAACGATCGAGGGCCCGGTAGACCTTCAGGAACACTTCCTGGGACAACTCCTGCGACTCGTCGACATTGCCGAGAAAGCGGTTCAGGTAGTTGACCAGCCGCCCCTGATACCTCTGCACGAGGTCGGTGTACAGGGCCGTCTCGCCATCCAGAATCGCAGCCACCAACTCCTCGTCGGTCGCCCGAGTTGCCTCCACAGCCTTCACCTACGTCTCCCGCGCCCGATTGTTGCGGCCTGCTATACCCTCGGAGCCCCGGGGACGGGGGTCCCCGTAGAGAGTAACCGGGCCGAGACCTTGATTCACGCACGCGGACTCGGTATTCGCTTCGGCACACAGTGGGCCCTGGCGCATGTCGACCTCAATCTGGAGGCGGGTGAGCGACTGCTTCTGGCCGGGGCCAACGGTTCCGGGAAGACGACGCTGCTGCGGCTGATCGCCGGCCTCAGGAAACCGACGGCCGGCAAGCTCCTGATCGACGGCCGCGACCCGTCCGAGGATCGCTTCGGCGCTCGAAGCTCGCTCTCCCTGGTCTCCCACCACGACTATCTCTACGACCGGCTGACCGCGATCGAGACCCTCAGGTTGTGGAGTTCCCTGTGCGGCGAGCGCGCCGGTTCCGGCGGGCTCCCCGACCTGCTCGCCGAACTCGGTCTCCAGGACGCCGCCGACCGCCAGGTCGCCGGTTTTTCGGCCGGAATGAGGAAGCGGCTCGTCCTCGCGAGGTCGCGGCTGGAGGACCCCAGGCTGCTGCTGCTCGACGAGCCGTTCGCGTCTCTCGATCCCCAGGGCCAGACGCTGATCGAGGGCTGGATCGAGCGCTTCACCGGCGGCGGCGGAACCCTGATCGTGGCCTCGCATGCGGTCGAACGGGCCTCCCGCCTCTGCGACCGGGCGATCCTCCTCGAGCAGGGCCAGGTCGCGTGGCAGGGCGCCGCCGGCGGGCTCGAAGAGGCGTGGGCGCGGAGGTTGCGGTGAAGCTCACAAGACCCGTGTTCGTGTTGCTGGCGAAGGACCTGCGGGTCGAGTGGCGCGGCCGCTTCCGTTTCTTCTCGATCGTGCTCTTCGGCGGCATCACCCTGGTGCTGTTCTCATTCGCCATCGATGCCGACGACCGCACCGCGACCGTCATGGCCCCCGGCTTCCTCATCCTGGGCCTGCTCCTGAGCTCGACTCTGGGGCTGTCCGAGTCCTTCCGGGTCGAACGAGAGAACCGCGCCCTCGAGGGCCTGCTGCTGCTGCCGGTCGAACCCGCGGTCCTCTTCTACGCGAAGGCCCTCGGCAACTTCGTCTTCCTGGCCATGCTGGCGCCCGTGCTGCTGCCCTCGGCGATCATCATCTACGGCGTCGACGCGGGACCCGCGGCCCTCTTCGGCGTGTTCGGCGTCTGGCTGCTCGCCGCGGCCGGTCTCGCCGCGCCCGGCACCCTGTACGCGGCGATGACGAGCCGAGCCGCGAGCCAGGACGTGTTGCTGCCCCTGCTCCTCTTCCCCCTCGTCATCCCGGTACTGATCGCGTCGGTGAAGACGGTGGCGCTCCTCCTTTCCGGGGATCCGATGGACCAGACGCGGAGCTGGATCGTCATGCTGCTCGCCTTCGATGTGATCTACTGGGCGCTCGGCGGCGTGCTGGCCGCCGTCGCCATGGAAGAGTGACGGCCTGCCGGCGACCGGGAAGCCGGAGGGAGCAAACGAAGCGTGGACGGCGTTATAGTCGGCGGTTGGGGATGGGTTGTAGCCGCCTACGGATCGGCGGGCGCGGCCCTGGTCCTCTACACCTACAGTCTGTTCGCCCGAAGGCGGCGGACCTCTGCCCACACTCCGGCGCAGGAACAGAGCCATGAGCACGGAACCCACGACACAGGCGAGCACACCGGCCCCTAACCGCGGCAACCGCCGTCTCCTGCTGCTGGCCGCGGGCGCCGCCGTGGCCATCGCGCTCTCGGTTCTCGCTTTCGGCGACGTCGGCGAGAACCTCGTCTATTTCTGGAGTCCCTCGGAACTCCACGAGGCGGGCCCGGACGCGGTCGGCGCCAGCATCCGTCTCGGCGGTCTGGTCGAGAAGGGCTCGCTGAGCCGGAGCGAAGACGGTCTGACCCTCGCCTTCACGGTCACCGACGGGCAATCGCGGGTCGACGTGCGCACGACGGCCGTACCGCCTGCCATGTTCCGCGAGGGCATCGGCGTCGTTCTCGAAGGGACGATGCGCGAGGACGGCCAGTTCGCCACCTCGCGCCTGATGGTGAAGCACGACAACGAGTACCAGGCGCCGGACGTCGACGACAACCGCAGCATGGCGGAGTTGATCGAGTCCATGCAGTTCGACCTGTGACCTCGGCACTGGGCCAGGGATTCGTTCTCCTGGGCCTGATCGCGGCGAGCTTCGGCGCTCCCTTCGGCTACATCGCCGGCGCGCGGCGCTCCGCGGCCGGCCTGCGCTGGACGCGGCGACTGGCGCTGGTGTTCGCGGCGGCCATGGCCGGCGCCTGCGGGGTCATGTGGTACGCCCTGCTCAGCCATGACTTCTCCGTCTCCTACGTCGCCCAGGTCGGGTCGCTGGCGACGCCGCTCCACATCACGATCTTCTCGCTGTGGTCGTCGCTCGAGGGGTCGATCCTCTTCTGGGGTCTGATCCTCGGCCTCTACATCTCGGCGGCGGCCATCTTCCAGCGCCGCGGGCACGACGACTACCTTGCCTACACCCTGGCCACCCTGCTCGGCATCGGCGCCTTCTTCACGTTCCTGATCGCCAGCGTCGCCGACCCGTTCGCGCCCACGCCGCCCCCGGTACCCGTCGACGGTCCGGGGCCCAACCCGCTGCTCCAGAACCACCTGCTGATGGCGATCCACCCGCCGATGCTCTACCTGGGCTACGTCGGCATGTCGGTGCCGTTCGCGATGGCGGTGGCGGCGCTGCTGCGCGGCCAGTTGGGCGCCACCTGGCTGCGCCCGATGCGCCGCTGGCTGCTCGTGCCGACGTCGTTTCTGACCGCCGGCATCATGCTCGGCGGCTGGTGGTCGTACGAGGTCCTCGGCTGGGGCGGCTACTGGGCCTGGGACCCGGTCGAGAACGCCTCCTTCCTGCCCTGGCTGACCGGCATCGCGGCGCTCCACTCGGGCGTCGTCCAGCAGCGGCGCGGCACGCTCAAGGCCTGGACCGTGATCCTGATCATGATCACCTTCCTGCTCACGATCCTCGGCACGTTCCTGACCCGTTCGGGGGTCGTGAACTCGGTCCACTCCTTCACCCAGAGCCCCATCGGCCCGGTGTTCCTGGGGTTCCTCGCCCTCTGCGCCGCGGCCGTCGTCGTGCTGCTGTCGCTCCGGATCGACACCCTGGTCTCCGAGCCCTCGAACGAGCGCCTGATCAGCCGCGAAGGCGCCTTCCTGCTGAACAACCTGCTCTTCGTCAGCCTGATGTTCACGGTGCTCGTCGGCACCATCTACCCGATCGTGGCCGAGTCGCTGCGCGGTGTGAAGGTCAGCGTGGGTGAGCCCTACTTCAACCGGATGGCGGTGCCGCTGTTCGCCGGACTGCTGCTGCTGATGGGCGTGGGTCCGGCGCTGCCCTGGGGCGGCAGCGATCCGAAGCTCGCGCGCCGCGCCCTGCTGCGCCCCCTCCCCGCGGCCGGCGTCGGCCTGGCGCTGGCGCTTCTCTTCGGCGCCCGCTCCGCGCCGGTGCTCATCGTTTCCGCCTTCGCCGGCTTCGCCCTCTGGGTGACGGCCGACCAGGGACTGCGGCCGGTGCGGGCGCGGCGGCGGCGCGAGGGCGGGAAGGGGCCGCTCGCCGCCCTGCTGGTGGCGCCGGACAGGCTGGGCGCCTACGTGGTCCACCTCGGGGTCGTGGTCACCTTCGTCGCGATCGCCGTCTCGTCGACCTTCCAGCGCGAAGCGGAGGCGACCCTGCGCGCCGGCGAAACGCTCCGCCTGGGAGGCTACGAGATGACGTTCCGCGGCGCCGAGCTGGTCCAGGAGCCCCACCTGGAGCGGCACCAGGCCGAAGTCGAGGTTTCGAGCAACGGCCGGAGCCGCGGCGTGCTGTACCCGTCGCTCAACATCTACCCGAACCAGCGTGAACCGATCGGCACGCCCGCCGTCCGGACCACGGCGGGCCACGACCTCTACCTGACCCTGATGAACGTGAGCGGCGACGGATCGATCGGCCTGCGGGCGATCAGGACGCCGCTGGTCGCGTGGATCTGGATCGGCGTGGTCATCATGGTCGTCGGCACGGCCCTGTGCCTGATACCGACCGCCGCCGAACGGCGGGCCGCCGCCCCCGACGCGGTGCCGGAACTCGCCCCGTCGCCGGCAGGGGGAGGGCGATGAACCGCAGGGTCCTCCTGATCGGCCTCGGCATCTGCCTGCCGGTCCTGCTCGTGCTCGGGTTCGGCTTCCGGCACGATCCCCAGGTCGTCGAGTCGCCGCTCATCGGCCAGCCGGCGCCCAGCTTCCGGCTCGCCGATCTCGACGGCAACGTCGTCGACCTGGAGGAACTCCGCGGCACCCCGGTCGTCATCAACTTCTGGGCCACCTACTGCGTCCCGTGCTGGGTCGAGCACCCGCTGCTCATGGAAGGCGCCCGGCGCTGGCAGGGCGAGATCCACTTCCTCGGCGTCATCTTCCAGGACGAGCCCAGCCTGATCGCCCAGTTCAACGCCGAGAACGGGACCTGGGGCCCGTCGCTGATCGACGAGGGCGGCCGGGTCGCCATCGCCTACGGCGTCTACGGCCCTCCCGAGACCTTCTTCATCGACCGCGACGGCACGATCGTCGACAAGGCGATCGGCGCGGTATCGCCCGAGCAACTCCTCGACGTCGCCACTCGGCTGCTTTCGCAGCCGGCCGAAGCGACCGGCTGACATGCGGCGGGCTACCGACATCCCGGCGGCCGCGTTCCTTCTGTTCCTGGCCGCGCTGCCGCTCCCCACGGCTGCCCGGGCGCAGTCGCAGGATGCCGGGCCCGACGTCGATCTGCCGGCGGCCGAAGGCGAGTACCGGCCGGGACTGGGCGTCGAAGCCTCGCGCGAGTTGGGCGACCCGCAGGGAGAACCGCTCTCCGGTGAGGAACTCGACCGGGCCGTGTCCCTGGTGGCGGCCGACATCCGCTGCCCCAAGTGTCAGGCGCTGTCGATCGCCGACTCCGGCGCCTCGTCGGCGCAGGCGATGCGGGCCGAAGCAAGATCCCTGCTCGCTTCCGGCTACACCCGCGACCAGGTGGTCCGCTACTTCGAGCAACGCTACGGCGAGTTCGTGCTCCTCGAACCCCGAGCGCGCGGACTCAACCTGATCGTGTGGACGGCCCCCGCGGCGATCGTCCTGGTGGGCGGACTGCTGGTCGCGCGGAGGCTGCGGCAAAGGCGCCGCGGAGGCGAAGAAGCCCTGGCCGCCTACCTCGAGCAGGTGGAGCAGGAGACGGCGACCTGACTCTCATCGCCTCGATCACCCTGCTGGCCGCGGTCGTCGCCGGCCTGGGCTTCGGGTTCGCCTTCCTGCCGCGGGAGGTGGCCGCGCGGGCGGCCGCGCTCGAGCTGCAGCGGGCCGACCTCGTGAGCCGTCGCGAGGATCTGCTCGGCCGCCTGTCGCAGTCCGGACTCGAGCAGGCCGACAGGACGCGGCTTCAGCTTTCCGCGGCGCGGGTGCTGAAGGAGCTCGACGAGGTCGAGGAAGCGCTCGCCGGCATCGCTCCGGACACAGGCGGCAAGCGGCAGCCCGCGGCGGCAGTACCCGCCGGCAACGCCTTCGTGCAAGCGCACCCCCTGCTCTCCGGCGCCCTGCTCGGCGGCGGCGTGGTGGGGCTGGTGGCGGCCCTCGTCATCTGGGCCCAGATCGACGCCCGGCCCGATCCGCAGGCCGAGCAGGCGATGGCGCAGAGCGGCGGCGAGACGGACTTCCGCGGCCAGGCTCCGCTCGGACCCGAGATGGCGCGCCAGGCCGAAGAGCTGGCGCGGCAGATCGAGGCGGATCCCACGAACCTCGAGGCGATGCGGACCCTGATGCAACTCCTGCTCACGAACGGCCGCGCCTTCGACGCCTTCCAGCATGCACAGCAGATGCTGCAGATCGACCCCGAGGACGCCGACGCCCACTTCGTGTCGGGGATGGTGCGCCTCCAGATGGGACAGACCCAGGTCGCCCTGACCTCGTTCGGCCGGTCGCTCAGGAGCGACCCCGGCCACGAACAGTCAGCACTCGTGCGAGGTCTTCTCCTGCTGCAATTCGGCGACCGCGACGGCGCCATCGCCACCTGGGAGAGCGCCAACCAGGTCCTCCCCAGCCCCCGCCTCGAACGGGTCGCCGCCATGGCCCGCGAAGGGAAGACCTTCGACGAGATCACCAACAACCCGATGTAGGCGTCGGGAACGCACCCGCCCGCAGGGTGGCCGTCAACTCGCTGACTTGAGCCCCAGCCGTCGGATCACGTCAGCCGCGACGTCTTTCTTCCGTTCCGTCCCCCGGGTCCTGATCCTCAGGTCCGCCTGCCGGTACGAGTCGAGCCGGCTCTCGTACAGCGCCCGCGCCTGGTCCGGGGACTCGAAGAGAGGCCGGCGCTTGTGAGACTGTTGGGCGCGCTTGCAAAGCGCCTCCCAGGGCGGGTCGAGCCAGACGCTCGTACCCAGTTCGGAAATCAGGCGGCGGTTCCGCTCCAGGGTGAACACGCCGCCGCCGGTGGCAATCACTGCCTGGTCGACCGCGGCGCAACGTTCGAGGGCCGCCGTTTCGCGTTCGCGAAAGTAGGTCTCGCCGCGTTCGACGATCAGGTCGGCCACCGGCTGGCCCTCGAACTCGGCGATGGCCGTGTCGAGATCCAGGAAGGTCCAGCCCAGCGACCGGGCCAGCCGCCGGCCGATCCGGCTCTTGCCGGCCGCCA
>WTGL01000130.1:33304-36219 GCA_011523565.1 Acidobacteriota bacterium
CGATGATCCGGTCGGCTTTCCTGCCCCTGGCCCTGGATCGATTCGGAGCCACGCTGTGGTACAGCCAGGCGGGGAAGATCAGCATCCTTCCGGCCCGGGGTTGGTAGCGCACCTTCTTCCAGCAGTCTCGCGGGCGCCTGACTCCGGGGACGTACTTGACTGAACCCATCAGGTTCTGCGTGCGCGGGTCGATGAACTCGATGCGGCCGGAGTTCTTCGGCGCCTGAACGTAGTAGACGCCGCTCCAGATGCAACCGGGATGGATATGGGCCCGGTTCAGACCGCCGGGTGGGTTGACGATCGACCACATGGTGCCGATGTTCAGACGATAGGACCGGTGATATCCGAGTTCCCGGCACATCATTTCCGCGGCGTCGTCGACGTGTTCGACCAATCCCGCGAACGCGGCGTCCCTGTGCAGCCTGACGTGGCTGTGCCACCCCCCGAGCTCCGGAAGGTTCGACTTGCTCACGCCGGTTCCGTCGCGTTCCCGTTCGGCGTAGATCGCCTCGATCAAGCCCGGATTCAGAAGCTCGCTGTCCGGGATATCCAGCGAGAAAACGAGCGTCGGAAAGTAGCGGGCCACCTTGAGGGAAACATCGGACGGACCGGTCGCCGCGCTGTGGTCCGAGGTTTCGCCGTCAGGCGGCAAGTTCTGCCTTCGGCGCCCCGTACGCCCTAGTCGTCCTCGTCGTCATCCTCGTCATCCTCGTCGTCCTCGTCGTCCTCGTCGTCCTCGTCCCCTTCGTCGTCCTCGTCATCCTCGTCGCCCTCGTCGTCCTCGTCCCCTTCGTCGTCCTCGTCCCCCTCGTCGTCCTCGTCCCCCTCGTCGTCCTCATCGTCCTCGTCGTCCTCATCGTCCTCGTCATCCTCGTCCCCCTCGTCGTCCTCGTCGTCCTCGTCACCTTCGTCGCGTTCGTCCCCTTCGTCGCCCTCGTCCCCCTCGTCGTCTTCATCCCCCTCGTCGTCGTCACTCGCGGGGACGACACCGATTCCCGTGCCGTCGATGCCCTCAAGGATGCCCTTGCTTGAAGTGCCTTCAGCGTCCTCGTTGGTGTTCTCCACACCCTCAAGCTCGCTCTTTCCCGGGAAGGCGGACGACAACCTGATCCCGGACGTCTCCGCGGCGGAATCCAGGTCGACTTCGTAGTCGAAGCGGTCGAGGTCCAGATCGAAATCGGCGCCGTCGAACCGGCCGATCTCATCCGACCGGATTGCTATTCGTGGTTCTGGGAGCCGCGCGCCGCCGCCCACCCGGGCAGCAGCCGGGGCTTCCTCAACTCCGGCATCGTCCATGAGAACGCGCAACCGCGGCAGGTCGCCGGGGGCGTCGCCATCCCAATCGCCATCGCCGTCGCCATCCCAGTCACCATCGCCGTTCGCACCCTGGCCTGAAGCCGGCTTCTGCAGAATCAACTTGGGCGCCGTGGGAAGCAGCGGGTCGCCGTCCTCTCTACAGCCGGCGGCGACGAAGCACGCACCGAGAAGCAACACGAAGCTCCTGGCCCACGGAGACGTGGCGACCAGACCGGGGCCGCTGACAAGAGCCCTGAGGTTCTCGGGATTCATGGCGACCTCCAGCGTCTTGCTAGCAGAAGGGAAGCCCTCGGCACGCTAGCACAGCGCCCGCTACTGCGAACACCTGAATGCCCGCGTATCGGCCCTGGTGGACGCAGTCACACCCTGCACGTTGCCGTGCTTCCACGTTGTGCCGTCTGGCCCTGTGACCAGAAGGTTGAACTCCAGAGTCGTGACGGGCGCGACGAAGACCCAGCGATAACCGTTGTGCGAGCAACCGTCGAGGACCTTGATCAACACTTCGGCGTTGTCTCGATTGAAGAACCACAGCAATCCGGATTCGCCCGAGGCCCAGATGCCGCTCTTCGCCTGGCCCACCCGGCCGTCGGGCGTGCGGGGTTGCCTCGTGGTCCACGCCCAGGCGCATGAAGTACGCGGTAGCCACCGTCTCGGTGTTCCATGAACTCCACGGGCTCTGGGAGGAGGACCGGTACCGCCAGAAGTTCCTCGTACCTCCCGGCCCATTGCGATCCTCGGCAAAACCCTTGCCACTCGAGTTCGGCCACTGAACTCCCAGCCATACGTCGCCGCCATCGAGCCGCTGCGAGGTGACGTCGCCGCGGTCGATCACGCCGCAGGTACCCCGTCCTCTAGCCAGGCCGGAAACCGTCGCCGAGTAGGCGGCCAGTGGACTGCCCGGTCGGCCGCCGGCATCGCGGTAGAAGACGAAGACGAAGGCCACGTCCGGATTGTCGTCGTCCGGCTGCCGACCGAAACACGCCGTCACGGAAGTGACCATGCCCGCGCGAGGCAAGCGGAATCGCTGCGCGTACTCCTGTTCATGCGCGCCGGTGATGAGGGTAAACGCCTCGGGGGTACCGTCGTCGTATCTGTACTCGGTCGAGGCCGGCGACACGACCCCGGTCAGGTCCGAGGCCGCCACGTCAGCCATCCAACCGTCGCCTGAGTCAACCAGAATCGAGTCGAGGTCCTCCTTGCCGGCGGCATCCTCGTCCAGGACATGCCCACCGTAGATACGGACCGACGTTCCCGCCGACGGATCGTCTTCATTCTGAGCCGCCAGAGGCGACGAAAGAGCCAGGATCAGCATCACTGGCGCCCGCAGGTCGATCCGTCGCCCAAGGCACTTGCTTCGTTTCCTTCCAACGGAGCTACTGGTCACGCTACTTCTCCTTTCGTTCTCCTCACGAGCCCGGCGGCCAGACGGTTGTTTCCCTTACTTGCGATCCTCCGTCCGAATCAACCGTGCCTCCGCTTCCGCGGTGGCCAGAACGACCGCCGACTCCGCGGCGTTCGCTTCGTAGTAGCCGACGAATCGGTTCGTTTCGAAGGCGTCGTAGTCGGCCAGGTTGCGGGCCCAGCGATAGCCGATCGTC
>WTGL01000313.1:0-649 GCA_011523565.1 Acidobacteriota bacterium
CTTCTGCGCCCCGGCGGCGTCCATCGCGCCGCCGATGTGCCGGCAATCGTTGGCAACGACGCCCACCGCGTGACCGTCGACCCGGGCCAGTCCGGTGATCTGGGATGGACCGTAGCCCGCCGTCATCTCAAAGAAGCTGTCCCGGTCGACGACGAGCGAGATCAGCTCGCGCATGTCGTAGAGGAAGCGCCGGTCGCGAGGCACGATCGCGAGCAACCGTTCCTCGCGCCGGTCCGCCGGATCGCCCGACTTTCTCCGCGGCGGCAGCGTGTCGACACTCCGCGGGAAGTAGCTCAGGAAGCGGCGCACCTGCGCCATCGCGTCGTCCTCGTCCTCGGCGACGTTGTCGACGACCCCGCTGCGACTGTGGACCTGCCAGCCGCCGAGCTCGTCCTTCGTCTTCTTCTCGCCCAGCGCCCGCTCGACCAGCGCCGGGCCGCCGATCAGGATCTGTGCGGTGTGGCGCGTCATCACCGAGAAGTGGGAAGCGACCAGGCGCGCCGCGGGGAACCCCGCCACCGCGCCGACCCCGATCGAGGCCACCGGCACGGTCCGCAGGATCTCGGCGATCGACCAGAAGCGTGCCCGCGAGTAGACCGGCTCCCCCATCGGCCGCGGCGGCGTCTTCGGTGCCCCCTTCTGGCGGCCC
>WTGL01000313.1:659-1122 GCA_011523565.1 Acidobacteriota bacterium
ACGATCACCCGAGCCCCGTCGACGTCGGCAAAGCCGACGACGTAGTTCGCCGGCGTGAACGCGACGACGCGGCCCTTCTCGTCGACCTCGGCGGCCCCGGCCTGACGGCCCTCCTCGACGAAGGAGCCCGGATCGGCGACACGCTCGATCCGCTCGCGCACCGTGAGGCGTCCACGCTCGTGCTGGCGCTGGACCGCCTCCTCGCCGCCCATCTCCAGCGCCAGGCGCCGGCGGCGTTCGATCTCGTCGACCTCGGGCTGCCAGGACATCGGACGGGGATTGTAGATCGTCGCGGTACGTCCTCCGCTATCCTGCGGCGCCCAAGGAGGACCAGGTGACGGAAGCAAGACGCAAGCTCTGTGGTTGGGGGTACGAGGGTCAGGGGCTCACGCAGGCGGAGGCGGCCGCTTTCCGCGACCGCACCGCCCAGCGCTTCGGTGTTCCGCTGGAATCCCGGACGACC
>WTGL01000313.1:1132-2549 GCA_011523565.1 Acidobacteriota bacterium
GCGAGTCCAACCGCCTTCGTCACTTGGGAGTCTGTTCCGCGACGACCCGTACGAGCGACTCCTCCACGCCTACGGCAAGTCCTTCCCGGATGCCGTACGGATGTTCCGCCGCGAGGTGCCGGAGCCACCCGATCTCGTGGCCTACCCCGAGACGACCGAGGACGTCGTCCGGATCCTGGACTGGGCCGGCGACGCGGGCGCCGCCGTGATTCCCTTCGGCGGCGGTTCGAGCGTGGTGGGCGGCGTCGAGCCGGCGGTCGGCGACAGCTACGCCGGCGCGGTGACGATCGACCTGCTCAAACTCGACAAGGTGCTCGAGGTCGATCGTGCGAGCCGGGCCGCGCGCATCCAGGGCGGCGCCCGCGGGCCTCACATCGAGGCCCAGCTCCGGGAGCACGGGCTGACGCTCCGCCACTTCCCGCAGAGCTTCGAGCACTCGACCCTGGGCGGCTGGATCGCGACCCGTTCCGGCGGCCATTTCGCCAGCCTCTACACCCACATCGACGACTTCGTCGAGGCGACGACGACCGTGACGCCCCAGGGCATCATGGAGACCCGGCGCCTGCCCGGCTCCGGCGCCGGACCGGCGCCCGACCGGATGGTCATCGGCTCGGAGGGCATCCTCGGCGTGATCACGGAAGCCTGGATGCGGCTACAGGACCGGCCGACGTACCGGGGTTCGGCGGCGGTCCACTTCGCCGACTACGCGAAGGCGGCCGAGGCCGTGCGAATGCTGGCCCAGAGCGGGCTCTACCCCTCGAACTGCCGCCTGATCGACGCCCAGGAGACCGCCACCGCCGGCGCCGGCGATGGGTCGACCTCGCTGCTCGTTCTCGGCTTCGAGTCGGCCGATCACCCGGTCGATGCGTGGATGAAGCGGGCCCTCGAGCTGACCGCGGACTGCGGCGGGGACCACAGCGCCTCGGCCGGACGGTCCCACCGCGAGGGCGCCGCCGGGGCCTGGCGCGACGCCTTCATCAAGGGGCCTTACTTCCGGGAAGTCGGCGTGCCCCTGGGAGTGATCGGCGACACCTTCGAGACCGCGATCACCTGGGACCGGTTCGGCGACTTCCACGCCCGGATCATGGCCCGGACCGCCGAGATCCTCGAGCAGGCGACCGGCAGGCCCGGCAGCGTCACGTGCCGCTTCACCCACGTCTACCCCGATGGACCCGCCCCCTACTTCACCTTCTCGGCGCTGGGCGACTGGGAGCGGCTCGCGGAACAGTGGCGCGAGATCAAGCTCGCGGCGAACGAGGCGGTCGTCGACGCCGGCGGCACGGTGACCCACCACCACGCGGTCGGCCGCGACCACCGGCCGGCCGGCTACGACCGACAGCGCCCCGACGTCTTCGCCCGGGCACTCGCCGGCGCCAAGGCGGCGGCCGATCCGGACGGCCTGATGAACCCCGGCGTG
>WTGL01000313.1:2559-5049 GCA_011523565.1 Acidobacteriota bacterium
TGATCGATCCGCAGGGCCGAAACGTCGGCGTCACCGGCGCGATGGCGCCGTAGCCGCGTCGAGTTCGCCGGCCAGGGCCGCGACGTGGGGATCCTCGACATCCAGGGCGCTGAGCGTCGCGTGGAGGTCGCGCACGTAGTCGGCGTTGGTGCCGCTTGGGCCTGTTGCCTTTTCGACCTGGGCGGCGATCTCGGTGAGTGGGGCCGGGCCGGCGTAGTTCCGGTTGCCCGGCCAGGCCTGGTAGGTGAGGCCCATGGTCCTCTCCCCGTCCAGTTCGAGTTCGATCTCCATGCGGACGTAGCCGCCCCGTTCGCGGATGTCGAGGTCGGCGAGGATGGTTTCGGCGGCGGTTTCGTCGAGACGATAGGCCATGCCCCAGCAGACGTCCTCCGGCGCTCGTGCCAGGGTGACCACCCGACCGGGACGCCAGGGTTCGCCGCGGTGGTCGGTCGACCACTGCCAGAAACGCCGGGTCCAGCCCCGGACCCGAGCGGGCCGGCGCTCGACGAAGGGGATCGCCGGGCGGAAGATCAACGACCCGTAGCCGAAGAGCCAGCATGGATTGGTCCGGTCCACGGCGCCGGATTGTACGGGCCGCGCCGTCGATTCCGCCGGCATGACCGCGTGATAGCTTGCGCCGCCCGTTTCCTCCTCATTCGCCACGGATGCGCCACCTCTTCGTCATCGATCCGATCGAGCGTCTCGACCCGGAGAAGGACACGACGATCGCGTTCCTGCGCGAGGCGGATCGCAGGGGTCACGAACTCGCCGTCTGCACGATCGACACGCTGGAACTCGGGCCGGACGGACGGCCGCGGGCGGAGGCGATTCCGGCCCGCACCGTCGACCCGGTCTCCGGTGGACCCTGGTACGAAACCGGGCCCGGCCGGGCCGCCTTTCTCGACGAGTTCGACGTCGTCTGGATGCGGAAAGATCCGCCCTTCGACATGGCGTTCTTCTACGCCACCCACCTGCTGTCGATGGTGGCGAAGAGCACCCTGGTGGTGAACGACCCACTGTCGCTTCGCGACGCGAACGAGAAGCTGTTCGCGCTTCGGTTCCCGGCCGTCTGCCCGCCGGCGCGTGTCTCCCGACGCATCGCGGAGCTGCTGGCCTTCCAGGAGGAGATGGGCGGCGAGATGATCGTCAAGCCGCTCGACGGGGCCGGCGGCGAGGGTATCTTCCACCTCAAGGACGGCGACCGGAACACCAGCGCCATTCTCGAGGCGGCGACCGCTCACGAGAACCGCTACATCATGGCGCAGCGCTACCTGCCGGAGATCCGGCAGGGCGACAAGCGGGTCATCCTGGTCGAGGGCGAGGCGCTCGGCGAGGCCCTGGATGATCTCCGGCGCGTCCGCGCCCAGCATGTGGGCGCCGAGAACACGGCCGCTGGAGCGCTCGACGATCAGCTTGACCAGAGTGCGCTCCTGGTTGTCGGTCAACGTCAGCTTGAGCGGACGGAACCGGCTTCGGTAGACGTCGACCTCACCGTAGCGGGCTCTCGCGACCTCCTCGGTCAGGCCGACAGCGCCGAGGGGCGGCTGGCTGAAGACAGCAGTCGCCACCGTTTCGTGGTCGACCGGAGTCGGCTCCCCGGCGAACAGGGTCCGAGCCAGGCACATCGCCTCGTGGATCGCAACCGGAGTCAGGTTCAGGCGGTCCGTGACGTCCCCGATCGCCCAGATGTTCGGCACGTTGCTACGCGAAAACTCGTCGACGACGATCTCGCCCTGCTCACCGAGCTCCACGCCGCAGTTCTCCAGTCCCAGGTCGGCGACCAGGGGCCGGCGGCCGGTGGCGTAGAGCACTTCGCCGCAGTCGACCGTGCCGCCATCGTCGAGGTGGAGTCGCAGACGACCGTCCCCGCTTCCCGGCAGCTCTTCGATCGACTCCACCTCGCAGTCGAACCGGAGGTCGATCCCCCGCGACTTCATCTCCTCGGCCAGACGCGTGCGAATCTCCTCGTCGAATCCGCGCAGGAACAGCGGACCGCGGTAGATCAGGGTCACCCGACAGCCGAGGCCGGCGAAGATGCCCGCGAACTCGACACCGATGTAGCCGCCGCCGACGACTGCCACGCACTCCGGAAGGCGCTCGATGTGAAAGGCCTCGTTCGAGCTGATCGCGTGTTCGATGCCCGGAACAGGCGGCATGTCCGGCCAACTGCCGACGGCGATCAGGATCTGGCCCGCCGTCACCCGCGGCCGGCCTCCATCGGCCCCGTCGATCTCCACCGTGTGCGGATCGAGGAGCCGCGCCCGGCCCTCGAACAGCTCCACGCCGGCTCCGTCGAGCAGGCCACGGTAGATCCCGTTGAGCCGCTCGATCTCCCGGTTCTTGTTCGCGATGAGCTGGCCCCAGTCGAAAGCGGGCTGCCCCGCCGTCCAGCCGAAACCCGAGGCCTCGCGGTAGTGATCGGCAAAGGCCGAAGCGCAGACGAGCAGCTTCTTCGGCACGCAGCCCACGTTGACGCAGGTGCCGCCCAGG
>WTGL01000313.1:5059-6567 GCA_011523565.1 Acidobacteriota bacterium
ACGCCGCCGGAGCCCGCGCCGATCACGAACAGGTCGTAGTCGTAGTCCGTCATGGCCGCAACGCTAGACCAATCGGGCGCCAAATCGCCAAGCGCCCTTAGACTCCGTCCGGATGGCCGGCAATCAGAGGAAGTCCGTCGTCTCCTGGGCGCCTCGCGCGGTCGCGGGTGGCGTTCTGATGGGCCTCGCCAACCTGGTGCCGGGAATCAGTGGTGGCACCATGCTGCTAGCGGTCGGCATCTACCCCAGCTTCATCGAGGCGGTGGCGGACACGACCCGGTTGCGCCTGCGGCTTCAGCCGCTGCTGCTGCTGGCAGTGGTCGCCGCGTCCGGCGGTCTGGCGATCCTCCTCCTGGCGGGCGTCCTGCGCGATCTCGTGGTGCATCACCGCTGGATCACGTACAGCGCCTTCATCGGCCTGACGCTGGGCGGCTTGCCGCTGGTCTGGCGTCTCGCTCAACCGACTGTCCGTGCGTTCTGGGGCGGCGCGGCCGGCGGCTTCGCCGTCATGGCCGGGCTCGCCCTGCTCCAAAGCGACCCCACCGCGACGGGATCGACCAGCAGCGGACCGTTTCTGCTCGCGGTCGCTGGAGCGGCGGGCGCCGCCGCGATGATTCTGCCGGGTGTGAGCGGCGCCTACCTGCTCCTGGCCCTCGGCCAGTACGAGCCGATCCTCGGCGCCATCGAACAGGTGCTCGAAGGACTCAGCGGCCTGAACTCCCAACCGATCGCCGAAGCGACAGTAGTCCTGCTGCCGGTACTCGTGGGAATCGTCGTCGGCGCAACGGTCATCAGCAATGCCGTGCGGTTCGCGCTGCGACGTTTCCGTCAGGCGACGCTGGGAGTGCTGATGGGGCTCCTCCTGGGAGCCGTCGTCGGCCTCTGGCCGTTCGAGAACCCGGCCTCCCCAGCACCGCTGCAGGCCGCATCGGCTTTGGGACTCGCCGGCGCCGGCTTCGTCCTGACCTGGACGATCAGCCGGTTGGGCACGACGCGTACGGACTCGTCCGGCCAGCGTTAGCTGCCGCCCCGTGCTGCGCTACAGTCGCGGCCCCTTCCCGTTTCCAGATCGACGGAGGTTCCCGACGATGACTAGCCGTTTCGCCCCATCTCCCTTCGCCGCCTTCCTCGCCGTGGCCACGCTCGTCCTGTTCGCGACCACCTCCGTCCTCGCCGCCGACGGTCGCACCGTCATCCACGCCGGCTCTCTGGTCGACGTCGAAGCCGGCGAGGTCCTCGGCCGGCACACGATCGTGGTGGAACGCGAGACGATCACGGCCGTCGACGAGGGATTCGCCGACCCGGAGGACGAGGACACGCTGATTGACCTCTCCGGCCACACCGTTCTGCCCGGCCTGATGGACATGCACGTTCACCTGACCTCGCAGCAGGCCGGCGCCGCCTCCTACCTCGAACGCTTCCAGCAGACCCCGGCCGACGCGACGGTCAAGGGGCTGATCTACGCGAAGCGGACGCTGCTCGCCGGCTTCACCACCGTCCGCGACGTG
>WTGL01000294.1:0-4850 GCA_011523565.1 Acidobacteriota bacterium
CGGCGCGCGCATCCTCGAGGACGACTGGCGCGCCGGCAAGGCGGCCAGCACCGGGGGCGGCCCTTAGCACCCGGCGACCATGGCATCGGCGCCATCGCGCGCCTCTCTTTCCTGTGCCGGGTCAGTCCTCACGCTCTTCGCGCACCTTCGCATGCGCGACGCGCGCCGTCGTCCATTCGATGTAGTCCTCCAACCATGCCATCACGTTCCCGTTCGTCTCTTCCTTTCTCCAGCTCTCCAACTGTTCCAATCTGCTTCTGGCGTGACTACTCTCGGATCCCATCCACGACTCGCTCAAGTGGTTACCTACTAGACTGCTGCGCACCTCCGCACGGGAGCCATAGCGAATCAGCACTTCCCGAATCGAGACTGTCTCCGGCGTTCCCGGGAACTCTCGTGGGACGAAGCTGCTGAGGTAGACTGCGCGCTCTTCGACGTCCTCCTCGACCCATTGCCAAACTAACGCCGGCGGCACAAATCTGAACGCACCCTCTCTGAGCCAATGCGAGATCTCGAACGCCCTTGAGTCGACCGGTGGACCAAGATAGCTAACCATAGAGTCCCACATCTCTTCCGGGGAGTCTTGAAGAACGCTCTCAAGCACACTGCCGGTGCGCGAAGCCGCGACTCCGACGATCGTCCCTCGCCTGCCAAAGTGCTCCAGCATCAACCTCGCTAGCGCTATCGAGGAGTCCGGATGCTGCTCGATAAACGCCTTGGCGAGTTCAGTCCATTCGTGCTCCTCAGTCGTGAAGTTACCGCGCTCGGCGTCCGTAGTGAACAGCGGCTCCGCCGTCACGACACGGTACGTCATGTCCCGTGGCAGCGGCTGTTGGGGTTCCGGAAAGACATAGTAGAAGTAGCAGAGTTCTAGAGCACAAACCGCTCCTTCTCGCGAGCCGACCCCAAGCAGAAAAGCGAGCCAATCTCTCAGGCGCTCGGGCCGCAACCGCCTAACCGCGCCCCCGTATGCGAACATTCGAAAGGCGTGCACTGGGATGTGACCATGCCTCCCGAGGTTGAGCAGTCGCTCTGCCGCGCGATCATTGAGGCCGCTCCTCTGCGTCAACTCCGGTACGTAGCCTCTCAGCGCTCGATCGGCCGAAGCGAGGTCTAGCTGTTCCTCCCAAGCACGTTCGTCAGCCTCCCGCAGTGCCCGGAAGTAACCGCTGAGAAAGAACGCACTTCCATTCGGCCCCGCGTTCCGCTGCGCCGCAAGGAGATCGGAAAGAAGTGTGAACCCTATGTCTCTACCGCCAAGAGCGTAGCCAAAGCCAAACCCGTTCTGAGCGGCCGCCGTCACCAGCCAGGGTAGCTGCGACGCGAGCAGTGCTGGGTCTTGGAACGCCTCCGACGCAAGCCTCTCAATCTCTTGCGTGGCTCTACCGATGCCCTTTCCCGACTCATCGACTTCATCCCCGATGAAGGTCATTTCAACCCAACGCCGCATGCGACTGGGGAAATCGTCTGTGACGAGTACCTGGCGAAGCTCCTCCCACGCCTCTCGTCTATCCGCATCAAAGTCCTTGGCGTCGTAACGAAGAACATGCTCAACCACCCTGATGATCTTCGTTCCGTCTACGTCTGGCTTATCAGCCAACTCACGAAAAAACTCGCACACCATCGAGCTAAGGTTGGCCATCCCGGCCAAACCACGCGCACCTTTGAGCATCACGTCCAAGGTGGCGGTCCGCTCGCTCGGTGGCAACTCGCCCAACCGTTCTTCGAGGAGACGCCAGACACGCCGGTAGGCGTCGAAGAGCTCACCCCACGTCTTCGGCACCCAGAGCTTCGGCTGCAGCCGAAGCCCCTGATGCTCCGGTCCCACAATCCGCGAGAAATGGTGGGTCTGCAATGCTTGCTCGGCCGCGAGAAGACCTATCCGTCGGCGTTCCTTGGACCCGTGCTCCAACGCGTCTCTGAGAACGGGAAAGCGCTCTTCTGGAGACGCCTCGGTTGGAGCGACCGGCCCTCGACCAGGCGAGAAAAGCCCCGTGAAGACGCCGGTCGCGTTGTTCCCGAAGTACTCCTCGTTCTCCGCTTCCGCCAGCCTGAGTAACAGGCGCGCCGCATCTTCGAACAGCGGGCCCCAAACCGCGATCCGCTCGAGCGCCCACACGACTTCTTGACGTCCCGTCCTGAAGTCCCATAGCTCCTCCCTACTCCACGCTCCTACAGTTCTCTTCAGGCATCGAAGCGCCTCCCTAGGGCACGCCTCGGCGATAGAGAGAAAAAAACGAGCACCTCGGGCGTCCTTCAGCAGGCCCGACTGCTCAAACGGACCGTCCTCGCTCAGAAGAGACGAGAACACCTTCTCCGCTGCTAACGACTGCTTGGCATACTTCGCCATTTCAAAGAACCAGTCCAGCAGGGACGGGGGGACCGACTTAGCCAAGTCGTCGAGGACGAAGCTATTGCCATGGATCTCCCACCACTCCACCCATAGCTTGATGTGCAACAGCCGGGGCGTGATGTAAAGCGTGTTTTCCCCTTGAAGGATTCTTCGCCCCCTCAGCTCGGCAACAATGACCTCGAAACGCGCCCGCGTAATCGACGGGTCATCCCCCTCCACCAAGCCAGCGATCGCTTCCGCCTCACCGCGCACCGCGTGCCCGAACCCAAACCGCTTGAACAGCGCAACCCGGCGAAGCACGACGCGTCGCTGCTCTACAGCTTGGCTGTCCGCCCGATCATCACCGACAATGTAGCGATCCCAGACGTCCACCGTATCTGGAGCTTTCAGGAGGTCCTCAGGATTACTCCTCAGGTTCAGTCCGACCACGTGCGCCACTCGGGGCGACCCGTCACAGAGCTCACTCCAACGCCGAGCGTCTTCACCCGATGGAAGATACTCGCTCAAGATCTCGCAGATCTGTTCATCCTCAAGACCTGGCGCATTCATGCAGACCGTCTCGCCGCCAGAGTCTCCGGACTCACCGTAAATCGAGATGAACCTCAGGCGCGGGCCGAGGTGCTTGAACTTGTTCCACAGGTAGTAGCGAGCATCGGCGTCGCACTCGTCAACCACGAGGATGAGCGACAGTCTGCTGTCTTCCCTAAGGAGCCCGGCCAGCAGCTGACTATCCACAATGCGCGATGGCCCGTCGCAGTACACGAGTAACGGCGCCAGGTCATCTGCTCGCAGGGCTTCGAGTGCTAACCGTGTCTTTCCGATACCAGCTTCACCGCACAAATGAACATGGACGGCAGCCTCGCTTGAGCGAATCCGGCTCGCAAGAGCCGCCACGAACTCCCGCTGAGGCTCACCCTCTTTGAACGTATACCGCATCTGAGCCTGAGCGGACCACGTGGCCAAGGTGTCAAAGTAACCGACACCGTTGCCGTTCAGTTCCAGACACAGGGACGGGAAAGCCTCGAGCATTGCTATAAGCTGAGCCTGTCCGATGACGTCGACGGACGGACCGGAGTAGCCGCAATCGACGAACGCTCGCCGAAGCTCTTCGACGGCGTCGTCTCGCTGTTGGGGTGTGGGGTCAACGCCGGTGCAAAGCAGGATGTATCGACCACCTACATCCATGCAGGCCCTAACGGGCTGGCCAAGCGAGCACCTTAGCGGTGGTTTATCGCCGAACAACTCCTCGGAGATCTGGTTCGGCTGCCAGGGCTTGAAGTTCCCCGACTTAACCTGAATGACGTTACGCCCCTTCCCGAGAACACTTCCTTCCGGTACTGCATCGACATCTACACTCGCGTCTACGCCGCCATCGGGGACATCTATACGGAACGAAATGCTGAGGGCGGTTGGCGGCAGGCGAAGACGCGCAGCTTCAGCCCATATGATCTTTGCCGTGAAGCGAACAGCTTCATCAGGACCGAGACGGGCGAGGTGCTCGGGCCTAACCGTGAAGACTGTGTCGAAGATCATCGCGTCAGATTCTATGTGGGCGCCGAGACCGAACAGTAAAGAGGTGACCCCAGGATCGACGGTGCCTGACACCTGTGGTTGCTAGAGTCCGGATGGCTCGTCAACTCATAGTGCGTCGGAAGGGTACACCATGCGAAAACCGACGGAAGAGCCAGGAGCGAATCGGCCCCGAAACAGGCCCTCCTCGACTCGCGGTTCCGTAGGAGCAGATGGCGAGCGTCTCGGAAGCGGACGGAAGCCAGGACCGTTCCGGCACCGCCCAGCTGGCGCGCGCCTCGCCCTCAACAAACACAAACACGTCGAGAAGGTTCGCACGGTTCAGTCCCGAAGGGGAACGCGGCGCACGCACCCGCGTCGTCTCCGGTGCAGCTACTGGTCCCGGCGGTTGGGGCCTATTGCGATGTCGGTGATGTGGAGGCTGAGGCCTTCACCGGCGGCTAGGCCGAGTAGGCCGTTGAGTTCGAGTTCGTCGGACGGTAAGTCGGCCACGGCCTCGCCGCCGATGTAGAAGATCGTCTGTTCGCCTCGGATGTCGACTTCGAGGACGTTCTCCGCGGGTGAGGTGGCCGGGTCGTCGAGCACGGAGACCGCATCATGGGTGGTCCAAGGCGTGAGTTCCTGGAACTCTTCGCCGGTGTGTCGGGCTATGCGGAACCGGCCTGCGTTGTCGATCTGGAAGGAGACGTAGGTTGGCTTGTCCCCTTCGAGGTCGCTTCCGCCGAGGAAGAGGCCGAAGGGGGTGTCGACTCGGGTCGAGCCGGATCGTTCCGGGTCGCCTTTCGGGAACAGGTAGATCGTGCTCTTGACGGCGTAGCTGCCCGAGGCGAAGCGGCCCGGGTCCCAGAGAAGGCCGCTGGAGCCGGCGTAGACGTGCCAGCCGGGTCGCATGACGACGAAGTTCCTTTCGGTTGCTTCGTCGGAGCCGTCGTAGCGGACCTTCCAGTGTTCGGGACGCTCCAGGTTG
>WTGL01000294.1:4860-6520 GCA_011523565.1 Acidobacteriota bacterium
GCTCGGCTTCATGGCGCCGACGGAGAACAGCTTCTCGGCCTGGTCGCGGTAGTGCGGCGAGTCGGGACGGTCGCTCTGGCCGATCGGGGGCTGGGTGTAGCTGCGGATGGGGTTGCTCAGGATGACGACCTCGGTCGAGGTCTGGCCGCGGTTACCCCAGCGGCGGCCGTCGGCGCGCGGCTGGCTGAAGCCGACCGAGCGCATGGTCGCCATGCCGGCTTCGCCTAGCGAGCCGCCGCCCACGGGCCAGGACACCTCGTCGTTCGAGTCCTGGCGGCCGACGCGGAACACGTCGCCGAAGGTCGCATCGAAGCCGCCCGGGCCCGAGCGGAGGGCCTCCGCCGCGGCAGAGGTGGCCTCGACCAGGGCCGGCAGATCGTCGTCGCGGAGACCGGGCGGCTTCGGCGCCTCGCGGATCAGTTCCAGGTAGTCGTTGACCCGCGCCGTCATCTGGTTCATCCCGTCGCGACCGACCAGCTCCCGCAGCGCCTCGCGCCAGCGGAAGTAGGCGAGCGCGCCCTGGGAGTCCGGCTCGGCAACGCCGTTCCACTCGTCGATCCGCCGCACGACCTCGGCGTGCTCCTTCGAGCGCTTGCCCGGAACCGCGGCCTGGGCACGCCGCAGCTCCTCGACCCAACGCTCGAACTGGTAGACCGAGCGGTTGAGCGCCAGCTCGACGATCTCCTCCTCGCTCCACCTGGCGCCGGCTGCCCGTTTCGCCTCGAGCAGCGCCACGGCGGCGGCGCCCCGCTGATGGGTGTAGAGAGCGGGCTGGTTGTAGAGGTATGCCGGATAGCGCTCCGGGACCAGCGGCGAGTCGACCAGCATCGTGTCCGGGCCGATGTTGTTGTTCTGCATGTAGCCCCGCTCGGGGTTGAGCAGGGACATCAGATCGGACGCTGGGTGGATGCCCAGCCATTCGGTTGCGGAGGTCGAGCCGTCGACGGGACGGCGCCAGTCGTAGCCTTCCGGCCGGATCGGGACCCGGCCCGTCCGCTGGTAGTAGACGTTGCCGCCGGTGTCCGCGATCATGACGTTCTGCGGCATGATCTGGCGCACGTCCAGTGCCGCGGCCGCGCCCTCGTAGTCCTCCGCGACCATGAACCAGTACTTGGACTCCAGGTAGCCGATCTCCTCCTCATAGGCCAGGGCCGCGGCGTAGGCGCGGTCGTCGCGGCGGGCGACGATCGGGCCGTGGTGCGAGTACCAGAAGGTCGCCTCGCGCGGCTTCGCCTCGCCGGCGACCGAGACCTCGACCGTGCGGCTCTCCATCTGCCGCCACTCGCCATCGTAGAGGTAGCGGCTCGGGTCCTCCGGGTCGAGCGTCAGTTCGTAGACGTCGGCGGTGTCCGGGCCGCCGGTCGTGTGGGCCCAGGCGACGTGCTCGTTGTGGCCCAGGTTGACGTAGGGAAAGCCGGAGGTGGCGAAGCCGCTGATGTGAATGTCGCCGGCGTGGAGCCGCAGTTCCCAGTAGCGGTGGCGGCCGAGCCAGGAAAGGTGCGGGTCGATGATGAGCGCCGCCGCGCCGAAGGTCGTTTGATCCCGCGCAAGCGCGATCTCGTTCGAGGCCCGGAGGTCGACATCGAAGCTCGGCTCGATGCCGATGGCCCGCAGGTCGGAGCGCGCCTGCCCCGCCGGCCAGCTCCAGATGAACTGGCGG
>WTGL01000167.1 GCA_011523565.1 Acidobacteriota bacterium
CTACAACATCGCGAGTTCGACGCCGTTCGAACGGCCGTCGGAGTTCGGCGACAACCTGTTCCTGCCGGTCGACGAGGCGGAGCGACTCATGGCGGAGGCCCGAGCGGCCATGGACCGGGCCAACGCGGCGAGCGACCCGGACCGTTCGGCGCCACCTGCGGGCGGCGACGGCTCCCCCGGCGCCGCGGGCGCGGTCGGCGGCTACAACTCCTTCTGGACGGATCGCGGGAGTGGGCGGCATGCGGTCGACGGCAAGTTCCGCACCTCCATCCTGACCGATCCGCCGAACGGCCGCATGCCGTCGTTGTCTGCGGCCGGCAAGGCGCGCCGCGCCGACTTGCATCCGTACGCCTACGAGAACACCGGCACGGCGTGGTGGATCGAGACCGGCGACGATCCATACGACGGGCCGGAGACGCTCTCGATCCTCGATCGGTGCCTGTACCTCAGCGCGGCGGCCACCCCGGCCCGGCCGATCCTCTACAACAACATGAAGACGATCACCCAGACCGACGACCACGTCGTGATCCTGGTTGAGTGGATGCACTGGGCGAAGGTGGTGCGGCTGAACGCGGAGCACGCGCCGCCCGACGTGCGTTCGCTGGGCGGCGACTCGATCGGTTGGTGGGAAGGCGACACCCTGGTGGTCGAGACGACGAACTTCCTCTCCAAGCCGGGCGTACGGCGTGAAGGGCTGAAGGTGGTGGAGCGCTTCACCCGCCAGAGCGCGGACGAGTTGCTGTACGAGTTCACGGTTCACGACCCCGACTACACGGCGCCCTACAGCGGCGAGTTCATCTGGCCGCAGACCGACGAGCAGAACTACGAGTACGCCTGCCATGAGGGCAACTACGCGATGGGCAATATCCTGCGCGGCGCGCGGCTGCTCGAGCGGGAGTACCTGGAGCAGAAGGCGCAGGCGGGAAGCACGGGGTCCGGCTCCGGACTCGAGTGATCGCAGGGGCGTTGATGGAGACGTTCTCCTACGACGCGTGGGACCGCCTGCTGGCCGAAGTGGTCGCGGACGACGGCAAGGTCGACTACGAGCGTCTCGCGGAGCGGCGCGCGCTGCTCAAGGAGTTCGTTGCCGAACTCGGCGCCGCGTCTCCGGACAGCCGTCCGGACCTGTTTGCGTGTGAAGAGGACGGCCTCGCCTACTGGATCAACGCCTACAACGCCTTCACCCTCGACGCGATCGTGGACGAGTACCCGATCCGCTCGGTGTGGAAGACGCGCGACGGCCGGTTTTTCCAGCGTCGGCGGCACGTCGCGGGGGACGCGGCGGTCAGCCTCGACGACATCGAGCACGAGATCCTGCGCTCGGAATTCTCGGAGCCCCGGATCCACTTCGCGATCAACTGCGGAGCGAACGGTTGCCCCGCAGTGCGACCCTCGGCGTATCGGGGCGAGGGCCTGCGCGACACGCTGCGTGAAGCGGCCCGGGCGTTCCTTGCCAACCGCTGGAACTGCCGCGTCGACCACAAGGCGCGCAGGATCTTCGTCTCCCGCATCTTCCGGATGTATGCCGAAGACTTCGCCGGCGGAGCGGGAACGCGCGAGGAGTACCGCCGCGGCGTGCTCCGTTTCGTGGCCGAGCACGCGGGTCTCGACCTGGAGCAGATCGCCGGCTACGAGATCGTCTACAACACGTACGACTGGGGTCTCAACGACACCCACCGCGATCCGAACATCGGCCCGATCACGTTCCATGAACCCGTGGAGCACTTCGCGGAGGCGGACGGTGAACTCCGGGAACTCCACCTTTACGAAGGCAACTTCTGCAACCGGGACTGCTCCTGGTGCACGATCCACGGCTCGCCGGACGGCTGGTATCAGGCCTACACGGCCGAGGTGCTCGACCAGGCGCTCGACTCACTGGCTGTGGACGGCAACCTGAAGTTCTATGGCGGCGAGCCCACGTTGCACACGCCCGAGATCATCGAGGCGATGCGCTACGTCCGCGGGCGCGGCTTCACGGGGCTCATCACCGTGTTTTCGAACGGCATTCAGGCGGAAAAGCTGATCGCGATCCTCGAGGCGGACCCGAAGACCGAAGCGGTGCTGAACTATTCGATCTACCACGGCCGAGACGCAAGGCCGATGCCCCCCTATGCGAGGGAGCGCCTTGAGGAGTGGGCGAGCGAGCACCCGAACCGCATCTTCCAGGGCTACAAGGTGCTCTTCCACGCCGGCGGCGGCACCGACCAGGAGTTCGACCGTGACCGCGAGTCGGAGTACCACGGCATGGGCAATCGCTGCGTGCGCTGCTTCCCCGTGCTGACGACGAAGGGCCGGTTCCACGCCTGTCCCTTCGCCGCCGAGATCGACTCGCCCCACTTCGACCTCGGCGCCGTCGGCACGAAGTCCGGGACCGTGTTCGAGAACTACCGCAGGTTCCTGCAGTGGGTGGACGAGGAGTTGGACCCGGCGGCAGAGGCGAAGGGGGTGTCGAGCTGCGAGATGTGCCACCGGCACCTGGCGGAACTGCCGGTTCCGGAGTTCGCAGGCTAGGAACCGCCGACTTGGAGGCTAGACAGGCCCTGGCAGGCAGACGCCCACTCAACCGCACGATCCTCGCCGCGGCGCTCCTTTCTCTAGGGGCACTGCTCATCCACGCCCGCGAGTATCAGTTCCTCACAGACGACGCCTACATTTCCTTTCGCTATGCGCGGAATCTCGCCGACGGTCACGGTCTCGTCTTCAATCCCGGCTTCGAAAGGGTCGAGGGCTACACCAACCTGCTCTGGGTCCTGATCCTGGCCGCCGGCGCGCTCGTAGGCATCGCTCCGGAAGCCGCCGCGATCGCGCTGGGTTACGGCCTGACGATTCTGCTCTGGCTACTCGTCTGCCGGTTCGCGTACAGCGAAGCACGGCCTCGCGATCCGCCCTGGATCTGGCTACTGGCGCCAGTGATGCTGGCGGCCACGCGCAGCGTCGCTGTGTGGTCCACGGGCGGCCTTGAGACCCGTCTGTTCGAGGTCTTGATCCTGGGCGCACTACTGCGACTGTCGGTCGAGATCCGAGACGTCGCTGAAGCACCCGCGACCTCCGCTTCAACCGCCGGCGCTGGCGCCGCGCCGGCGGTTCGCCGGTCATGGGCTCCCCTGCTCTTCGCATTGGCGACTCTGACGCGGCCGGATGGCGCGCTGGTGGCAGGCTGCTCCCTCACTACCGCCTGGATCTGGCTGGCAATTCGCCGACGCCGACAGCAGTTGTACCCGGAGTTCCTGCGCGCCGACCTGACCCGGGCGGCTCGGGACGCCGCCGTCTACGCGGTTCTGGTCGCAGCCAGCGTCGGCTTCCGCCTCGCCTATTATGGCGAGTGGCTGCCGAACACTTACTACGCGAAGGTTGGCGGCCTCTCGTGGTGGTCGATGGGGTGGGACTACGCGCAGTCCTTCGTCATCGAATACGCGATGTGGCTATGGCTGCCGCTCCTTGTGGCCGGCTGCTGGCGGTCGTTCCGCTCCCGGCGCGAGCGGGGCCTGATCCCCTTGCTGTTCACAGCCGCCGCTGTGCCGCACGCGCTCTACTACATCTCTGTCGGCGGCGATCATTTCGAGTACCGGCCCTTCGACCTCTATTTTCCGCTCGCCTTCCTTGTCATGACGCGAGGCGCGGCCGAGTTGCTGTCGAGAAAGACCAACGGCAGCCGCATGGAGCTTGGACTACGTGCTCGGGCAAGTCGAAGTGCCGTGGTTTGCTTTCTGTTCGTGGTCCTCTACGGCAACGTCCGTTTGCCGGCAGAGCTTCACCGCGCGCTCGCCGCCCTTGAGCCGCGTTGGCTGTCAATGGAAGAGTTCGCGGCGCGCGTAGAGGACGGTCTTGGTTCGGGTTCCCGGCTTCGGCGACACTACGTGTCGCTGATCGAACGAACCCACCGGTCGGTGGTTGGCGTGCGCGCCGAGATACACGGCCTCTATCTTGAGCTCTCGCGGCAGAACGCCCGTGTGGTCAGAGACCTGGTGATGACCGGCCGGCTTCCGGCAGACACCCACGTGGCGCTTGGCTCGGTTGGGGTGGTGCCCTACCTTTCGAACCTGCGCACGTTCGACTATCTGGGACTGACGGACAGAGCCGTCGCGAGGAACCCACCACGGATGCAGGAGCCCAGGCAAATGGCCCATGATCGGATGGCAACTCTCGATCAGGCCCGCGCGGCTGGCGTCGAGCTGTGGAATCCGCTGATTCAGGACCGCAACTGGCTCGACCGGAGGATGGCGGCTGCCCGGCGGACGTCGTCAGATTCGCCTCTCATCTACGCGATGGTCGGCGACGACCGGGCCTTGGTCGCCACGCCGCTCCGCGATATGGAGACGATCCGCACCCGGTTTGCGCTGCTGGGCTTCAAGCGACTCGGTCCCGGCGTCCAGCCGACGATTGAGAGAGAGTTCGACTACACGCTCTCCTTGGCTCCCGACGGACGTGTTTCGGCCCTGATGCGGCGGCCGCTCGGCTTCCGTTCCGCCCCGGCCACTCGGATTCCGGTCCGGACCACGGAACGGATGCGAGGGTTCGTCGATGCGGTCAGGATCCTGACGGCACCGGGCGCCACGGGTCCGCTTGTGCCGGTGAATGTCCAGGGCTGGGCGTTCGGCGAGACCGCCGACCGAGTCCGGGATCTCGTCGTCTTCGTCGGTGGAATCCAGGCACCCTACGAACGGATCAACCTGACGGAACGGCCGGACGTTGCGGCGACCCTTGGACCGGAGTCGGGGAACAGCGGTTGGTTCATCTCAACAAGGGTCGATGCGGAGGCGGTTGAGCGTCATGGTCTGGTCGTCTTCGCCGTATTCGGTGACGACACAGTCGAGGATTCGGCTGCGAGCCGTCTCGGGGTTCACTACTGGCCGCTCTCTGGCGGGCCGGACGAAGCGGGGGTGCTCAACATCTCGGATGGCCGCAAGCTTCCGGTTGAGCAGCCCGGCGACGAACTGGCGGGCGCCATCGACGAGCTGGTCATCATGGACGGCGGGTACCTGCTCTCCGGGTGGGCCGCTGATGTCGCCCGTGGCGAACCGTCGCGACGAGTCCTCGCCTACCGGGACAACCGCTTCCTGACGGCGACGGACTTGGGTCGGGACCGGCCGGACATCGCGGATCTCTTCGACGACACCGGGCTGCAACGGACGGGATTCCGGCTGAGGGTCCCGGCAGTCCAATCCAGCGCCACCACTAGCCGTTCCGGCTCGGTGACGGGCGCCGAACGGGCGGCCTTCGCCCTTCGCCACCGCGTGTTCGCGCTGCTGGATCGCGGTGCAGCCCTGGAGCTGCCGCTCCGATGAGCCGCGGTCGCCGGCGCTAGGCCGGCGCGTCGGCGACTCCCGATGACTTGGCGCCGGCCCAGCGGTTGAAGCCCAGTTCGCCGCGGACGTCGGCGGTGCGCTCCAGCATCATCGCGTCGCTGGGGATGCCGGTCGAGTCGGCGACGCGAACGAGGCCGTTGAAGATGCCAATCGTCGCCGCGGCCTCGACGAACTTGACCGGGCCCAGGGTTTCCAGCGCCTGAGCGCGGGCAGCGTCCAGATCGTCCGTGGCCCGGACGACCGCTTCCGCAAAGGCCGTCAGGACCGCGCCATCCTCGACGCCTCCGTCGGCGGCGTCCTCCACCGCGGCACTCAGGTCGACCTCAGCTCCTACCGCCTGGCTGCTCGCCCGGAGCAGCATGGTGTGGGCGGTCGTTCAGTAGAAGCACTGGTTGAGCGCCGAGACCCGGGCGGCGAGAAGTTCTACCTGGGGCCGGGCCATGGGCCGGTGGTCCCACACCATCTCATTGAAGTCGGTTGCGGTTCCCGTGTACATGGCGGCGACCACGCGGAAGAACGTGCGCACGCCTTCCGGCACCAGGCTCAAGGCCCGGGCAACGTTGGCGCGTTGCCAGTCGATGACCTGAACCGGGACCCAGGCGCCAATGTCGCCCATGTTGTCGGGCCGTTCGCGCGTGGGCTCGCCGGCCTCGGGTTCGGGCAGCGTCTCGTGTTCGATCCCCATCGCTTCGCAGAAGGCGTCCGCAGCAACCGTCGTGACGACGACCGAGGCGAGTTCGACGTACCGTGCGTCGCCAAGCTCGGCGATAGTGGCTTCGGCCCAGTCGCGTTCGAGATGGGTCGGATCGGCGCCGATCTTCCGGGCCGCCCCGATTGCCTTCTCCGGCAGTGGCGTGCCCGGCTCGCTGCGGTCCCGGTTCCAGGGCGGCTCGTTGCGCTGAATACGCTCTTCGCGGGCGAGAGCCGCGATCGCGACTCTTTCAGGCCCCGTCCACCAGGTGCCGGGGCGGCCGATGTCGGCCCAGGACCTGCGTAGCGCGGTCGTCAGGTCCTCGCGGACGGGAACGGGAAAGCGGCCGTCCTCGAAGCTCACGGGCTACTGTCCTCACCTGTCTTTTCCAGGTGACGCGCGCCGCTCAGCGTGTTGTAGACC
>WTGL01000050.1:0-5957 GCA_011523565.1 Acidobacteriota bacterium
GATGACCACCCGCACCCACGGTCCCGGCTACCTGATGGCCAGCGGCCACGTGAATCCGACGACCACGCTGCGCAAGAACTTCGTCACCGGCCAGACCTGGAACCCGTCGATGTGGTCGGACCCGGAACTCGACCGCCGCATCCACGAGATGTTCCTGACCCGGGACGAGGCCGACAGGCAACGGATCGTCAAGCAGATCACGAAGGAGATGCTGGACGAGGCGCCCTACCTCTGGCTTCCGGTGCCCTACATCTACACGGCCTGGTGGCCGTGGGTGAAGAACTACGGCGGCGAGTTGCGTGCCGGCGCCGTGCGCCCTGGCCCCATCTACGCGCGACTCTGGATCGACCAGGAGATGAAGCGGGAGATGGGCTTTCTGCCGTGAAGGAGGCCCTGCTTCGGATCGACGATCTGAACGTCACGTTTGGCTCGCGCTTCGGCAACCGGCCGAAGGTCAGGGCGGTGACGTCGCTGTCGCTCGAGGTGGCGCCCGGCGAGACCCTGGCGATCGTCGGCGAGAGCGGGTCGGGCAAGAGCGTGACCGCACTCTCCATCCTGCGGCTGATCCCCGAGCCTGGGCGGATTGAAAGCGGCTCGATCCTCTTCGAGGGACGGAACCTGCTGGCGCTCGACGACGCCGGAGTCCGCTCGGTGCGCGGCAACCGGATCGCGATGATCTTCCAGGAGCCGATGTCCTCGCTCAACCCGGTGCTGACGATCGGCCGTCAGGTCGCCGAGCCGCTGCGACTGCACCGAAGGCTGAAGCGGAGGGAGGCCCTCGAGCAGGCAGTGGACCTGCTCCGATCGGTCGCCATTCCGGATGCGGAGAAGCGGCTTGGCGACTACCCGCACCAGTTCTCGGGCGGCATGAGACAGCGGGTGATGATCGCGATGGCCCTGGCGTGCCATCCGCGACTCCTGATCGCCGACGAACCGACCACCGCGCTCGACGTCACGGTTCAGGCGCAGATCCTCGAGTTGCTCAAGGAGCGTACCCGGGAGACCGATTCGGCGCTCATCCTGATCACGCACGATCTCGGCGTGGTCGCCCGCTACGCCGACCGGGTGGCGGTCATGTACGGCGGCCGGATCGTTGAGAGCGGGCCCGCGGCGGCCCTCTACGCGGACCCGCTGCACCCGTACACACAGGGCCTGCTGCGCTCCGTGCCGCGGCTGGAGGGCGACTGCGGAGGCCGCCTGGACTCGATCGACGGTCAGCCGCCCGATCTTGCTGCGCTGCCGGCGGGCTGTGCGTTTGCGCCGCGCTGTCCGCATACGCGCGACCGCTGCCACGAGGCGCCGCCGCCGCTCGAGTCGGCGGCAGGGGGACGGGCTCGGGCCTGCTACGGCTATGAAGAAGGGGTTGCATGAACAGTCCGGGCGTCGGTTCGGTAGGCGAGCCGGCAGCTGGCGGACCGCCCATGGCCGCGGCTGCCGGCCGCGACGTCCTGCTCCGCGTTGAGCAACTGAAGGTCTATTTTCCGGTCACCGAAGGCGTGCTCATGCGACGCCGCGTCGGTTCCGTCAAGGCGGTCGATGGTGTCTCCTTCGAACTCCTGCGCGGTGAGACGTTCGGTCTGGTGGGGGAGAGCGGCTGCGGCAAGTCGACGACGGCCCTGGCGATCCTCCGGATGCTGGAGCCGACCGCCGGGCGGATCGTCTTCGACGGCGAGGACATCTCACGCAGCGACCAGAGGGGGCTGCGGCCGCTACGGCGCCGCATGCAGATGGTGTTTCAGGATCCCTTTGGCTCGCTCAACCCGCGCATGCGGGTGCGGGAGATCGTCGGCGAACCGCTCAAGGTCCACGGTGTCGCCGGGAGCCGCCGCCAGTTCCGTGAACGTGTCGCCGAGTTGCTCGACCTGGTCGGCCTGCTGCCGGCGATGGCGGACCGCTATCCACACCAGTTCTCGGGCGGCCAGCGGCAGCGGATCGGCATCGCCCGCGCCCTGGCGCTGGAGCCGGACCTGCTGATCTGTGACGAGGCGGTGTCGGCCCTGGACGTCTCGATCCAGGCGCAGGTGCTGAACCTCCTGATGGATCTGCAGCGCCAGCTCGGCCTGACGTACCTGTTCATCGCCCACGACCTGTCCGTCGTGCGCCACATCAGCGACCGGATCGGCGTGATGTACTTGGGGCGGATCGTCGAGATCGCGGAGCGCGACGAGCTGTTCGAGCGTCCGCGGCACCCATACACCGAGGCGCTCCTGGCGTCCGTGCCGACGCCGGATCCCGTGGTCGAGGCGGCGCGGGCCCATCACCTGATCGCCGGCGAAGTGCCGAGCGTTCGCAACCCGCCGTCCGGCTGCCGCTTCCACCCGCGCTGCCCGAAGGTGCTTGGCCACTGCGACTGCGTGGAACCTCTGCTCGCAGCGGTCGGTCCGGCCCACGTTGCCTGCCACCTGTACCCTGATTCGACGCCGGCCTCCGGCGGAGTCGGCTAGGCCCCGAGGGAGTTCGACTTGACCGTTTCGCAAGGATCCCGATCGAAGTTCTACGGCTGGCCGATGGTCGCCGTGGGTTTCCTGATCTACGGCCTGGGAATCGCTCCGGCCTACTACGGCCTCGGCATCTTCGCGCCGGCGTTGGTCGACGATCTGGGTTTGACCCGCCAGCAGATCGGCCAGATGTTCGGGGCGTTCACGTTCACGTACGGCTTGGTCAGTCCGCTCGCGGCGGCGGTCATCCGTCGTTGGGGCATCCGGGCCACGGTCACGGCGGGCGCGCTCTGCGCCGCCAGCGGCTTCTGGGTGGTGAGCGAAGCCTCGAGCGCGACCGAGCTCTACCTCGGCTACTCGCTCGTCGGAGGTATCGGGATCGGTTTCTCGACGCTGCTGCCGGCCCAGACGATCCCGATCTTCTGGTTCCGCAGGTACCGGGCGCGGGCGACGGCGATCATCCTGTCGGGCGCCGCGATCGTCGGCTTCCTATGGCAGCCGGTGGCCGGGCTCGTGGTCGAGTCGTGGGACTGGCGCGTCGGCTGGCAGATCGTCGCGGTGATCTCCCTGCTCGTCGCCGCGATCGCCGTTCTCTTCATCCGGAATCAGCCAAGCGACATCGGCCAGCGTCGTGACGGACTGCCGCCGGACGATCCTGAAGGCCTGGACGCTGGCGGGACGGGGCCTCGGATGGAGGCGCCGATGGCGGGGAGCGGGGCCGAAGCGGCCGGCACGTCGGCGCCGAGGGGCGCCGTCACGTGGGCTCTGCGCACGCCCCAGTTCTGGTTGGCCACCTTCGCGACGGCGGCGAATACCGTGCCGTGGCGAGTCATGTCCGCCCACGGCGGACTTCATTTGGAGGATCTCGGCTTCACGCCGTTTGCCGCATCGGCGATCCTGGGCGTACGGGTTGGCTCCAGCCTGTTCGGCCGGCTGTCCGGCTCGTTGGGGGACTTCATGGCGCCGACGCGTGTCCTCGCGCTGGCCCTGCTGACCACTGCGCTCGGTCTGTTGGTCTTCGTGTCGGCGAGTTCCCCGGTCGTTGCGTATCCCTGCGTCTTCGCGATCGGCGTGGCCTACGGCACCGCCTACACGAGCGAAGTGGTCGTGTTCGGCTGGTTCTTCGGGCGGGCGGCGTTCGTCGGCTCAACCGGCGTCCGGATTGCCTTGATCGGCGTCATCGGCGCGCTTGGACCCGTCCTGGCCGGCGGTGCGGCAGATCGAACGGGTTCCTATGCGGGCACGCTCTGGACACTCGCTGCCCTCGCGGTCCTTGGCGCGGCGTCGATCTGGTTCTGCCGGCCGCCGGACCGGTCCGTGTTGACCGGCGGGCCGAGGACGGAGCAGTAGACTGCGAAGACCCGGGAAGGAGGAACTCGCATGGGCAAGCGGAAGTCGCCGATCGCAGTGTTCGCCATCGTCGTGCTGACTGGGACGTCCCTCGCCGCGCAGCAGGACGCGCCGGAGCAGGAGCGCACGCCGTGGGGAGCGCCCGACCTGCGCGGGATCTGGGACTTCCGGACGATCACGCCGCTCGAGCGGCCGGAGGAGCTCGGCGAGCAGGAGCGCTTCGGCAGCGCGAAGGCCGCGGCCGAGTTCGAGCAGCGGACTCTGGCGCGGCGGAACAAGGACCGGCGGACGAGCGACGGCCTTTCGGCCCAGGCGGACGTCGCGAACGCCTACAACCAGTTCTGGTGGGACTACGGGGACAAGCTGACCGAGGATCGGCGTACATCGCTGATCGTCGACCCTCCCGACGGCCGGATTCCCGAACTGACCGACGCGGCGAAGCAACGGGTCGCCGAGCGCGCGGCGGCGCGGCGCCGGCCGGCGCACGGCCCGGAGGATCGCGGCGTCGCGGAGCGGTGCATCCTGGGCTTCAACGCCGGGCCGCCGATGAGCCCGAGCGCCTACAACAACAACGTCCAGATCTTCCAGACGGAGGACACGGTCGTGCTCCTGGTCGAGATGGTCCACGACTCAAGGATCGTGCCGCTCGACGGCCGGCCGATCCTGCCGGAGGACATGCGCCAGTGGCGGGGCGACTCGCGGGGGCACTGGGAGGGCGACACCCTGGTCGTCGTGACGACGAACTTCACCGACCAGACCAGTTTCCGGGGCTCAGGCCCGAACATGCGGCTGACCGAGAGGTTGACCCGTGTGGGGGAGGATCGGCTCGTCTACGAGTACACGATCGACGACCCGGAGTCCTTCGCGGGTCCCTGGACGGCGGTCATTCCGATGAGCAGGAATCCGCTGCCGATGTTCGAGTACGCCTGCCACGAGGGGAACTACGGCATGTTGAACCTGCTGCGCGGCGCCCGGGCGGAGGACGCGGAAGCCGAGGCCGCCGCCAGGGCGGAGACCTCCGGCGGCTAGACGTGTCCGCCCACTGGGTGCGCCGGCGTCCCCGCCGGCTGCCGCCGCAGGCGGCCTGGGAGTCACACCGGTCGGACGGCCGGCGTCCACCCGCGTGAGCCAGGTTCGGCGAGCTACTCCGTGAACATCGCCACTGTCGGCGTGCTCCACCCGGGAGCGATGGGCGTCACCGTCGGCGCGGCGGTGCGGGAGCCGGTCCGGGTCGTCTGGGCGTCCGAGGGACGGAGCGGGAAGACCCGTGCCCGGGCCGCGGGCGGCGGTTTCGAGGATCTGGGGACGCTCGCCGCCGTCACCGCGGCGGCCGATGCCGTGCTCTCGGTCTGCCCTCCCCACGGCGCGCTGGCGCTCGCCGAGGCGGTCGCCGCGACCGGTTTCGACGGCCTCTATCTCGATGCGAACGCGGTGTCGCCCGCCACGACGCTCGAGATCGCGAAAGCTGCGGCGGCGGGCGGAGCGCGGTTCGTGGACGGCGGCATCGTCGGCCCGCCGGCGATCCGGTCGGGGACCACGCGGCTCTATCTCTCGGGGGACTCCGCGGCGGAGCTGGCGACCCTGTTCGAGGACTCGGCCCTCGAGGCGATCGATCTCGACGCGGATGCCGGCGCCGCCTCGGCGCTGAAGATGTGCTACGCCGGCTTCACCAAGGGCAGCGCGGCCTTGCTGCTTTCGCTACGGGCCGCGGCCAGCGTCTACGGCGTCGAAGAGGGCCTCCTCGGGGAGTGGCGCCGCTCCCAGCCGGGACTGGAGAAGCGCAGCGTTCGTGCGGCGGCCACGGCGGCTCCCAAGGCATGGCGCTTCGCCGGCGAGATGCAGGAAATCGCCTCGACCCTCGAGGCGGCGGGGCTGCCGGATGGATTCCACCGGGCAGCGGCGGAAGCCTACGTGCGGCTCGCCGGCTTTCGTGGCGAGCCGGAGGGTGTGCCGGTCGACGAGGTGATCTTGGCCTTGCTGGGCGGTGACCGGTCTCGCCGGCGTGGGGACGGCGCCTGAGGAACAAAGAAAAGGGCGGCCCCGGGGGGCCGCCCTCAGGTCGCTGCCGGTAGCCGGCTTGGCTACATCATGCCGCCCATGCCGCCCATGTCGGGCGCGGGCGGGGCGTCCGGCTTCTCTTCCTTGATCTCGGAGACGAGAGCCTCCGTC
>WTGL01000050.1:5967-6400 GCA_011523565.1 Acidobacteriota bacterium
GGCGTTCTGCAGCGCCGTCGTGGTGACCTTGGCCGGGTCGATGACGCCGGCGGCAAGCAGGTCCTCCATGGCGTTCGTCGCCGCGTTGTAGCCGACCGAACCGGTCTGCGCCTTCGCGTCGCGGACGATGACCGAGCCCTCGACTCCCGCGTTCTCCGCGATCTGCCGGGTCGGCTCCTCGAGCGCGCGCTTGACGATCGAGATGCCGATGCCCACGTCGCCGTTCTCACTCAGCCCGGCGACCGCTTCGATCGCGCGGAGCAGGGCCACGCCGCCGCCCGGGACCACGCCTTCCTCGACGGCGGCCTTGGTCGCGTGCATCGCGTCCTCGACCCGAGCCTTCTTCTCCTTCATCTCGGTCTCGGTCGCGGCGCCCACGCGGATCACGGCGACGCCGCCGACCAGCTTCGCGAGCCGCTCCTGGAGCTTCTCG
>WTGL01000164.1:0-1319 GCA_011523565.1 Acidobacteriota bacterium
CACGACCTGGAACGGGTAGCCGGCCGAGGGGGTCGTGTGGATGATGATCGCGCCCGCCGCGCCCTGGGCCGCCGCGCTCTCGTACTTGTAGGTCCAGCGACCGTAGTAGAGCCGGCGGTCACCCTCGAACAGGTTCGGATCCCAGTCCGGGTCGTTGTTCAGCATGACCAGCACCTTGCCGGTGAGATCCGCGTCGCCATAGTCGTCCCAGTCGTACTCGGGCGCCTGGATTCCGTAGCCGACGAACACGACCTCGGCGTCTTCGATCGCGGCCAGCTCCGACTGCACGCCGCTGTGCGCGATGAACTCGTCCCAGAAGGCGAACTCGGCGGTGTCGCCGCTGCCCGAAGTGAAGGTCCAGGTTTCGGGCACCGTGGAGTCGATGCTGACGATGTCGAAGGGCTGCTCCCAGCCGCCGTCCGCGGCACCGGGTTCGAGGCCCATCCCGGCCATCGCGTCGGCGATGTACTCCCGGGCCATGACGTCACCGGCGGTGCCCGGGCCGCGGCCCTCCATCGCGTCGTCGGAGAGGTCGGCGATCCAGGTGGCGAGCTGGGTCGCGGTATCGGGAGCCGGCCGTCCGCAGGCGGCGAGCCCAAGAAGGAGAAGCGAGAGCGGAAGCGCGAGAGTTCGTTTCGTCATCGGGGAATCGTAACGCGGGGACTGATAGATTGTTGGCTATAGGAATGGTCGCTAGCCCGCATGTGAGCAGGCCCGCCAAGGTGTCCGAGAGCGAGCGGACGCTGGACCGCTATCTCGACGGGCTGCTGGTGGAGCGGGGTCTCTCCCAACACACGGTCGACGCCTACCGGCGCGACCTCCTCCGGCTGGCGGGCAACCTGGAGAACGCCGGCGGCGACCTGCTGACGGCGTCCACAGGCGAGCTCGGACAGCATCTGCGGCGGCTGCGCCTCGACGGACTGTCGCCGCGATCGGTCAGTCGCGCCCTGGTCTCCATGCGCCGGTTCTATGCCTTCCTCGTCAACGAGGGTGACCGCGACGACAACCCGGCGGTCAACCTCTACCCGCCGCGCCTGCCGCGACGGTTGCCGAAGGTGCTGCGCGAAGCGCAGGTCAAGGCCCTGCTTCGCGCCCCGGACACCAGCCGGCCTCCGGGCGTGCGGGACCGCGCGATGATCGAACTGCTCTACGCCACGGGGCTCCGCGTCAGCGAGATGGTCAGCCTTACACTCCGTCAGCTCCAGCTCGACGCCGGATTCCTGATCGCGTTCGGCAAGGGGGCGAAGGAACGGGTCGTTCCGGTGGGCGAATCGGCCGAGAACTGGCTCAACCGCTACCTGCAGGAAGTGCGGCCGGTG
>WTGL01000164.1:1329-6391 GCA_011523565.1 Acidobacteriota bacterium
CGTCAGCTATCGCGGGAGTGGACTGACCCGGCAGGGGTTCTGGAAGCTGCTCAGGAACTACGGCCGCGGCGCCGGCATCCCTGATCTGTCCCCCCACGTACTACGCCACAGCTTCGCCACCCACCTGCTCGAGCACGGCGCCGACCTACGCGCGGTCCAGGTGATGCTCGGCCACGCGAACATCACGACGACCCAGATCTACACTCACATCCACGAGCACCGGCTGCGGACGCTGTACGACCGCCACCACCCGCGGGCGCGATGAAAGCGCCAGGCGCCGGGTTCACAGGCCGAGGAAGCCGTAGACGCGGCCGATGAAGGTCACCGTCTCCCGGTAGGGAGGCACCCCGTCATGGGCGTCGACGGCGCCCTCGCCGGCGTTGTAGCCGGCCAGCACGCGCGGCAGGTCGTCCTCGAAGCGGTCGCGCAACCAGGTCAGGTACCGGGCCGCCGCGAGCACGTTGCGGGCCGGATCGTAGAGCTCGCGCGCCGGGACGCCGAAGCGCTCGGCGGTGGCCGGCATCAGTTGCAGGAGGCCGCGGGCGCCCTTCGACGACACGGCGCCGGGATCGTAGGCCGACTCCGCGCGCGCAAGCGCCGCCAGCAGATCGGGGTTCAGTTCATGCTCGCGGCCGATCCGGAGGAAGAGTTCGCCGTATGGAACGGTCGGCGCCGTCTGTCCGGGCCGGTAGTCGAGCGAGAAGCCGGCCTCGGGCGGCGGTTCGGGAGTCGGCTCGTCGGTGATCTCGTCGTCGACGATGCGCTCGATCCGCAGGAGCGGCAGGGTGACCGAAGAGCCGTTCTCCAAGGTCAGCCGAATGCGCTCGGCCTCCACGGCGCCACGCTCCTCCAGGAGTTCCCACGCGGTCACCTTGTAGTGATAGCCGTTCGTCAGCACCGCGAGCTCGGCCCCGGCCGACGACGCGGCGACCAGGAGGATCGTGGCCGCCGTGGCGACCCGCGAAGCGCGCCTCACGCCGAGGTCATCTGCCGGCGGCCCGCAGCAGCTCCTGGCCAACGGGCATTTCTACGGTCGCCGCCTCCGGCTGGTAACGCATCACGACCAGGGTGAGGTCGTCGTCCGCGCCCACTCCTTCGGTGTGCCGGTGGATCTCCTCGAGGATCCGGTCGCGCACTTCCTGGGCACTGTCCGCCGAACCCTTGAGGGACTCCATCGTCCGCTCATAGCCGAACACCTCTCCGTCGGCGGCGGCCGCCTCGATGAAGCCGTCCGACAACCAGACCATCACGTCGCCAGGTTCGAGCTCGAACCGGCGGAAGCCGTAGTCCTCGCCGAGCGCGCCGAGCGGAGATCCGGAAAGCAGGATCTCCTCGATCTCGCCGTCCCGCAGCCGGTAGGCGGGAGGATGGCCGGCGTTCGTTATCTCGACCACTCCGGTCGAGACATCGATCAGGGAAAGGCTCGCGGTCACGAAGAAGCGGTCGCTTTCCTTGCGCACCAGGCTGTCCAGGCCGGGAAGCAGTTGCCGCGCCGGCTTGCCCTCCTCCACCAGCGTCAGCAATCTGGCCTTGAGCATCGCCATGCGGAGGCCGGCCGAGAGGCCGTGTCCGGCCACGTCCGCGATAACCACTCCCAGGCGGCCGCTGTCGTCCTCCCGCTCGCCCGGAAGCCTGAGGATGTCGAAGTAATCGCCGCCGATCGCGGCCGACGGCTCGAAGAAGGTGGCGAACTCGACCCCTTCCACCTTCAGGCCCTGGCCCGGGATCAGGTTCTTCTGAACCTCGCGGGCGAACTCGAGCTCCCGCTCCAGCGCCCGCCGGGCCGTACGCTCGGCGATCAGGCGCTCCAGCCCACCGGCCATCTCGTTGAACGATCGCTGCAGCGCACCGATCTGATCCTTGCGCCGAACCGGGATACGGGCCGAGAAGTCGCCCGCCTGCACGGCCCCGGTCGCCGCGCTCAGCCGGTTCACCGCGCGGCTCAGCCCCAGAATCATGAACAGGGCCATGACCATCGCCGCGATGAACACGTCGAAGAGCAGGAAGGTGGGGATCAGGAAGGCGATCCAGCCGAGGGTGTCCACCTGACCCGACGATGAGAACAGATGCCGAAAGACGATCCGCTGCGTCGCCGCGAGCGATGCCGACACCGGCGGCGAGACCGCCTCGCCGCTGGCGAAGGCGTGGAGCGGTCCTACCATCTCCACGCCCAGAATGCTGAACGGCGAGCTGGCGCCGAGCGACTCGAAGAACGCCTCCCGTTCCGCCCCGCCCTGGGCTCGCGCCAGCGGCTGCAGCACCCACTCCGTGCCGAAGACCTGGACCGTCCAACCGGCGCCGTCCGTCTCGCCCTGGCGCCGAAGCCGCGTCCAGACATCGCTGCGGCGGCTCAGTTCCCGCTCCAGCAGGCCCATGGCGCCGGGGTCGTAGAACGCCACCACCGCCGAGCTTCCGCGGCGAAAGGCCGCGGCCTGGGTCGCCGAACCGTCGGGAAGCGCGACCAGCGGCGGCACGCGGCTCCGCCGCCGCTGACCATCGAACTCGTCGTCCGCCTCCAACCAGGCGGGGAAGCCGCCGGGCGCCCTCGGATCCCCACCCGCGCGGACGCCGTCCTGGTAGTACGCCAGGGCGGCTCCGCCCAGCTCCGCCGGCAGACCGGAGGGATCGAGAAGCCCCATCTCAAGCGGCTGGATGAGAAACGCCGATACCGCCTCGAGTTCCTCGTGAAGGCCGATCGCGGCGTCACGGTACAGGTGGCCGAGGAAGAACCCGGACAGCAGGTAGGCGGCGACGATCACCAGCACCAGGCTGAGCAGGAAGGGCAGCAGGCCGAACAACACGTAGCTGAAGGCCAGCCGGCGTCCGACCCGCCACAGCAGCCGGCGCTGCATCCACAGGACGGCAACCCACAGGACGACGACGGCCGCCATGCTGCCGACGAGCCAGGCCAGCACATTCACGGCCAGGGGCGAATCCAGCCTCAGCGCGACGATGGACAACGCCAGCGCCAGGACGCACGCCGACAGCCAGGCGGCTCGCCGCCAACGCCTGTTCCGGCCGGGTTTTTTCTCGCGACTGGGCACTGAATCTCTCGCCGACGCGCGGGGCAGCGTCATGGTACTATCTGCCGCCAACCCCCCCTCGCGGACGGAGCCCTGACCGCCCGCGGATGGCGGCGGGGTAGAGTTCCGCCTCGGAAGCCGCTCAAGAGCGCCTCGCGTCGACATCGCAAGAGACGAACATGACCCTCCCGATCGCAGGGCAGACGGCTGCCGGCAGAGCCGCTGAAGCAACCGTCTCCGATGTCGTCATTCGTTTCGCCGGAGATTCGGGCGACGGCATGCAGCTCACGGGCACGCAGTTCACGAACACGTCGGCGCTGATCGGCAACGACCTCTCGACGCTGCCCGACTTCCCGGCCGAGATCCGGGCGCCGGCGGGGACACTGCCGGGCGTATCCGCCTTCCAGGTCCGCATCGCCGACCACGACATCCACACGCCCGGCGACGCTCCGGACGTGCTGGTGGCGATGAACCCGGCCGCACTCAAGGCGAACCTGCGCGACCTGCGCGACAACGGCGTCATCATCGTCAACACGGACGAGTTCACGCCGCGCAACCTGAAGCGCGCCGGCTATGAGTCGAATCCGCTCGAGGACGACAGCCTGAACGCCTTCCGGCTGTACCAGGTCGCGCTGACGACGATGACGCGGCGCGCGCTGGAGGAGAGTCCTCTCGACGTCCGCTCCAAGGACCGGTGCAAGAACTTCCTGGCCCTGGGGATGGTCTACTGGCTGTTCAGCCGGCCACTCGAGTCGACGATTGACTGGCTGCGGGTCAAGTTCAAGAGACGCCCCGAGATCGCCGAGGCGAACGTCAAGGTGATGAAGGCGGGCTGGAACTTCTGCGACATCACCGACGCGTTCCAGGTGCGGTACGACGTGGAGCCCGCCCAGCTCGAGCCTGGCATCTACCGCAGCATCCACGGCAACTCGGCGCTCGCCATCGGCCTGGTCGCGGCCAGCCGCCGGAGCGGGCTGCCCCTGTTCCTCGGCGCCTACCCGATCACCCCCGCCAGCGACGTGCTCCACGAACTGGCCACCTACAAGCACTTCGGCGTCACCACGTACCAGGCGGAGGACGAGATCGCCGCCGTCTGCGCCGCCATCGGCGCCTCGTTCGGCGGCAGCCTGGGCATCAGTTGTTCGAGCGGCCCCGGGATCGCCCTCAAGGCGGAGGGGATCAACCTGGCGGTCATGGTCGAGTTGCCGCTCATCATCTGTGACATCCAGCGCGGCGGACCGTCGACCGGCCTGCCCACGAAGACCGAGCAGGCGGATCTGCTGCAGGTCATGTTCGGGCGCAACAACGAGTCGCCGGTGCCGGTGATCGCCGCGTGCTCGCCCGCCAACTGCTTCGACACCGCCCTCGAGGCGGTCCGCATGGCGACGACCTACATGACGCCCGTCATCCTGCTCTCCGACGGCTACATCGCGAACGGCGCCGAACCGTGGCGCATCCCCCAGGTCGAGGAGCTGCCCGACCTCCGGGTCGACTTCCACCAGAACGCCGAGGGCTTCTTGCCCTACATGCGGGACGACCGGACGCTCGCCCGGCCGTGGGCCATCCCCGGCACGCCCGGCCTCGAGCACCGCATCGGCGGACTCGAGAAGGAGGACGTCACCGGCAACGTGAACTACGAGCCGGAGAACCACGACCACATGGTGCGCCTGCGCGCCGAGAAGGTCGCCCGAATCGTGAACGACATCCCCGACCTGGAGGTGGACGGGCCGGCGAGCGGCAAGCTCCTCGTGCTCGGCTGGGGCAGTACGCTGGGCGCGATCACCGGCGCCGTGAACCAGGCCCGGGCCGACGGCCTCACGGTCAGCCGCGCCCACCTGTGGCACATCAACCCCTTCCCCAGCAACCTTGGCGATGTGCTCGACCGCTTCGAGCGCGTTCTGGTGCCGGAGATGAACCTCGGCCAACTGGCCCTGCTGCTGCGGGCCCGCTACCTGAAGGACATCGAGACCTACTCCAAGGTCGAGGGCAAGCCCTTCACGCGGGACGAGATCCTCCATCGGATCCAGCAGATGGCCGGA
>WTGL01000186.1 GCA_011523565.1 Acidobacteriota bacterium
CCCGGAGGACACCGTCGACGCCGTTCTTCGGCGGCTGCTCCAGGAGGAACGACGCGTGGAGTTCCTGACTGCCCGCCGGCGGCGGCAGGAGGAGGCGGAGGTCCACGAGCCCGCGCCTCTGGTCGCCCCGCGCCAGGTGCAGCGGGCGCTGATCCACGCGCGGGGTTGCACCGCCGTGAAGCTCGTGCGAGTCGCCCAGAGGTCCGGCGTCGAAGTGGTCCTGGTGCAGTCCGATCCGGATGTCGATTCGCCGGCGGCGACGATGCTGCGCGACCGCGACACGTTGGTCTGCATCGGCGGCAGCACCCCGGACGAGAGCTACCTGAACGCGCACTCGGTCATTCGCATCGCCGAGCGGGAAGAAGCCGACGCCCTGCATCCGGGAATCGGGTTCCTGTCCGAGAGCGCGTCGTTTGCGGACCTGTGTCGAAGCCACGGCCTGAACTTCATCGGCCCGAGCGGCGATGCGATGCGGCGGATGGGCAACAAGTCGAACGCGATCCAGACCGCGGTCCAGGTCGGTGTGCCGGTCGTGCCGGGCAGCGAGGGCATCCTCACCGATGCCGATACGGCGCTCGAGGTGGCCGAATCGATCGGTTTCCCGGTGATGCTCAAGGCGGTTCACGGTGGCGGTGGCAAGGGGATTCGCCGGGTGGACCGGGCGGAGGCCTTTCGGGAAGCGTTTGCCCAGATTCGCGTCGAGGCGGAGAGCGCCTTCGGCAACGCGGACTGCTACCTGGAAAAGTGCGTCGTGTCGCTTCGCCACGTCGAGGTGCAGGTGCTTTGCGATCAGCACGGCTCCGTGAGCGTTCTGGGCCTGCGCGACTGCAGCGTGCAGCGGAACAACCAGAAGCTGATCGAGGAGTCCGGATCGACGGCTCTGCCGGAGGCATTGCGCGAGGAGAGCTTCCGCTCGGCCAGGGCGATTGCCCGCAGAATCGGCTATGTGGGTGCGGGCACCGTGGAGTTCATCTTCGATCTCGAGGAGCAGAAGCTCTACTTCATGGAGATGAACACCCGCCTCCAGGTGGAGCACCCGGTGACCGAGGCAACGAGTGGCGTGGACATTGTCAAGGCCCAGTTCGAGATCGCCGGGGGGGCGCCCATCAAGGACTCGCCGGTGGCGGAAGATGGCTACGCGATGGAGGTCCGGATCAACGCGGAACGTGTCGTCGTCACGTCTGACGGGATCGACCTGCTGCCCTCGCCCGGGACGGTGAGCCGCTGCGAGTTTCCGGGACGGCCCGACATCGACGTGCTGTCGGCGATCGACACGGGAACGGTCGTCTCGCCGTACTACGACAGCCTGGTGGCGCAGGTCGTTTGCCACGGCAAGGACCGCGCGGACACGATTGCCCGGATGCGCTCGTACCTCGACGACGTCGCGATCGAGGGCGTCTGCACGAATCTCCCGCTGCTTCGCCGGGTGCTCGACGACGAGCAGTTCCGCGCCGGCGACTACGACACGCGTTACCTGCCGGGCTTCCTATCCCGCGTGGACGCCGGTGAACTGGTTCGCGAAGTGGAGCGTTCCGCGGGCGTTTCGGCGACCATGGACCGCGGGGAGATCGAGATCGAGGGCAGCGACGAACTGAAGGTCCGGGCTCCCTCTGGCGGCCTTTTCTACGCGGCCGCTTCTCCCAACGATCCGCCCTTCATCAGGGTGGGAGACGTCCTGGGCACGGACAAGACACTGTGCCTGATCGAGGCGATGAAGCTCTTCCGCCCCGTCTCCCTGTCGTCGATCGACGCCGGTGGCGAGTTGTTCGACCGCGACGCCCGGTACGAGGTGATGCGGGTGAACGCCGCGAACGGCCAGGTCGTGAACCAGGGCGACCTCCTGTTCGTGGTCAGGCCGGTAGCTGACGGTTAGGGGCCCCGCCGGGGAATCGGGCGCGACGTTGTTGAACCGCCTTTTTCAGCTCGACCGGTATCGAACGACCGCGAGGCGAGAGGTCGTCGCCGGTGTGACGACCTATCTGACGATGTGCTACATCGCGGTCGTCAACCCGCAGATTCTGAGTGAGGCGGGAATGGACCACGGCGCCGTCTTCGTCGCCACCTGTCTGGCGGCGGCGATCGCCTGCGCGGCGATGGGTCTGTACGCGAACTATCCGATTGCCCTGGCGCCGGGAATGGGGATCAACGCCTTCTTCACCTATGGCGTCGTGCTGGGAATGGGGCATCCCTGGCAGGTGGCCCTGGGCGCGCTGTTCATCTCGGGCGTCTGCTTCGTGATCATCTCCGTGCTTCCGATCCGGACCTGGATCGTCAATGCCTTTCCCCGCTCGCTGAAGATGGCGACGGCGGCCGGCATCGGCTTCTTTCTGGCCCTCATCGCGATGAGGAACGCCGGACTCGTCGTTACGAACGAGGACACGCTGGTCGGTCTTGGCGACGTGACTTCCTGGAGCGTCGTCCTGGCGATCGTTGGGCTGGTGCTGATCGCGGCGCTCGACGCTCTGAAGAGAGCCGGTGCCGTGCTGATCGGCATCCTCGCCGTGACGGCGATCGGCCTGCTGGTCGGCGAGGCGAGCTGGGAGGGAGCGGTCTCGGCCATTCCTTCGCTCGCGCCGACTCTCGGCCAGTTGCGGATCGGTGCCGCGTTCGATGCGGCTTTGTTCGGCGTCATCTTCGCCTTCCTGTTCACCGATCTCTTCGATACGTCCGGAACCCTGATCGCCGTGTCGAAGCAGGGCAACCTGCTGGACAGCTCAGGGAACCTGCCCAGGCTCCGGCACGCGGTCATCGTGGATTCCGGTGCTTCGGTGCTGGGTTCGGTGCTCGGCACCTCCTCGGTCACAAGCTACATCGAGAGCGCTGCCGGCGTGAAGGCGGGAGGTCGCACCGGCCTGACCTCGGTGACGGTTGCGGTCCTGTTCCTGCTGACTCTGTTCCTTTCGCCTCTGGCGTCGACGATTCCGGACTTCGCCACCGCGGCGGCCCTCCTCTTCGTCGCGAGCGTGATGATCCGCAACATGGCGGAAATCGATTGGTCCGACGCCACCGAATACGTGCCGGCCGTCGTCCTTGCCGTGACCATCCCCTTCAGCTTCTCGATCGCGCACGGAATCGCAGCCGGCTTTATCACCTACGCGGCGATCAAGCTGCTCTCCGGTCGGTTCGGCCAGCTCCGTCCGGCGGTGGCCGTTCTGGCGGTGTTGTTCGTGCTAAAGATCGTCTTTCTCGGTACCTGACGGAGCGAACCATGGAGCAGTCGACAAACCGGTACGGAGCGGCCCTCTTTGTAATGGCAGCCGTTCTTGCATTCCTGGCCGGTGTTCCGGCAGCGGCGCTGAGCGACGGCGCCTGCGAGACGGAAGGAAGCCATGGCGCGCTCGACTTCCTGCTCGGTGAATGGCGGCTGGTTTCGGAGGGCCAGGTGGTTGGCCGGAGTCGGGTGGAGAAGCTGGAGGACGGTTGCCTGATCGCCGAGACATGGGAGTTCGCTGATGGCCGGTCGGGCCGAAAGTACACGTCCTTCGACGCGGCAGCGGAAGTGTGGCGGCGGTTCAGCGTCTCGAACCAGGGAGTCATGACCAGGTCGTCCGGCAGGGTGGACCAGGGTGCGCTGCTGCTGCGAGGCGAGCGCACGACGGCCCAGGGAGAGGTGTTGCGCTGGCGGGAGCGTCTGGTTCCGGAAGCGGATGGCCGGATTGGCCGGCTGGCGGGCTACTCGACTGCGGGCGATCCCGGTGATCCCAGCGACAGCGTCGTGTTCGAGGGCCACTACGTGTCCGTGAATGAGCCCTTGACGCGGCGTTCAGGGCCTGCCGAGCCGTCTCCGGCGCCGCCGGCTCGTGCCGAGACGGCGCCCCGGCCCCCTCCGGCAGCCGTCGAAGCCGAACCGGTCCCGGAACCGGTCGAGGCCGAGCCGGCACCCTCCGCGGTCCAGGAGCCGGCGTCCGCTAGCCAGTCCGAGCAGCGGACTGCGCCTGTCACTGGCGAGGTGACGCCGGACTCGGAGCGCGCCGCCGACGCCGCCGACATCGAGCGCATCGCCATGGCGTCGCCGATGGTGCTGCGGCTGCCGTTGGGGGCGGTCGAGGCGCTTCCCGACGGTTATGCCTGGATCACGCGGGACACCGCGCCCTACCTCTGCGAGGGCGTGACGATCGAGCGCCTCGAGGTGTTGCGAAGGGCGCGGCGCGGCCAGGTCGAACTGCAGGTGGAGCTGGCCCTCCATGCCGTACAGGTCAACAGGCGGGTCGACGTCGAGATCGACCTGGTCGAGGCCGGGCGGCGGGACGAGAGCGCCGTCGTAGCGTCCGGTAGCGCTTCGGGCCGTGCCGGGCGTTCGATTCCCGAACAGATCGAGCGCGGTTCGGTCGCGTTGCAGGTCGTCCTGCCGATGACGAGGCAAGTGTTCGATGTGACGGTCGCGGCCGCTGAGCGGCCCGAACTCGTGATCACTCTCGCCGCAGACAGGTGAGCACTCCAGCGAGCGCGGAGGGCGAGCGCGCCTCCGCGCCGGTTCCGTTTCGCAGGCTCTACGGTCTGGCCCGGCCGTATCTGCGGCCCTTGCTCGCGGGCACCGTCCTTCTTCTCGCCGGGACCGGCGTCTTCCTGGTGGTGCCGATGCGGGCCGGGCAGTTCGTCGACACGGCGCTCGACTCGGGGTCGGAACAGAGCCTCGGTGAACTGGTCGGCCTGTTGATCGGGCTGTTCGCGGTGCTCGGTGTACTGGGTTACTTTCAGGCGTGGCTTCTCGGGGCCGCCGGTGCGCGTCTGTTGCGCGATCTGAGACGGCGGCTCTTCGGCCATCTGGTCGGTCTGTCGATCGACTTCTTCGACCGGCGTCGGGTCGGCGAGCTGCTGTCGCGCATGAATTCGGACCTCACGGTCGTTCAGACGGCGTTGACGGAGCAGATTCCGTCCGGGCTCCAGGCGGTAGCGCGGTTCGTCGGCGTGCTGGTCATCCTGCTCGTGCTCCACACGCGATTGACCGCGGTAGCCCTGTTGGTCGTACCGCCGGTCGTGGTGTTCGCCATGGTCATCGGCCGGAGGCTCGAACGGGTCGCGGTCGAGGAGCGCGACGCGGTCGCCGAAACCTCGGCCTGGGCTGAGGAAGCTCTGGCCGGCGTCCGCACGTTGCAGGCGTTCTCGGCGGAAGAGCAGGCACGGGGCCGATATCGGGAGCGGTTGGTCGATCTGCTCGCCGTCCAACTGCGCAACGTACGCCTCTACGGAGCTTTCAGTGGTCTGATGACCTTTCTGGGCTTTTCGGCCTTCGCCCTGGTGCTCGGATACGGGGGCAACCTGATGCTTCGCGGGGCGCTGACGCCCGGCCAGTTGACTTCCTTCCTGCTCTACACATTCGCCATTGCCACGTCGGTGGGCCAGTTGGGCGCCCTCTACGCCGGCTACCGCAGGTTGCGCGGATCGAGTGCGCGCGTTTTTCAACTGCTGGACGAGGGTTCGGCGATCGTGGACTCGCGGTCCCCCGTACGGCTGGCCGAGGATGCTTCGGCGCTCAGTATCCGTTCGGTTGCTTTTCGCTACGAAGGTTCCGAACAACCCGCCATCGCCGACGTTTCCATGGACGTTGCGCCGGGCGAGTTGGCGGCCCTGGTCGGGCCGAGCGGCTCCGGGAAGAGCACCTTGTTCGCCCTGCTGCTCCGGTTCTACGAGCCCCAGCAGGGCGAGCTACTGCTTGAGGGCCGACCCCTAGCCGATTTCGCGCTCGGCGACCTCAGACGGAGGATCGCCCTTGTGCCCCAGGACATCTTCCTGTTTTCCGGCTCGGTGGCGGACAACATCCGTCTCGCCAGACCTGGTGCCGACGATGCGGACGTCCGAGCAGCCGCGGAGGCTGCCGGAGCCGCGTCCTTCATCGAGAGCCTCGATGAAGGTTTCGCGACGGAGGTTGGCGAGCGCGGGGTGCGCCTTTCAGCGGGCCAGCGCCAGCGCATCGCGATCGCCCGCGCGTTTCTGCGCGATCCGCGGATTCTGCTGCTGGACGAGGCGACCAGCGCCCTCGACCCGGACTCGGAGGCCACGGTTCAGCGGGCGATCGAGCAACTGCTGGAAGGCAGGACAACGATCGTCATCGCCCATCGGCTGGCGACCGCGCGAAGGGCCCGGCGCATTCACGTCCTCGATCAGGGCCGGTTGGTTGCCGCCGGCAGTCACGAGGAACTCTACGAGGCCAACGAACTGTACCGGCGCTACTGGCTGCTCCAGAGCCTGGAAAGGCAACAGCCGCCCGCGTCGATCCAGTCGGCGGCGGGCGGCTGAAGGCACTCGGCTGAGGAGTTCACCCGGCGGCGGTTTCGGCCGCCGGTGAACCGGCCTGGGCGTGGAGTCCGAACTCTCCTAGAAGCTCTGACCCCAGGAGTAGTTGAAGCGGACGTAGTAGTAGGCCCCGTTGAAACCGAACGGCGAGAACTG
>WTGL01000199.1:0-2602 GCA_011523565.1 Acidobacteriota bacterium
GTCGATCTGCTTCGCCCGGCGGTAGGCCATGGAGATGTTCTCGATCAGGTAGAGCGTATCGATTCCGCCGCGTTCCGTCGTCTTCTCCGTTTCTTCGCCCACGGTGACCGACCAGCTCAGGTTGCCGTCGTAGTCGGCCGGGAGCACGATCAGGCAGACGTTGCGCTGCCGACCCGGTTCGAAGACGGTCGGCTGGCCGCGATCGGCGGGGCCTGGGTCGAAGCCGTTTGCTTCTCCGGCCGGGATCTCGACTGCGACCGAGTTGTGGTTGTAGTAGCCGAACACGAGGATCGCGGTGCCGTCGTCATTGGGCACATAGCCCTCGTAGACCGGATAGATCGGCCGGGTCGGCTGGGCCCAGGTCACCGCCGTGACCGCGGCGAGGCCGACCAGCAGGAGGGGCAGCGCTGGAAGACGACGCACGATCAGGGATACGTGTAGGTCGACTGGAGGCCGAGCGGGATGCCGACCAGCCAGTAGCCGATCAGGAAGATCGTCCAGGTAACGAGCAGGGTGACGGCGTACGGGATCATCAGGGACAGCACGGTGCCGATGCCGGCCTTCTTGACGTAGCGCTGGCAGAAGACGACGACGAGCGGGAAGTAGGGCATGAGCGGCGTCGTGATGTTCGTCACGCTGTCGCCGACCCGGTAGGCGGCCTGGGTGAGTTCGGGCGAGATGCCCAGGCTCATCAGCATCGGCACGAAGATCACCGAGAGCACGGCCCACTTGGCCGAGGCCGAGCCGACGAACAGGTTGACCACAGCCGAGAGCAGGATGATGCCGACCACGGTCGCCTGCGCGGGCATGCCCAGATCGCGCAGGAAGCTGGCGCCCTCCAGTGCGATCAGGAGCCCCACGTTCGAGTTGCTGAAGGCGGCGATGAACTGGGCCGCGAAGAAGGCCATGACCAGGTAGTAGGCCATCGTGCCCATTGCGTCGCTCATGCCGTCAACGATGTCGCGGTGGCTCTTCACCGTACCGGCGACGTAGCCGTGTACGACGCCGGGAATCAGGAAGAAGACGAAGATCAGGGGCACCAGCATCTGCATGAGCGGCGCCGAGAAGGCGGTCAGCTCGCCGTCGGCGCTGCGCAGGGGCGACGCGTCCGGCCACGCCCAGATGAAGAGCGCGACGAGGCCGAGCACGAGCGAGCCCATGCCGGCGAGGAAGCCCAGACGGTCCCTGCGGCTCAGTTCTTCCATCTTGGGCATCTGTTCCGGATCGCCGTCGACCTCGGTGCCGCGCAGCCTCGGTTCGATGACGCGGTCGGTCAGGTACCAGCCGACCGCGATCACGAGCACCGACGAAACGCCGGTAAACAGCAGGTTGCAGAGCGGGTTGACCAGCCGTTCGGGGTCCAGGATCTGTGCCGCGGACTGCGTGAAGCCCTGGAGCAGGGGATCGATACCGGAAGGGATGAAGTTCGCGGAGAAGCCGCCCGAGACGCCCGCGAAAGCAGCCGAGATGCCGGCCAGAGGATGCCGACCGGCGGCGTAGAAGATGACGCCACCGAGCGGGATGACCAGGACGTAGCCGGCGTCCGCCGCGGTATGGCTGACGATCGCCGCCAGGATCAGCATCGGGGTCAGCAGACTGCGCGGAGTGAAACCCAGAATCAGCCGGAGACCGGCGTTGATGAAGCCGGTCTTCTCGGCCACGCCGACTCCGAGGAGAGCCACCAGCACGACGCCGAGCGGCGCGAAGCCGGTGAACGTCGTGACCAGCCGCGCCATGAAGGTCGCCATCGCCTCGCCGGTGAGCTGGTTCTGGATCCGGACCGCCTCTCCGGTGTTCGGGTTGATCTCCGTGAACTCGATCGGCGCCATGATCGCCGAGGCGATCCAGGTCAGCACCAGCAGCAGCAGGAAGAGGATCGCCGGATCCGGCAGCTTGTTGCCCACCACCTCGATGGCGGTCAGAACCCGGTTGAGGAAGCCCTTGGGTCTACCGTTGTCCGCCTTCCGACCCTCGCCGTTCGCCTTCGCCATACGCGGGTTCCTCCCTGCTGCTCCCTGTGGACGGAAGGGTCATCTTAGCGCCCGGGATCTACACGACGATCCGACCCACCCGCTCCACGAACCAGAACGCCGCGATGATGCCGGTGGCGTAGATCGGCGTCCGCAGGACGAGTTCAGGCACGACGATGCCGACTCGCTTGACGACGGCCACGAGAGCGAGCACGACGGCGACGACCAGGAGCTGCCCGACCTCGACGCCGACGTTAAACAGGAACAAGGCCATTGCGATCGCCCGCTGTGGCAGGCCGATCTCGGCCAGGGCGCCGGCGAAGCCGAAGCCGTGGAGGAGGCCGAAGGCGAAGGCGATGAGCCACGGGCTCTTCGTCGTGATCGGCGATCGCTGGTCCTCGGGCCGCAGCAGCTCGACCGCCAGGAACAGGATCGACAGGGCGATCACCGCCTCGACCGGCGCCGAGGAGAGCCTCACGACATCCAGGGAGCAAAGCGCCAGGGTGATGCTGTGGGCGAGCGTGAACGAAGTGATGACGCCGACCAGGCGCCACGGACTGCGGACGTAGAAGAGCAGGCCGATGACGAACAGGATGTGGTCGAAGCCGAAGACCAGATGCTCCACGCCGAGC
>WTGL01000199.1:2612-5884 GCA_011523565.1 Acidobacteriota bacterium
CCTGAGAAGGACGTCCGTCAGGGTCCGTTCCAGGCCGGCGATGGCGAAGGTCTCGCCGTGGAAGATGCGGTCCGGGTCGCCGTCCGCCGCCTCGCATTCCACGGTCCAGCGTTCGACCAGGGCGCCGGCCAGGTTCTCCGGCGCCTGCCGGGCGGTCTCGGTGCAGTGCTCCGGCAGCACCGGGTCGAGCAGGAGCAGGAGCGCGCCGCGGCGGGGCTGTTTCCAGACGACCTCGAAGATCCCCGGCTCCCCCTCGTTCAGTTCGAGGTAGCCGGGACGAACCTCGTGGCCGAAGGTTGCGGAGGGCGCGATGAGGCCGGCCAGGAGTGCGGCCACAAGCGATGCGCGGACGAAGCGTCGGGTCAGGGCGCTTCTCCGTCGCCGCCGGCGTCCGTTTCGCCGTCGCTCGCACCGCCGCCCTCGAGCTCGGAGACGAAGTCGATCTCCTCGATCTCGACCCGGTAGCGTTCTCGCAGCCGTTCATGGGCCTCCCGGTTCGCGGCGTCCCGGGCGTCACGCCGCGCGTCCTCGAGGACTCTCCGGCGGACCTCCTCGAACACGGCGGGCTTCGCTTCGGTGCGGGCTGAGAGGCGGACGACGTGGTAGCCGTACGCGGACTCGACCGGACCAGCCCATTCGCCGACCGGCAGGCTTGCCAGGCCGTCCACGAAGACACCGCCGAACAGTTCGGAGAGATCGGCAGCGGTGCGTCGGCCGTACTCGCGGCGGAGCATGAACGGGTCGCCCAGCCGTCGCCAGAGCGTGTTCTCGGGTGCGGCGCTGTTCCCCTCGGCCCTGAGCTGCGCGAGGACTTCCCCGGCCGCCCGGAGCGCTTCCTCGTCGCTACCGCGACGGTCCGGACTGACGTAGACGTGGCGGAGCGTGAACCGTTGCGCGTCGCCATAGCGGTCCGCGTTCTCCTCGAAGTACGCGGCGAGCTCGGACTCCGAGATGTCGTCGACCACCACCGTGTCCTCGATCAGGAAGGACATCTTCTGGGCCAGGCGGCGGCGGACGATCGTGTCGTCCTGGTCGAGACCCATGCGCGCCGCTTCGCGGACCAGGATCTCCTCCCGGATGTGGTCCTCGACCAGGGAGTCGAGCTCCGCCACGGTCGGCAGCCGGCCGATCTGGGCGCTCCAGAGGTCGGCCAGCCGGATCACCTGCGCCCGGGTGACGACGATGTCGCGGCCCTCGGCGTCGAAGACGCCGCCGCCTAGCGCATCGAGCGCGAACACGGCGATGCCGATCACCAGGAACACGAACAGGGGATCGCGAACGAACCGTCGAAGTCGCGAGTCGGGCATGAGCGGTGAATACTACGCTCTCGGCGTCGACGAGCGCGGAAGTTGAGGAGAGGAGCATCGTGATGGGGAAGAGAACGAGGTTGTGGCGGGTGCTTCCGGCTTTGCTGGCGGTGTCCTTGCCGGCTGCGGGGCAGCCGGAGGCCGGCGCCGCAGGCGAACGCCAGAAGGTGCTGTTCGACTGCGACATCGGCTCGGACATCGACGACGCCTACGCACTGGCGTTGCTGCTCGCGAGTCCTGAAATCGAGCTCGTCGGCATCACGGTCGGGCACGCGCGCACGGCGGACCGGGCGCCCCAGGCGCTCCGGATGCTCTGGGAGACGGGGCTGGAGCACATCCCGGTGTTCGTCGGGCGAGAGACGCCACTGGTCACCTTGCGCGACGGCAAGCCCCACGAACAGTTCAGCGACGCGCCGTACAACCGGCAGTTCCACTGGGCGCGGGGCTTCGACGAACTGAAGCCCCAGGCACAGCCGGCGGCCGAGTACATCGTGGACACGCTGAACGCCGCGCCGGGGGAGATCACGCTACTCACCGTCGGCCCGGTGACGAACATCGGCGATGCGCTGGAGCTCGACCCGGACGTTCTCACGAAGGCGAAGCGCGTCGTCTCGATGTACGGCTCAATCCGGTCCGGCTACGACGGCGGCGACGCGCAGCGGGAGTGGAACGTACTCGCCGACGCCGCCTCGTCAAGGCTCTTCGACGCGGGCGTGCAGGCTGGCGGCACGGATGTCGTCTACATACCGCTCGACGTGACGGACCACGTGCGCCTCGACGCCGATCGGCGACTCCACCTGCACATGCGGGACACGCCGCTGACCGATGCGGTCACCGCGCTCTACTCGCTTTGGCGGAACGAGGAGCGGAACCAGACCACGCCGCGCCTCTTCGACGCGGTCGCCGTCGGCTACCTGCTCTGGCCTGAACTGTTCGGCTTCGAGCATGGCCGCGTCACGGTCGACGAGCGCAGCATGACGCTGTTCGAGCCCGGTGGCGAACCCGCTTCGACTGTCGCGCTCGAAATCGACGACGCGGCGTTCATCGAGCGGATGGTCGCCCGCTTCCTGGAGCAGAACCTCCGCCGCTAAAGAGCAGATCCCCCAACTGCTCCAGGCTCGCCAGGTTGTGCACCGGCAGGAAGTCGTCGACGTGCGGGAGCGCGGCCACGATGCCGCGGGTGAGCGGCTGGTAGTCGGGCGAGCCGAGCAGCGGGTTGAGCCAGATCAGTCGATGGCAGCTCCGGTGCAGTCGTTCCATCTCGTGGCCCAGGAGGTCGATGTCGCCGCGGTCCCAGCCGTCGCTGATGATGAGCACGGCGGCGCCCTGGCCGAGCAGGCGGCGGCTCCAGGTGAAGTTGAACTCGCGCAGGGCGTCGCCGGTACGGGTGCCACCGCCCCAGTCCTCGATGCGGTGGGTCGCGGCCTGCAGTGCCCGGTCCACGTCGCGTTCGGCCAGTTCGCGGGTCAGGCGCGTCAGGCGCGTGCCGAAGGCGAACGCCTCGACCCGGGAGATGCCGGGATCGGCCGAGCGCGGATGGGAGACGGCGTAGATGAAGTGGAGCAGGAGACGCGAGTAGGGCTCCATGGAGCCCGAGATGTCGCAGAGCAGGACGAGTGGACGGCGCCGGTGCTTGCGGCCGCGGCGCACCAGGTCGATCATCTCGCCGCCCTGGGTCAGGCTGCGGCGCAGCGTCCGGCGCAGGTCCAGGCGGTGGCCGTGGCGGTCGGGCCGGAGACGCCGGGTGCGGCGCGTCTCCAGTTGCCAGCGCATCGTCGCCATCAAGCGCTTGATCTCGTCCAGCTCCTCGCCCTCGAGCTGGGCGAAGTCCTTCTGCCGCAGCACCTCCCGGGCGCTGTAGAGCCGAGGTCGGGCGGTGTGCTCCCGGTCGCTCTGGCGATCGTCGCCGGCGTCGCCGTCGTTGAGCGCCAGCTTCTGGATCGCGGCCCGCTTTGTCCGCTCGGT
>WTGL01000199.1:5894-6352 GCA_011523565.1 Acidobacteriota bacterium
CTCGAGGGCGGCGACCCAGTCGCGGAGCTGGGTCGGCGTCACGTCCAGGCTGCCAACCCGCAGCAGGCGGCCGAAGAGGACGATGTTGCGGAGCAGGTGGCCGCGGGCTGCCGCGGCAGCCGCCGCGCCTTCAGTCACCGGTCGACTGGCTCTTCCGGAGCAGCCGGCGAACCGCCTCGTCGTCGATCTTGTCGAGGTCGTCCTGGTACTTGAGCAGCACGCCCAGGGTGTCGCGCAGAATCTCGTCGGAGAGCGTTTCCTGGTCAAGGGCGATCAGGGCGTTCGTCCAGTCCAGGGTCTCGGCGACGCCGGGCTGCTTGAACAGGTCTTCCTCGCGGAGCGCCTGGACCAGGCGGACGATCTCGGCGGCGAAGTGCTCGGGCGCTTCGGGGACGCGGCGGAGCACGATCTGGACTTCCTTCTCGTAGTCCGGGAAGTCGATCCAGTGGTAGAGGCAG
>WTGL01000044.1:0-592 GCA_011523565.1 Acidobacteriota bacterium
CGTCCAGCGCTGGCCTTCGGCCGCCATCCGGTCCAGGTGCGGCGTCCGGATCACGGGCGCGCCATAACTGCCCAGATCGCCCCAGCCCAGGTCGTCGGCGAAGACGACGACGAAGTTCGGGGGACGGTCCGACGGCGACGGTTCCGGAGATCCCTGAGCACATGCAGCCAGGACTGCGAGCAGCAGGAGGGCAAGACGGGCTGTTCTTGGCATGCAGCGAGTGTAGGTGACAGCGCAGGACAAGGGGACCGCCTGAAGACAGTAGGATCGCCAACTTCTGCCCACCCGACCAACCCGAGACTCCACCATGACCCCAACCCGGATCGACGAAGCCCGCGCCCTCGACCACCTCATGGACCTGCTGGCCATCGAGGGCCTGAGCGGCCGCGAGGGCAAAGTCGCGGCCGCGGTACGGGAGAAACTGCTCGCCGCGGGCTGCGAGCCGTCCTGGATCGGCCACGACGACGCGAACGAGAGGATCCCCGGCGACTACGAGGTCGGCAACCTGATCGTCGACCTGCCCGGCACGAGCCCCGGGCCGGGGCGGCTGTTCATGGGCCACATGGACACGGTGCCGCTCTGCCGCGGCGCC
>WTGL01000044.1:602-1419 GCA_011523565.1 Acidobacteriota bacterium
GAACGGACGGATCGAGGCGGAAGGGGACACGGCCCTGGGCGGCGACAACCGGACCTCGATCGGCGCCCTGGTGACGATGGTCGAGACCCTGCTGGCGCAGGACATGCCCCGACCGCCGATCACGGTCCTGATGACGGTCGGCGAAGAGGTCGGCCTGTGGGGCGCGCGGACCGTGGAACTCGAGCGACTCGGCAGTCCCGAACTCGGCTTCAACATCGACTCCGGTGCACCGCACGTACTCATCATCGGCGCCACCGGCGCCGACCGCTGGCAGGTCGACATCCATGGCAAGTCCTCGCACGCGGGCGTTCATCCCGAACACGGGATCTCCGCGGCGCTGATCGCTTCGCGCGCCGTGGCCGACGTGGCGGCCCAGGGCTTCTTCGGCAAGATCGAGCTTCCGGCCGGCAGCGGCACCTCGAACATCGGCCGGATGACCGGCGGCGAGGCGAGCAACCAGGTCACGGACCACGTCTTCGTGTCCGGCGAATCGCGCAGCCATGACAAGGCGTTCCTGGCACAGATCACGGCCGCCTACCGCGACGCCTTCGAGCAGGCCGCCCGCAGCGTCACGAGTTCCGACGGCCAGTGCGGCCACGTCGACTTCCGGGCCGAAACCGACTACGAGGCGTTCGAGATGGAGAAGGACTCACCGCCCGTGCAACTCGCAGCGGAACGGGTCCACGCGGTTCTCGGCGTGGAGGCCGAGTACCTCGTCGCCAACGGCGGCCTCGACGCGAACTACCTGAACGCCAAGGGACTGCCCACGGTGACCCTGGGCGCGGGACAGCACAACCCCCACACCGTGGATGAGTAC
>WTGL01000044.1:1429-2018 GCA_011523565.1 Acidobacteriota bacterium
CGCCGCCATCGCCGCGGCCTGAGACTGGAGGCACCTGAAATGAACACTCGCATGTTGCACGAGAAGGTGATTGTCGTCACCGGCGCCGGCCGCGGCATCGGCCGCGACATCGCCCTGCTCGCGGCTTCCCACGGCGCTTCCGTGATCGTGAACGACCTTGGCGGCTCGGAGCGCGGCGACGGCGCCGACCGGACGCCCGCGCAGGGCGTCGTCGACGAGATCGCGGCGACGGGAGGACGCGCCGCCGCGAACTACGAGAGCGTCGCCGACTTCGACGGCGCCAATCGGATGGTCGAGCAGGCGCTCGACGAGTTCGGCCAGATCGACGGCGTCGTCAACAACGCCGGCATCCTGCGCGACGTCATCTTCCACAAGATGGACGAGAGTGACTGGGACGCCGTGGTCGCCGTGCACCTCAAGGGCAGCTTCAACGTCGCCCGGGCCGCCGCGCCGCACTATCGCAAGCAGATCGGCGGCGCCTTCGTCCACATGACGTCCACCTCCGGGCTGATCGGCAACTTCGGCCAGGCCAACCACGCTGCCGCGAAGCTCGGCATCGTCGGGCTGTCGAAGTCCCTGGCGCTCGACA
>WTGL01000044.1:2028-3223 GCA_011523565.1 Acidobacteriota bacterium
CGTCTACCTGCTGAGCGACGGGGCGAAGGACGTCAGCGGCCAGATCTTCGCCGTCCGCAAGAACGAGATCTTCCTGATGAGCCAACCGCGGCCGATCCGCTCCGTCCACAACAGCGACGGCTGGAGCCCGGAGTCCATCGCGGAGCGCGGGATGCCGGCCCTGTCCGGATCGTTCTTCGACCTCGACCGGACGACCGACGTCTTCACCTGGGAGCCGACGTAGGAGCTACAACTGCCAGGCAAGCAGCAACTGCACGGCGCTCTCGTCTTCTTCCGTGCCGAGCTTGTTGCTCCAGTACTGGTACTCGATTCCCGCGAACAGCTTGCCGGCGTCGCCGCCGAACGCCTTGCCCGCGTCCCAACGAAACTGAGGCTGGGCGAGAACGGAACCGCCGGACTCCACGCCGAACTCGTTCGTCGTGCCCCAGATGTACTCCAGGTGGCCCGTGATCTGGAAGCTCTGTTCACCGATGGAGAAAAGGAAGAGCCCGTTCACGTCGAAGGCATAGCTGTCGTCGGTCTTCGGTGCGCCGCCAGCGGCGACGCCGCTGCTGCCGTCGAGATACAGCATCAGATCCGTGTTCAGGAAGATGAACCCGGGCGCCTTCCAGGCCAGACGCAGCCCGGGCAGGTACTTGACCACCTTCGCGTCGCCGGCGGCGTTCAGGCCGGCGATGAAGCCGACATCGGCCAGCGGACCGCCGCCGACCGTCTTCCCGGTCATCTTGCCGAGGCTCAACGTCGGGTACCACTCGCCGTAGAAGTCCCGCTCGTTGAAGCCGTCGCGGCCCCTGTCGTCGAGGTAGTCGATGAAGAAGAAGCTGTCGCCGTACTTCCACTGCGTCGCCTGCTGCAGCGTGAGGACGAAGCTCTCTTCCTCCTGAGCAGAGAACGGGTTCAGCAGCTCGCCGAACTGGAAGTGGAACTCGGTCTGCGCGGCCGCCGGAACGGAGGCCGCGACAAAGGCGGCCAAAGCGGCGACGGCGAAACGCCGCCGCCCGACTTCACTCCGCCCGCCGCCGAGCCTCACGCCACCTCGAACAGCCCCGCGGCGCCCATGCCACCGCCGATGCACATCGTGACGACGATGTTCTTCGCGCCGCGGCGCTTGCCCTCGATCAGCGCGTGGCCGACCATGCGCGCGCCGCTCATGCCGTAGGGATGGCCGATCGAGATCGCGCCGCCGTTGACGTTC
>WTGL01000044.1:3233-6330 GCA_011523565.1 Acidobacteriota bacterium
CTCCCAGAGATCGATGTCGTCGATCGTCAGGCCCTGGCGCTCGAGCAGCTTGGGGACGGCGAAGACGGGACCGATGCCCATCTCGTCCGGCTCGCAGCCGGCGACCGCCATGCCCCTGTAGATGCCGAGCGGCTCGAGGCCACGCTGCTCCGCCAGCTTCGAATCCATGACCACACAGGCCGAGGCGCCGTCCGAAAGCTGGCTCGCGTTGCCGGCCGTGATCGTGCCGTTCTCCCGCACGGGCTTCAATCCGGACAGGCCCTCGATCGTTGTGCTCGGCCGGTTGCCCTCGTCCTGGCTCAGCTCAACCTCGCCGAAGCTGATGTCGCCGGTCGCCCTGTCGAGGATCATCTTGGTCGCGTTCATCGTGATGATCTCGTCGTCGAAGGCGCCCGACTCCTGCCCGGCGGCGGTGGCGATCGACATCAGGCCGGAAGAGCACTGCCGGTCCATCGTCATCCCCGACACCTCGACCGGCAGGCCGGCCCGGATCGCGCACTGGCGGGCGACGTTGAAGCCCTGCGTGCCCTGCTGCATGGCGCAACCCATGACGACGTCGTCGACCTCGCCCTTCTCGACACCGGCGCGTTCGATCGCCGCTTCGATGGCAGCCGCGCCCATCGTCGGCGATTCGAGGTTGTTGAAGGCGCCCCGATAAGCCTTGCCGATCGGCGTGCGGGCGGTGGAAACGATGACGGCGTCAGTCATGAAAAGGCTCCCTGGCTTGGATGGTTGCTGGTGTCGAGTCCCGTTTGGCTGCGGGAGATTATCACCTACCGTCCGGTCGGTCGGCTACTCCTCCAGCCAGGCGTTGAAGGCCGGCTTCCGCTTCGCGCGAAACGCCGCCACGCCCTCGCGGGAGTCCGGGTGATGGTCGGCCATCGGCGTCCGGGCCGCGATGTCCTCGAGCGACTGCTCCCAGGTCTGGTCGGCGGCGTTGTAGAGGCTGCGCTTGAGCAACCGCATCGCCACCTGCGGCCCGTTCGCCAGTTCGCGCGCCAGGTCCATGGCCCGCGGCATCAGCTCGTCCGGCTCCACGACCTCGTGGACGAGCCCGAGTTCGAGCGCCTCCCCGGCGGGGACCAGCCTGCCGCGCATCAGGAAGTCCATCGTCTTCGGCAGCCCCATCATCTGCAGCAGCAGGTAATGGCCGCCCTCGTCCGGGAGGAGCCCGAAGCGGAGCGTGCCGCTGCCCATACGCGCCGCACTCGAGGCGATCCGGAAGTCGCAGCTCAGCGCCAGCGAGAAACCGGTCTGGACCGCGACGCCGTTCATCGCCGCGATCGTCAGCTTGTCCATGCCGTTGAGACGGTCCGGCCGGTTGAACGTGATGACCAGGATCCCCGGATCCTCCGTGGACACCTCGAAGCCCCTGAACTCGCCCGTCTGGATCATGCCTGCACTCCTCCGCGTTTCGTTGTCGTTCCTCCTCAGGCGGCGGCGATTGTCGCACAGGGCCACCGGCTCCTGGGAATCGGGCCTGCCCCCAATCCTGGTTGAGCGCGTTGGTGCCCGTGCTACCCTGCCCCGACACGCTCGCCGGCTGCGCACGCCCCGCGAGCAGCGCAGAAAATCAAGGGAGGATCCACCTGATGAAACGCACCATCAGCGCGCTCACGCTCGTGCTGACCGGCGCCCTGCTGCACGCTTCGGCGTACGCATCCGGCACGATCGCTGCCGGCAAGGGCATCAACCCTCGCGACGCCTACACGATGGGCAAGGCGCTCACCTTCCAGAAGCTCGTGTGTCCCTCCTGTCCCCTGCAGAAGCGCGACCTCGACCGTGACCGCGCTCTCAGCCTGAAGAACAGCCTGGAGGCTCGCGACGAGGCCGACAAGCCGGGCACCGACGACGACGAGCACATCAACGTGCTCTGCCCCGGGGCCGGCGAATCCACGTGCGCGGAAGCACCGGACGAGCAGGAACTCGTTCATTTCTACCTGACCCGCCGCTACAAGCTGTAGCCCGGACATAACGATGAACAGACGTTCCCTGCGTCCGCTCCTTCTGACGGCGGTTGCCGCCCTCGTCTTTGCGGCGCCGCCGCTGGTCGCCGAAGGCTCCCCCTGGCTGCCAGCGCCCGGATCGGGCACGGTTACCTTCTCCTACGTCTCCCAGGAGGCGACCGACTACGAGCGCTCCGAGCGCTGGCGGAGCATGGCGGGCGCCGACTCGACGACCATCCAGCTCGCCGGCACGCTCGGCCTCGACACGGTCTGGATCAACGGGACGTACGGCATCTCCGACGCTCTCGCGCTCGACTTCCAAATCGGCACATCGGACAGCCAGTACCCCGGGGGCGGCCCCAAGCATCCGAACAAGGACGACCTGAGCGGGCTCCAGGACGCGAGAGCCGGCCTGACCTGGCGGTTCCGGGACGAGGTCGTGACTTCGGGCCCGAGCATGGCGCTGCGGTTCGGCGCCATCCTCGCGGGCGACTACGACACCGGCTACATCAACTCCCTGGGCGACGGCGGCAACGGCGCCGAAGTCTCTCTGCTGATCGGCAAGTACGTCGGCGAGCGGGGCGTCCTGTCCGCAGAGGTCGGCTACCGCTACCGCACCGACGACATCCCGGAGGACATCATCCTGAATCTCTCGGCCGGCGTCCTGGTCGGAGACCGAGTCGGTCTGAGCGTCGGCTACCGGATGACCGACGGCGGTTCGGGCCTGGACATCGGCGTTCCGCCATTCTCCCCGGCCCGCTTCCCGGAGCTTCAGGAAGACATCAACCTCCTCTACGGCACGGTGAACATCGGCCTCACGGGCAGCACGAGCCTGGCGTTGACCTATGGCGACGTCATCGACGGCCGCAACACGCCGAACTCCGAGGTCATCGGCCTCAGCGTCGGCTTCACCTTCGGGGGCGGCGGGTTCTGACTCCGGCGCCCGTCACCTAGGGCGCGTTCAGGCTCCAGTCGTACTCGTAGTCGATCGAACCCGCGAACCCCTCGAGACGCGCGGCGAGTTCCTCGTCCGCGTACTCGACGAGGTGGGCGACAACTGACTCCTCCGTGTTGCCGAAGTCCTCCGTGTACCAGTCGTAGATGCTCGAGATGACGATGAAGTCCTCGTCGACGAAGTCGACTCCCCGCGG
>WTGL01000310.1 GCA_011523565.1 Acidobacteriota bacterium
GGTGATCCGCCAGGATTCGTCCTCCCAGGTGTCCGTGCCGTGCTCGCCCTCCTGGGGCACGGTGTGGAAGGTCCAGAGTTGGCGCCCGGTGCGCACGTCGAAGCCGCGTACGTCGCCGGGCGGGCCGTCGCCGGGACCCAGCGGTCCGTCCGAGATGGACGAGCCGACGATCGCGACGTTGCGGCAGATGGTCGCCGGAGAGCTGACGGTGTACTTGCGGCGATCGACCGCCCGGTGCAGACCGGTCACAAGATCGACGCCGCCGTGGTTGCCGAAGGAGCGCACCGGCGTGCCCTCGTCGGCGTAGACGGCGCGCAGGATCGCGTCGGTGCTGGCGTAGATCAGGCGGCCCGGAGCGTCCGGGCGCTCTGGATCGCGCCACAGGCTGGGACCCTTGTGGGTGAAGCCGTGGTTCGTCGGCCGGCCGTGACCGTAGCTCTGTGGATCGTGCTGCCAGACCGTCGTGCCCGTTGCCGGATCGATGGCGGCGGCGATGCCGTAGCCCGTGACGACGTAGAGCCGGTCGCCCACCTTGATCGGCGTCGTGACGTGCGTCCGCTGCTGCATCGACGCGTCTGCGAAGCGCGGGTCGGTCGCCATCAGGTCGTTGTCCGGCAACCGCCATCGCCAGGCTGGTTCGAGCCGTGCGAAGTTCGAGGCGTCGATCTGGTCGAGCGCGGCGTAGCGGCCTGCGTCGTTGCCGCCGGAGATGGTCGGCCAGTCCGTGTCGAGGTCCTGGGCCGGCAGGACAGCGGGCAACCCGAACCCGGCGGCGATGAGCGCGGCGGCGGGTGCTGCGGTGGTTCCGCGGGAGATCGGCCTCAATCGATGGGGCCTCAATCGAAGGCGGGGATGATCTCTTCCGCGACGAGCTGGTAATGGTCGAGACGGTGCGTCGGGATGCCGCCGATCATGATCTCGTGGGCGCCGGCGTCGATCATCTCGCCGTGCCGGATCTCGCCCGGGTCGCGGCCCGCGTCCTCGCAGTGCCGGTTGACGACGGAGACCTTGTGCCGGAAGTACTCGCGGGTCATCGGACCGCGGGCCCAGCCGTCGAGATTCATCACGTCCCCGTGCCGGGCCAACGTGCGCAGCGTCCGTTTCTCGCCGGTACCGCCGATCAGGATCGGGATGGGTTCGTCGTAGCAGCCGGGGGAGAGCGGCGCCGAGTCGAGTTGGTAGTACTCGCCCTGGAAGTCGACCGGCTCGCCGGACCGGAACAGGGCCCGGATCAGCTCGACCGCCTCTTCGAATCGGTCCTGCCGTTCCTTCATCGACGGGAACCTCCAGCCATAGGCCTCGTGCTCGCGCTTGAACCAGGCGGCGCCGATGCCGAGCACGAATCGGCCATGCGAGATGTGGTCCAGGGTGCCGGCCATCTTGGCGACCAGGCCGGGATTCCGGTACGTGTTGCCGAGAACCAGGTGGCCGATCGTCAGGTTCTTCGTGATGCTGGCGGTGGCGGCGGCGACGGTGAAGGCTTCCTGCGCCGCGAGGTGTTCCTCTTCACGGAGCCCCGGAGGCGGCAGATAGTGGTCGGCGTACCAGATGCTGTCCCAGGGGCCCTGGTCGAGCAGCTCGGCCACCCCTCGGACGCTGTCCCAGGTGTTGCGATAGACGGTGACCTGCGCACCGAACTTCATGTCGTGCTCCTCTCCTGGTGCGAAGCTAGGCGCCGGGTTCCATGACCATCTTGCCGATCACCTTGCGGTCCATCATGTCGCGCAGCGCTTGCGGAATCTCCTCCAGCGGATAGCGCTGCGAGATGTAGGGCTTGATCTTGCCGGCGGCGGCAAGGGCCTCCGTCTCGACCCGCGTCGTTTCGAAGATCTCCGGCTCACGCATCCTCGAGGCGCCCCAGAACACGCCGACGATGTCGCAACCCTTGAGCAGGGTCAGGTTGAGGGGCATGCGAGGGATACCGGCGGTGAAGCCGATCACGAGGAACCGGCCCCGCCAGTTCGTGGCTCGCAGTGCCGCCTCCGCGTAGTCGCCACCGACCGCGTCGTAGACGACGTCGACGCCCTTGCCGTCCGTCAGTTCCTTGGCGCGGTTCTTCAGATCCTCCTCCGCGTAGTTGATCGTCTCGTCGGCGCCGCGTTCGCGGCAGAGTGCCAGCTTCTCTTCGCTCGAGGCGGCCGCGATCACCCGCGCCCCCATCACCTTGCCGAGTTCGAGAGCGGCAAGTCCGACCCCTCCGGCGGCGCCGAGGACGAGAAGCGTCTCGCCCGGTTTCAGGTTCCCCCGGTACTTCAGGGCGTAGTGGCCGGTGCCGTAGGCGTAGCCGTAGCCAGTCGCTTCGGCGTAGCCCAGCCCCGCGGGTAGCTTGCGCACCTCGGACGCCGAGAGCAGCGCCCGTTCGGCGAAGCCTCCGGTGACCCGTCCGCCGACCACGTCGTCGCCGACCGTGAGACCGTCTACCTCCGGCCCGACGGCCGCGATCTTGCCGCCAACCTCACCGCCGACGACGAAGGGCGGCTGGCCGCGGAACTGGTAGCGGTTCTCGATGATCAGCGTGTCGGGGAAGGTGATCGCCGCCGCGCGGATGTCGACGACGACCTCACCCGGCCCGGGAACCGGATCGGGAAGTTCCTCGATCGTCAGGTTCTCCGGGGGACCGAATTCGCTGCATACAACTGCCTTCATGGTTGCCTCTGAGATGTGGTGGTGAATCGTCTGTCAGATCTGGCGCTCGCGGCCCTTCCAGTACGGCGCGCGGACGAGGCCGCGCTGGATCTTGCCCGTGGGCATTCTCGGAAGGTCCGTGGCGAAGTCGATCGAGCGGGGGCGCTTGAAGTCGGGCAGGTTCTCGCGGCACCAGGCCAGCAGTTCCTCGGCCAGTTCCTCGCACTCTTCGAAACCTTCGTCGACCTCGACGACCGACTTGACGCTCTCGCCCCACTCCTCGTGCGGAACGCCGACGGTGCAGACCTCGTACACGGCCGGGTGCTGCTGCAGGACATCGTCGATCTCCTGCGGGTAGATGTTGACGCCGCCGGCGATGATCGTCTCCGCCGACCGGCCGGTCAGGAACAGGTAACCGTCCTCGTCGACGTAGCCCATGTCGCCCATCGTGAAGTAGTCGTCACGGTAGGCCGAAGCGGTCTTGTCGGGAGCCTTGAAATACACGAAGCGGTTCTCGGGAGCCTCGAAGTAGACCGTGCCGGTCGTGCCAGTCGATACCGGTTGACCATCGTCGCCGAGCACCTTGTACTTCGTTCCCTCGACCGTGCGACCGACGCTGCCGGGCTTTTCGAGCCACTCCTTCGAGTCGACCCAGAAGGTCCCGCCTTCGGTGGCGGCGTAGTACTCCCAGACCACGGGACCGAACCACTCGATGATCTGGTGCTTGACGTGGACCGGCGTCGGCGCCGCGCCGTGGCAGAGCCAGCGCATGGAGGACACTTCGTAGCGTTCGCGGACCTCCGGCGGCAGCGCCAGCATGCGGTGGAACATGGTCGCGACCATGTGGGTGTGGGTCACGCGATGGCGGTCGATGAGCTCCAGGGTCTCTTCAGCGTCCCACTTGTCCATCAGCACCGAACCGACGCCGGCGCCCATCGGCATCGCCAGGTTTAGACCCAGGGGCGCGGCGTGGTAGAGCGGTCCGGTGACGAGCGAACAGTCCGTCTCGGGCTCGAAGTCGCCCGACTCGCGGACTGCCAGCAGGAACGGCGTCGGCGTCGGGTTCGCCTTGCGGTAGACGCCCTTGGGATGGCCGGTGGTGCCGGACGTGTAGAGCATCGGCGCGCCGAGGATCGGGTTGTCGATGTTCGAGCCGTCCTCCGCGGCGAGCGCTTCGTCGTAGGGCTCCGCGCCGTCGATCTCGCCCCCGACAGCCAACGTCAGGCGCAGGTGGCTCGAAGCGGCCTGGGCCGCGGCCACGGCCGGTGCGAAGGCCTCGTCGGCGATCAGCACGAGCGCCTCGCAGTTGTCGACGATGTAGGCGACTTCATCGGGAGTCCCGTGCCAGTTGATCGGCGTCATGCGGGCGCCGGAGCGCGAGCAGGCGGCAATCGTGTCGATGAACTCGGGCCGGTTCCGGCACAGCAGGGCGACGCCCTTGTCGGGGCCGACCCCGTGGGCTCGCAGGACGCGGGCGAGCCGGTTGGCGTTCGCGTTCAGCTCGCCGAGCGTGCGGCCGCCGAACTTCGACAGCACGGCCATCCGGTCCGGAGCCACGTCGGCGTGAACCGCGACGCCCATGCCGTAGGGCGCTGCCGCCATCAGTCGTTCCTGTAGTTCGAGGTCGATCGCCATGCGGCCCTCTCCGCGGGCGCCGAAACAGGCCGGCGCCCTGGTTTCCTCGTTAGTGCGTTGCTCGGATTCCCTGGAAGAGCCGCGAGTGTACCCATAGCTACACTGACTGCCCATGGCCGCCGCGACCACGCCCGAAACGGTCGAGCTGAGCGACCGCGACCGGGCCATGCTTGCCGGCGACTTCGGCGAGGCGACTGCGGTCGCCATGCGCATCCTGGTCACGATGGCGGGGGTCTACGGCGCGGAGCGGCTGCTCGACATCGAGGGCGCCCACATCGACGGTTGCCTGTACCACGGAGATTCGGGCGTCGACTTCGCGGAGCTCCTTGTTGCAGGCGGCGCTCGTGTGTGCGTGCCTACGACGTTGAACGTCGGTGGCCTCGACCTGCTGCATCCGGAGGAGTTCGCCGGCACGGCGGAACGCCGTGCCAAGGCGTTGCGACTGATGGAGTGCTACGACGAGATGGGCTGCCGCACGATCTGGACCTGTGCCCCGTACCAGACGACGCCCCGCCCCTCGTTCGGGCAGCAGGTTGCCTGGGCCGAGAGCAACGCGATCGTCTTCGCGAACTCCGTGCTCGGTGCGCGCACCCACCGTTACGGCGACTTCATCGACATCTGCGCGGCGATCACCGGGCGGGCGCCGGCGGTCGGATTGCACCTGGAGGAGAACCGGCGTGGCCAGATCGTCTTCGACCTGCGCTCGTTGCCGCGTGCTCTTCGGTCCGCGGCCTGGCTGCTGCCGGCGATCGGTTACCTGGTCGGGGAACGCTGCGGCAATCGGGTGCCCGTGCTGCTCGGCCTGGAGGATGCGGACGAAGACGGCCTGAAGGCGTTGGGCGCGGCAGCGGCCTCGTCGGGCGCGGTGGCGCTCTTTCACGCGGTTGGCATCACCCCGGAGGCGCCGACCCTGGAGACGGCGCTCGGTGGCCGCGAAGCCGAGGAGTGGGTCGAGGTCACCGTGGATGATCTGCACGCGGGGCTCCGCAGTCTGTCCACGCTCCCCGCGGTTGCGGCTTCGACTCCCGGCGCCAGCGGAGACGTGGCGATCGATGTCGTGGCCCTGGGCAGCCCGCACTTCTCTCCGCGCGAGTTCGCTGAGCTGCTGCCGCTCGTCGAGCGCCATCCGCCCTCGGCCGGGGTCGAGTTCGTCGTCTGCACGAACCGGCTTTCGCTCGACTTCCTGGAACGGGAAGGGGCTCTGGAGCGGCTGCGCGCCACAGGTGTCCGCGTGGTCGTCGACACCTGCGTAGTCGTGGCGCCGATCCTGCGCACGCCGGCTGGTGGCGTGCTGATGACGAACTCGGGCAAGTTCGCCCACTACGCGCCAGGCAACGTCGGCTTCGATGTCGTCTTTGGCAGCCTGGTCGAGTGCGTTCGTTCCGCCCAGACCGGCCGGCTCTGGCGTGACCCGGAGTTGTGGCCGTGAGCGGCGTGGAGCTTGAAGGGCGAGCCCTGGTGGCCGCGACCGGTGCTGGGCGGGTGCTTCGGCTAGAGGAGCCGCTTTCGTTCTGGGGCGGTGTCGATCCGGTCACCGGGACGATCATCGACCGGCGCCATCCGCGTTGCGGCGAGAGTGTCGCCGGTCGCGTCCTGGTCATGCCGTACGGGCGTGGGTCGAGCAGTTCGAGCTCGGTGCTGCTGGAGGGTGTTCGTCTGGGTACGGCGCCGGCCGCCGTCGTGCTGCGCGAGCTCGACGGCATCCTGGCGCTGGGCGCCGCCGTGGCCCGCGAGCTCTACGAGAAGTCGCCGCCAGTGATCCTGCTCGACGCGGAGGACTGGGAGGCTACGCCGGAAGGGGCAGACGCCTCGGTCGATGTCAGCGGCCGCCTGCGGATCGCAGGTTAACGCTCCATGACGTCCAGACCCAGACCTTGAACGTGTCCGTGCTCCACTCGTCCGCGTTGTAC
>WTGL01000142.1:0-810 GCA_011523565.1 Acidobacteriota bacterium
CGCCGACACCGCCCGCAACCACGTGGTCGCCCACGACGTGACGGACGACGGCCGCTGCGTTAGCCGCCGGGCGATTGCCGAGCCCGACCGCGGCCGTCCCGACGGCCTCGCCGTCGACGAGGAAGGCTGCCTCTGGGTCGCCTGCGTCGCCGGTGGCTGCGTCACCCGCTTCGATCCTACGGGCCGGATCCTCAGCCACCTGGAAGTGCCCGCCAGGAACATCACCAGCGTCTGCTTCGGCGGCAGCGACCGGCGCGACCTCTACGGCTCGATCTTCCGGACGCGGTCGCCGGTGGCCGGGCTGGCGGTGCCGATGGCTGTGATCTGACGAGCTACGAACGCAGCCGCTCCACCTCGTAGACCACCCGGCCGGACACGTCGCGGTGCCGCAGCACGATCCGTGGCCGGTCGCCGACCCAGTCGACGTCGACGCTTAGGAACCCGCCGCCGACGCGGTGGAAGCGGTGGTACTCGGGGTCTTCGCCCGGCGTGCCGCCGGCGTGGGCGTCGCTGGCCGGGCCGACCGAGAACTCGTCGAGCCCCGTCTCCGGGTGGACCGAGTGGTACTGCCAGTGCCGGTCGCCGACGACGACCAGGAAGCTGTCGTCCAGGTTCGCGCGGAACCACTCGCGGACCGCGTCGCCTTCGTGGCTGAAGGCCGCGTTGGCGTGGTTGTCGGCCTTGTTGCCGCGGTCCGGCCCGACGATCGGCGTCGGCGAGACGAGGATCTTCCAGTCCGCGTCGCTCGCGAGCAGGGAGTCCCGCAGCCAGCGCCACTGCTCGGTTCCCCAGATCGTCTTACCGGGGCCG
>WTGL01000142.1:820-2676 GCA_011523565.1 Acidobacteriota bacterium
GTTGTCGTAGTAGACGTTGTCGCCGATCGACAGGTAGAAGTCCGGCCGGCCGGCGGCCATCGAGGGGTAGATGCGGAAGCCGTCCGGGCGGTCGCGGCGGCCGTAGTACTGGCAGGTCATCGCGGCGAAGCGGATCGGCCGCTGCTGATCCCGCCCCGGCGCGGTACGGAACGTCACCGTTTCGAGGGCCGTCGCCTCGGCCTCCGGCGCTGCTGCCGGCCGCGCCTCGACCGTCACCGCGTACGGCGTGTCGGCCGCGAGACCGTCGAGCAGAATCTGCCGGGTGAAGTCGCGGTCGGCTACCGTCGGCAGCCAGTCGACCACGCGCGCCTCTCCGTCGTCGAGCCTCTGCCGCACGGTGAACCGGACCTCGCCCGGCGCACCGGGGACCGCACCCTCGAGCGTCGACACGTCGACACCTGGCGCCAGCGTCACCACCGGCCGGCCCGAAATCTCCTGTCCCGAACGCCGATGCGGCTCGGCCGTCGTTCGCGTCCAGACCACGGCCGAGGTCGCACTGACCTCCCCCACGCGAACGCCGCTGGCGAGGAACACCGCCTCGGCAGCGTCGCCGTCCGGCTGCGCGGCCGCCGCGCCGGCCAACAGGGCGAGCGCGACGAGAAACCGGATCAACCGCAGCCCAGGACTCCGCCGTCTACGGTGAAGGCCTGGCCCGTCGTCCACGAGCCGGCTCGCGAGGCGAGGTAGACCGCGATGCCCGCACAGTCGACCGGCTCGCCCAGGCGCCGGAGCGGGGTTCTGGCGGCCACCGCCTGCTCCCGCTGCGGGTCCTCCCACAGCGCGCGGGCGAAGTCCGTCTTCACCAGCCCAGGGCAGACCGCGTTGACCCGGATGTTGTCGGGGCCGAACTCGGCCGCGAGGTTGCGCGCGAGCTGCATGTCCGCCGCCTTGGAGATCGCGTAGGCGCCGAGCACCGCGTTGCCCCGAAAGCCGCCGACCGAGGAGACGATGACGATCGACCCGTCCTTGCGCTCCTGCATCTCGGGAATGACCATCTGGCACAACCAGTGGACGCTCCGGATGTTGACCTCCATCACCTTGTCGAACGCCGAGTCCGGAATGCCCAGGCTCGATCCGTAGTACGGATTGACCGCGGCGTTGACGACGAGATTGTCGATCTTCCCCCAGCGCTCGCGGGTCGCCGCGACCAGCCGTTCCAACTGATCCTTGTGGCCGACGTGGCAAGGGTGCGCCATCGCCTCCCCGCCGCTCTCGTTGATCGCGGCCGCGACCGCCTCGCAGGCATCCGCCTTGCGGCTCGAAATGACCACCTTCGAGCCGAAGGCAGCCAGGGCTTCCGCCATCGCCTTGCCGATGCCCTTCGTCGATCCGGTGATGACGCTCACCCTGCCGGTGAGGTCGAAGAGATCCTTCATCTTGCGGTCTCCTTGCCTGACAGTTGTAAGGCGGCAGAGGGTAACACCGCTGCTACAGTGCGCGCCGCAATGAGCGAATCAGGAACAGCGTCAAGAGCGGCCACCGAGCAGATTCCGATGCGGGTCGGCATGACCGCGCCCGAAGCCTTCCCGGCCGCCGAGATGGCCGAGGCGGCCGGCCGCGCCATCCTCGACATCGGGAAGAACTTCGCCTTCTACCCCGGCGATCTCGGGCATCCGGGTCTGCGCGAGGTGCTTGCCGGGCGCGAAGCGGACCGCGAGGGCATGGACTTCGACCCCGACGAGATCGCGCTGACCAACGGTTCCATGCAGGCGGTGACGCTGGTTGGCAGGGTGCTGATGGAAGAGCCGGGCGACGTCGTGATCACGGAGGAGACGACCTACTCGGGCACCCTCGGCGCCTACCGGGGCCTCGGCTACCGGCTGGTCGGCGTGCCG
>WTGL01000142.1:2686-3650 GCA_011523565.1 Acidobacteriota bacterium
CAACTGCTACGGCGACGTCCACTACGACGACGCGCCGCGGCCGCCGCAGAGCCTCTACACGCTGGCAAACGGCGAGGGCGTCGTCTACATCGGTTCGCTGTCCAAGATCCTCGGTGCCGGCGTCCGGATCGGCTATCTCCTGGCCCGACAGCCCCTGCAGCAGCGGTTTCTCGACCAGCGTTTCGACGCCGGCCAGAGCACGCTTTCGTCGAGCATCGTGGCGGAACTGCTGCGCGGCCGCCTGCCCGCGCAGATCGAGCGCAACAACGCCGCCCTGCTACCGAAGCGTGACGCGTTGCTTGCCGCACTCACCGAGCAACTGGGCGGCATCTGCACCTGGCGCAAGCCGGCCGGCGCCATGTTCCTGTGGGTCGGCCTGCCGGAGGAAGCCGACCGAGCCGCACTGTTCAACATGGCCGAGCAGCGGGGGCTCGCCTACGGCTACGGTGCCGCCTACCACGCAGCGGAGGACGACGTTCCGTTCCTGCGTCTGGCCTATGCCTGCCCCTCCGTCGGCGGGATCCGCCATGGCGTCAAACTCCTGGCAGGGTGTCTGCGCGACTTGACGCCGGAGCGTTTCGCTCAGTCCACGTAACCGAGCGCCCTGAGCCGCCGGCGTACGTTCTCGTCGAGCTGGTCGTCCTCGATCTCTTCGGCGGATTCGATTTCGCCGGCGAGGTTCCGCTCGGCCAGCAGGCCGAGCATCCGCTCCACGACCTCCGGCCGGTCGGCGGCAATGTCCTCCAGCTCGCCGGGATCCGCCTCCAGGTCGAAGAGCATCGGATCGGTTCCCTGGGAGGGCGACTGCGGCAGCACGAGCTTGTAGTGGCCGCGGATCACGGAGGCGGCGCGGTGGCCGTCGACGTCGAGGTGGGTGTAGACATCCGGCGGATCGTCGCCGCGGCGGCGGGCCGCCAGCAGATCGCGTCCGTCGGTGGGCGGCGCCTCGATGCCGAGGTAACCG
>WTGL01000142.1:3660-4193 GCA_011523565.1 Acidobacteriota bacterium
CCGGCGCTTCCACGCGCCGCGGCGGCACCCCGGGCAGGCGCATGACGAGGGGGATCCGCAACACCTCCTCGTAGAGCGACAGCCCGTGCTCCCAGCGGCCGTGCTCCTGGAACTCCTCGCCGTGGTCCGAGACGTAGATCACGGCCGTATCCTCGTCCATGCCCCGAGCCCCTAGTTCATCGAGCAACTCGCCGAACGCGCGGTCGTTCTGGGCCACCTCAGCGTCGTACAGCCGCGACAACGCCTCGGCGGTCCCCGGCTCGGGCTCCACCTCGCCGCGATTCAACCGCAGCAGGTAGCGGACCGTCCGATAGTGCTCGGGCGCGCCCCCTGCCTCGAACATCTCCTCGAACTCCGGCGCGGGATCGTAGGGCCCGTGGGGATCGATCGCGTGCAGGAAGAGAAAGAACGGTCCCTCCGCGTTCTGCCGTCCATCGAGCCACGGGCGCACCCGGTCCAGCATCGTTTCATCGCGCTCGCGGTCCTCGCTGCGGAAGCGCGCAAAGCCCTGGGCGAAGCCGAAGGCACGACTG
>WTGL01000142.1:4203-6161 GCA_011523565.1 Acidobacteriota bacterium
GCGGACCAGGCCCATGCCCTCGTAGCCGTTGGCGGCCAGGATCTCGGCCAGGGTTAGAGCGTCCTCGGGAAGCACGGAACGACGGCCGACGGTGCGATGCGCCGGAGGCAGCAGGCCGGTGAACAGGGACGCCACCGCCGGCCGCGTCCACGACGACTGGGCGTAGGCGTTCTCAAAGAGGACCGCGCCCGCGGCGAAAGCGTCCAGCCGAGGCGACGTCGGCTTCTCGTAGCCGTAGACGCCGAGGCGGTCGGCGCGGACGGTATCGACGACGTAGAGCACGATGTTCGGCCGCCGGGGCTCGGACGTCCCGTCCGTAGGCCCGGCGCCGCAGGCGGCCAGCATGGCCGCAAGCGCCGCCGCCGACGCCAGCCCACAAAGGAGGCGGAACATGGAACGAGCGTCGCTCACGAGGCAACCGAACCGTAGCAAGTCCTGCCGCCGCCAAACCTGTCGCAAGCTCCCGGTTTGGCCCCAGCCCCCACCTCGCTAGCAGCGTGCGCGGCCGCACGCTGCTAGCCTCGCCCGCCATGAACTCAACGACCGCGCTCGCTTCCCCGCTGGCGGCCGGCCTCGCGCTCGTGACCGGCCTGGTCGGCGTGCTCGGCGCCCGCTTCGACCTGATCGCTCCCGTCGCGGGCTTCGGCCTGTTCGCCTTCCTGATGCCGCTGGGCGCCGCGCTCGCCCTGCTCCTCGGCCTGATCGGCGCATTCCGGACGCGGTCCGGGCAGCGGCGCGGAGGCGCTTCGCAGGCCTGGGGCGGCACGCTCCTCTCGATGGTGATCATCGGCTGGGTCTTCGTGCTCGGCTACGACACGACCCAGGCGCCGCCGATTCACGACATCACAACGAACATCGACGATCCGCCGACCTTCGTCGCGGCCGCTTCGGAGGACAGTCGCGGCGGAGGCTTCACCTACCCGAGCGGCGGCGCACAGGTCCCGGATCTCCAGCGGCAGGGCTATCCGGACCTGGGCACGCTGCACCTGGACGTCTCACGGCAGGAAGCGCTCTGGCGCGTCCGGCACACGGCCGAAGACATGGGCTGGGAACTGCTCCGAGGCGACGACGAAAGCGGCGCGGTCGAGTTCGCCGACGCGACCCCGTGGTTCCACTTCGTCGACTTCGTCTCGATCCGGGTCCGGGCCGAGGCAGTCGGCGCCGCCGTCGACGTGCGCTCCGTGTCACAGATCGGAGTCGGCGACCTGGGCAAGAACGCGGACCGCATTCGACGCTTTCTCGACCGGCTCGGCCACGCCCACTGAGCGGCTACGCTACCGCTCCCTTCCGCGCACGTTCCGACGTCAAACCACCGGCGCAAATCAACACAGGGCGCAGGCGCGCCAGGAGAGAACAGCAGCATGACCCCACTCACCGACATGGTCGACTACGAAGTCCGGGGCGAGGTCGCCGCGGTGCTCCTGGTCTGCAAGGGCCGCACGTTCATCGCCGGCGCCGACATCACCGAGTTCGGCAAGCCGATGAAGGAGCCGGGACTGAACGAGGCGATCGAGGCGATGGAGCACGCGACCAAGCCCGTCATCGCGGCGATCCACGGCACCGCTCTCGGAGGCGGCCTGGAGACGGCGATGGCCTGCCACTACCGGGTGGGAGTCGCATCGGCCCGTTTCGGCCAGCCCGAGGTGAAGCTGGGGATTCTGCCGGGCGCGGGAGGCACGCAGCGGCTGCCCAGGCTGGTCGGCTACCCGAAGGCGCTCGAGATGTGCGTGATCGGCAACCCGATCGGCGCGGCGGAAGCGCTCGAAGGCGGCCTGATCGACGAGATCGTGGAAGACGTGTTTGAGGGCGGCGTGGCCTTCGCCGAGAAGGTGATCGCCGAAGACCGCCCGCTCAAGAAGATCCGCGACCTGGACGAGAAGGTCAACGAGGCGCGGGCCAACAGGAAGGAGATCTTCGACGGCTTCCGGCGCAAGATCGCCCGCCGCACCCGCGGCTTC
>WTGL01000065.1:0-1567 GCA_011523565.1 Acidobacteriota bacterium
GACGAAGTTCCAGTTCGGCATCGTGAAGTAGCCCGACTCCGGGTACACGCCGACCGGTCCGTCCCAGCGCTCCTGAACCATCGCAACCGCTTCGGGAACAGCGGCGATCTCGGAGTGCATCACGTGCACAATGGACGGTCCGAGCGGAATCAGCGTATGGAGCAACTCCTCGAAGGACTCGTCGGGCCAGTTGAAGGGAGTGATCGCGCCCGTGTCCGGGTCCTTTCGGGCGCTGACCCCGAGCCACACCGGCAACCCGGTCTCCTTCGCCGCCCTGAAGGCGAGCAGGGCACGCTCGTGAAACTGCATCATCTCGAGCGCGATCACGTCGACGCCGGCCTCGGCCAGGAGCCCGCACTGCTCCCTGTAGGCCGCCATCTGCTCGTCGACCGGCGGGTAGCCGCCCTGGATGTTGTTCGCCGGCATCGTCGACATCGATCCCGCCACCAGCACGCCCGGGCACCCGGCCCGCTCACGCGCCTCGAGCGCCGCCTCCACCGCCCGCCGCACGATCACCGCGACCTGGTCGCCCAGGCCCGCGGCCTCGAGCAGGGGCCTGTGGGTCGCGAACGTATTCGTGATGATCGCGTCCGCGCCGGCGCGAATGTAGTCCTCGTGGAGATCCCGGATCGCGTCCTGGTGCTCCAGTGCCGCCGTACCGCACCACGCCGCCGAGTCCATCGGCACGCCCCGGCGCTCCAGCTCCGTACCGGTGCCGCCGTCGAGCAGCAGAATCTCTCCCCGGTCCAGGCACTCGTGCCACTCTTCGACAATCCCCATCCGTTCTCCCCGCTACGGACGCGACTCTGCCACATGACGCCTCCCCGCCTGCCCAGGGGCTTGGGGGGTGCCAGCTCCGGCTACACTCACGGTCCGCCTCGCGCCGAGGTCAACCCGGGAGGCAACCACCATGAGCAGCGACTGGTTCTACAAGTTCGACACCCTTTCCCTTCACGCCGGCCAGCGGCCCGACACGGCCACCGGGGCGCGCGCCGTGCCCGTCTACAACTCGACGTCCTACGTGTTCCGCGACACGGACCACGCCGCCGGACTGTTCAACCTGGAGGAGGCCGGGCACATCTACTCGCGGATCTCCAACCCGACGGTGGCGGTGTTCGAGGAGCGGGTCGCGGCGCTCGAAGGCGGCGTCGGCGCGGTCGCCACCGCCTCCGGCCAGTCCGCCTTCCACCTGGCCGCGGCGACGATCCTCTCGGCCGGCGATCACGTCGTGTCCTCGGCCGCGATCTACGGCGGCACCCACAACCTGCTGAACCACACGCTGCGTCGCTTCGGCATCGAGACGACCTTCGTCGAACCCACCGATCCCCGGAACTTCCAGCGGGCGGCGCGACCGAACACGAAGCTGTTCTTCGGGGAGACGATCGGCAACCCGCGCATCGACGTGCTGGACATTCCCGCAGTCGCCGGATTCGCGCACGAGATCGGCGTACCGCTCCTGATCGACAACACGTTCGCCACCCCGTACCTTTCGCGGCCGATCGACCTCGGAGCAGACATCGTGATGCACTCGGCGACCAAGTTCATCGGCGGCCACGGCGTCACCCTG
>WTGL01000065.1:1577-4299 GCA_011523565.1 Acidobacteriota bacterium
CAAGTTCGACTGGGCCGCCTCCGGACGCTTTCCGATCATGACCGAGCCCTGCCCCGGCTACCACGGCATCGCCTTCGCCGAGCACTACGGACCGCCCGCCTTCATTCTCAAGGCGCGGCTCGAGGGGCTCCGCGACTTCGGTGCCTGCCTGAATCCCCAGGCCGCGTTCTACCTGCTGCAGGGACTCGAAACGCTGCCGCTGCGCGTCGCCCGTCATGTCGAGAATGCAGCCGCCGTTGCCGCCTTCCTCGAACCGCACGAAGCCGTCGAGTGGGTCAGCTATCCCGATCTCCCGAGCCATCCACAGCACGAGCTGGCGCGGAAGCTGCTCCCGAACGGCAGCGGCGCTCTGCTCACCTTCGGCATCCGCGGCGGCCTCGAGGCCGGCGTCGCCTTCATCGAGGGCCTGCAACTGTGGTCGCATCTGGCCAACGTCGGCGACGCGAAGAGCCTCGTGATCCACCCGGCAAGCACCACCCACCAGCAGATGACGGCCGAGGAACTGGCCGAATCGGGCGTCACCCAGGAGATGGTGAGGCTGTCCGTCGGCCTTGAGGATCCGGACGATCTCGTGGCCGATCTCGACCGGGCGCTCAAACGCTCCCGGAAGCGGTTGCAGCGGCCGCGCGCCGTCGCTTCCTGAGCGGGAGATCCCGGAATGCCGAACCTCGAGATCGACGGCCGCAGGGTCTACTGCGGCGCCGGCGGCGCCGCCTGGAGGCCGGGGCGGCCGATGGCGGTGCTGCTCCACGGCGCCGGCTGCGACCACACCGTCTGGGCCCTGCAGGCGCGCTCGCTCGCGCAGCACGGCTGGAACGTCGCCGCACCCGACCTGCCGGGTCACGGTTCATCGGATGACACGGGCGGCATCTCGACGATCGGCGACTACGCAACCTGGACCGCCGACTTTGCCGCCGTCGCAGCGAAGAAGGCCGGCAGCGAGGAACTCGCCCTGGTGGGCCACTCGATGGGCGCCTGCATCGCTGTCGACGCCGCCGCCAGGCTGAACCGACCCACCGACCGGGTCGCCCTGTTCGGCGCCGGCGAGACGCTGCGCGTGAACCCCGGCCTGCTCGCCGACACGTTGAAGAGGCCGCTGAACGCCCACCGGTTCATCGCCGCCTTCGGCCACGGCACCGGCGCCCACTTCGGCGGCGCCGAGTCGCCGGGCCTGTGGATGCTGGGCGCCACCATGGCCCTGCTCGACCGCTGCAAGCCGCAGGTGCTCCACCGCGACTTCGCCGCCTGCAACGAGTGGGAGGGCAAGGACAGCGCCCCGGAGGTGAACTGCCCCACGCTCGTCGTCTCCGGAGCGAAGGACCGGATGACGCCGCCCCGTGCCGGCCGCGCACTCGCCGACCGCATCGGCGACGGCAACGGCCGCGCCGACTTCGTCACGGTCACCGATGCCGGCCACATGCTGATGGCCGAAGCCCCCGGCGCCGTGACCCGCTGCCTGCGCAAGTTCCTGGGCGCGGACTGAACGCCTACTCGGCCAGACTCTCCGCCAAGCGCATCAGGGTCACCGCCTCTCGCCGGTAGCCGAAGCGATCGTCCCCGGTGTTCGCCTCGGCCAGCGCAATCGCGTCGGCGAAGGACCAGGTGCCGGTGTAGACGCCGCCTCGCAGAAGCTGGCCGAATCCGGCGATCGCGGCGGCGAAACCCCGTTCGGAACCGCCGCTCCCCGCGTCGCGGACAATCGGCAGTTCGATCAGGCGGCTCGCGTCCTCGCCCGGCTCCTTGTAGCGCAGGCGAAGGAAGGCGAGTTCCCCGGCGCGTCCCTCACCGGCCGCCCTGGGCGTCTCCTCGACCCGACTGACATAGCGCAGGGCGTCGTGAAGCACGGCAGGAGACCCGACCGGCGTCACCTCGTAGATCGCGGTCACCGAGTGCCCGGCCCCGATCTCGCCGGCGTCCACCCGGTCGTTGTTGAAGTCCTCGCGCCGGAGCGCCCGCGTCTCGTAACCGATCAGGCGGTACTCCGCGACCGCGGCGGGGTTGAACTCGACCTGGATCTTCACGTCGTTCGCGATCGGGAACAAGGTGCCGGTGAGCTGGTCGACGAGCACTTTCTGGGCCTCCGAGAGCGTGTCGATGTAGGCCGCCTGGCCGTTGCCGCTCTGGGCCAGCGCCTGCATCGTCGCGTCGTCCAGGTTGCCCCGGCCGAAGCCCAGGACCGACAGGTAGACGCCGCTCTCGCGCTGGCGGGCGATGAAGCCCTCAAGCTGCTCCGGGTCCGAAATGCCGACGTTGAAGTCGCCGTCCGTGGCCAGGATGACGCGCGTGACCTCGCCGTCGGCGGCCATGCCTGCGGCGGTCTGGTAGGCCAACTGGATTCCCGCCGCTCCGGCCGTCGAGCCGCTCGCACTGAGACGGTCGAGCGCCGCCAGGATCGCCCCGCGATCGCTCGACGCCGTGGCGTCCAGCGCCAAGCCGGCGCTAACGGCGTAGGTGACGATCGCCACCTCGTCCGCAGGGTCCAACTGCCCGAGCATCAGGCGGAAGGACTGCACGAGAAGCGGCAGTTTGTTCGGCTGATTCATCGAACCCGAGGTGTCGATCAGGAAGGCCAGGTTGAGCGGCGGACGATCCTCCGTCGCCGGCAGCCGGCCCTGGATCCCGATCTGCATCAGCAGCGTCTCCGGGTTCCAGGGCGTCTCGGAGACACTCACCGTCGGCCGGAACGGCGCTCCGCGTTCCCCCGGCGCCGGATACGCGTACG